>CAZLXG010000020.1:0-35285 GCA_964563585.1 uncultured Flavobacteriaceae bacterium | reverse complement strand
TGAAGTAAATGCTGACCCAGTAGGAAACATAATTACAAATGCTACTGATGCAGTATATACACCAACAGTTGTTGGAAATTACACAGTATTTGCAACTAATATTGCAACAGGTTGTAGAATTCCTGCCAGTACATCACTAGTAGGTTCATATCCACCAGAAAGTATTTCTGTTGAATTATTAAGCACATCATTTTCAAACAATAATATTATAGAAGTTACAGTTATAGGTGTTGGGGAATATGAGTACAGGTTAGATTCTGGTCTTTGGCAGAGTGAAAACGTATTTGAACGATTAACGGGAGGTGAGCATACAGTATATGTACGTGATTTGTTAAATTGTAATGAAATTTCAGAAGTACAAATTATAATTGACTATCCTAAGTATTTCACACCTAATGGAGATGGAATAAATGATACTTGGAATATTAAAGGAATAGCAACACAGCCAAATTCAGAAATTTATATATTTGATAGATACGGGAAGTTGCTAAAACAATTAAAAGCAAATGGAACAGGTTGGGACGGAACATTTAATGGAAATAAAATTCCTACTGGTGATTATTGGTTTGTTGTAAAATACAATGAGCCATTTGATGATGGTACACAAAAAGAATTTAAATCACATTTTTCTTTAAAAAGATAAAATTAGAATATGAAATTGAAAAATATTTTTATGGTAGCAATTGCGGTGTTCTTCACTAGCATTGCAACTTCGCAAGAAGGGTTGCCAATATATACAGATTACTTAACAGATAATTATTATTTAATTCATCCATCTATGGCTGGAATTGCTAACTGTTCTAAAGTTAGAATGACTGCACGTCAGCAATGGTTTGGTCACGATGATGCACCAAAACTTTTAACTTTAAGTTTAAATGGAAGAATTGGAGAAACACAATCTGCAATAGGTGGTATTTTATATACTGATAAAAACGGATATCATTCGCAAACAGGAGCTTATGTAACTTATGCACATCATTTGTTGTTTTCTAGAAATGAAGTGGATTTAAATATGTTATCATTTGGTTTGAGCGTAGGATTTATTCAGTATAAGTTGGATGAAACTACTTTTTTGTTTGATGGACCTGACCCAATAATTGATGGAATTGTACAGAATGAAACTAATTTTAATATTGATTTCGGATTTTCTTATCATTTCCTAGATTATTATGCACATGGAACGGTTAAAAATGTATTGAAAAATGCAGGAGTTAATAATGATATTGAAATAACTAGTAATTTAAGACGCTATTTATTTTCTATTGGAGGTGTATTTAGCAAGTTTGGAAGTGAATGGAGTTACGAACCTTCTTTAATGTTTCAATATAAAGATGGCACAGGTGAAGCTTCAATTGATATTAATGCAAAAGCATACAAGCAAATGGACTTTGGTAAAATTTGGGGAGGTGTTTCATATAGAACAAGTTTAGATGGTGCTGAATTTTTAGATGGTTCTGGCGGAATAAGTAGCCAAAAGCTACAACAAATAACACCTATTTTAGGAGTAGATTATAACCAATTTATGTTTGCATACACATATACACATCAATCAAACTCAGTTGTTTTTACAAATGGTGGTTTCCATCAACTAACACTGGGATTTAATTTTGGGTGTAGACGAAAGAAATTTGAATGTAACTGCCCTGCAGTAAATTAAAAAAAGAGGCTTGTTTTACGAGCCTCTTTTTTTAGATTAATTCCAAGTATATTTTTTCCTTTTTGCTTGTTCTTTAATGGCTTTTGTCATGGCATTTTCTAAGCCGTTAGACTTTTCTGTTTTGTGTTCTAGAATGTATTGTTTACGCTTAGCGTTTAATTCTTGAATTTGTTTTTGAACGTTTTCACGTTCTTTACGTTTTTTTGATACATAAGTTTTTATTTCGATAGTTGATTTTCCTTTTAATTCTTCTGGTAATTGACTTTCTTTTAAATTATCATATCTAAAATCTTTTTCTTCTTCAGCATCAACCAAATCCCAAGTTTTGTTTTTATATAAATGAGAGCTTTTACTAACCGTTCTACTTACTGCATTAGCCTTACTATAACCTACTGCATTGGCGTCTTGTTCCGCTTGGAGTGCCATTTTTTGTCTTCCAATACTTCCGTAAGTCACATAAGTTTTATTTAATTTTCTATTTAAAATTAGAATATCATCATCATAAGGAGATACAATATGAACTGTAGTACGGTTTTGATTTATTGCCATATAATTTCCGTTTGTCAATCTTGCTCCATCTTTCCAATTGGTAGAAATTCCTTGATTGAAATCGCCACAAAAAATAGTGTTAATGGTTACATCTTTTTCTTTGGCATCTGTTGAAGCATCTTTGTAATTAACTCTGCCTTGAGTAAAAGGTTCGTTTCCTGCAATAAAAATAAGTTTTAAATCGTCTGGGTTATTTCCCCATTTTAATTGATTTAATGAGGTTTGTATTACTTGCCCGCAATACTCTTCGCCACCATTTGTGGTTAAGGAAAATAACTCTTTAGAGATTTCATCTAAATCGCTACTAAAAGCTAAAACCTGTTTAATATACCCTTCATCACTATTTAATCGGTCATTACCATATTCATATAAAGCAATTTGTAAATTGGGTTTTCTGTTGTCGCATCTAGCGTAAGATAATTCATTTACAATATCCCAAAGTTGTGCTTTGGCTTGGTCTATTAAACCGTCCATGCTATTACTAGTGTCTAGTAAAAGTGCTACTTTAATGTATTGTTTGTCAGGTTCGTGATTTACAATTTTGGATTGTGCATAATTAATATTTTTCTTTTTATTGTTTGCATTGCATGATATAAATGCAATTAGCGATAAGCCTAAAATGATTGTTTTAATTGATGTTTTCATAATTTTTTCTTTTTAATTTAAAATGAATTTTGCTGAAATAGTAGCGGTAATTGTGATTGATTTAATGTTTAGATTTTGAATTTTTTCTTGTTTAGCTCTAGAGCCATAAATACTTGAATAACCTCTAGCGGTTATTTCGTTAGCTACTCCATATAAACTGCTTAAATTATTTTGAAACTGTTCTTGAACAAATAAAGCTTTTCCAATAGTTTGATTAATTGCAGTGGCATAATCGTTAGCTTTTTCTTTGGCAACTTTTAGAGCTTTAAGTTTTGTTTCTCTTGTAATTTTTTCAATATCAGAATGACTTGTTTTTACAATTGAAATATTTGAAATATCAATTCTATCTAAAGATTGATAAATTTTTCCAAGTGTTTCTCCATCGTTTATAATAAGCTGATAACGCTTAGTCTTTGTTACTTCATTCCCAGACAAGAATTTTCTTTGGTAATAACCATTAAAATCAAGAATAGTAAAATTCTTGTTTAAATCAATGTTAAGTGATTTTAAAATGGTAATCATTTGATTTTCTTGTGCTTCAACACTTATTTTTCCTTTTTTGTCTTTTTCATTTATAACAATATTTAAATAAATCTCATTAGGAATGATTTCAGTTTCAATTTGTCCTGTTACCTCAATGTATGGTTGGTCGATAAAATTCTTATTACCATTTTGAGAAAATGAAATTGCTGTGATAAAAAGAACAATGAATGAGAAATGTTTTGGAATGTTCATGATATTTTGTTTGCTTTTTTGATTCGATGTAAAACTAGAACCAACTTATTTCTTAGAAAAAACAGAATGAGTAAAACCATAGATTGATTGAGTGAACTATACGTTTGAATGTGTAAACTCATCTTTATTACACGTAAAACGCCTCAAATTGTAAAACCTTCATTTTAATAAACCAAGTAAAGTGCGTAAGTTTATCTATTATAAAGTAATACATGAATACAGTTGTAAAATATATTGGGTTTTTATGCATGGTTTTAAACGTTAGTTTTTTATTTGCGCAGGAAAACAATAGTTTTTTAAAAGTAGAAAACAAATTTACAGTTCGCGGGTCAATTATTGAAAGTGACACCAATAAACCTATACCCAATGTAAATATTGAAATTAGCGGTGGTGCGTATACATCTACAGATATTTTAGGGGAATTTAGAATTGAAGTTGTTAAAGGTGACGAGCTTATTATTAGGCATGCAGATTTTGAAACCATATATTATATTATAAAAAATAATGAACGTATTAAAGTTAAAGTGCAACCAAATGAAACTGAAGAATCTAGTAGGATTTATAAAAGAAAACAAAATATACAAGCATTTGAATCGTTAATAGATTCGGCCGAAACACATTTAAAAACAGATGCTAAAAAAAGTATTCAATATATAACAGATGCACTTTCTGAAAGTAATTCGACTAAAGAAAACAGTGAAGCTTATGAGGTTTTAGGCGATATTTATATGTATTGGAAACAGTACGATTTAGCAGTTTCAAATTATAGAATTAGTAGTCAAAGTATTTCAACTAATGAAGTTGAATTGAAACTCGCAAAGGCTTATTTTAGTAATAAAAATTATCAAGAAAGTATATCAACGTTTAATAATATTAATGAAAAAGAATTATCCAATTGGCAATTGGTAACGTTATATGAAGGTTTGGGCGATGTGTATTTAAATACCAATATGTTTGATGCATCAATAAATGCCTATAACGAAGGATTAAAAGTTGCTCAAAAACATTTAATCTCGCCTAAAATTATTGACTTAAACTCTAAATTAGCTCAAATCTATGTAGCTAAAGGAGAACCACAAAAGGCAAAAATATTTTTTAACCAATCATTAAAACTTGCGAGCACACAAAATATAAAACGAGGTGTTGAAGAAAAGATTAAAGTAGCCAATTTTAGAAATAATTTAAATGATTATAAAGCTGAAATAGAATTAAGAAAAGAAGCTTTAGACGATATAAATGAAATTGAAAGCGACTCGGTTTTTGATAATGAAAGTTCGTTAACATCACAAAAACAGAACTATAAAATTGGGAATGCATATGCTTTACAAAACGATTTTGAAAATGCGATACCATATTTAGAAAAAAGTATTGAGGAAGCGAATGTTAAAGCAGATTTAATAGTAGGAAAGGACGCTACTAGAAAACTTTCTGAGCTTTATGAAAGTATTGGTGATTATAATAAAGCACTAACTACCTATAAAGCGTATACAGATTTAGTAGATAAATTATACATTAAAAAAGAGCAGGAAATATCGCAAGCAGCACGTTTTAGAAAAGACATTGCAAACAAACAAAACAGGATTTTAAGTCTAGAAAGTGATAGAGAATTATCTGAAAGTAAATATCAACTTAATACAGAGCAAGCAAGACGCCAAAAATTAATTATTTATTCACTAATTGGCGGTGTTTTATTACTGTTAATTGTCGCTTTTTTAATGTTTAAGTATATCAAGCAACAGCGTTTAGCTAATAATTTGTTGGCGTTAAAAAGTCTGCGTAGCCAAATGAATCCACATTTTATTTTTAATGCTTTAAATTCTGTCAATAGTTTTATTGCATCTAATGATGAAAGAGCTGCAAATAAATATCTTACAGATTTTTCATTATTAATGCGAGCCGTTTTAGAAAATAGTGAAGTAGATTCTATTCCTTTAGAAAAGGAAATTGAATTAATACAATTATATACCAAATTAGAGCATTTTAGGTTTCAAGATAAATTCGATTATAACATTACTATTGATGATGATATTAAGATAAATGAATTTGTAATTCCGCCAATGTTATTGCAACCCTATATTGAAAATGCGGTTTGGCATGGATTAAGGTATAAAAAGTCAAAAGGACATTTAGAAATTTCCATTACACAAACTAAAGCAGATGAAATTAGTATTACCATTACAGATGACGGTATTGGAAGAAAAAAGTCTAAAGCTTTAAAAACCGAACATCAGCAAAAACAGAACTCAAAAGGAATGGGTAATATAAAAAAACGTGTATCTATTTTAAACGATATGTATAAAGATAAAGTAGATGTGTTTATTGACGATTTTCAAGATGAAGAAGATGCAGGAACAAAAGTAGTTGTAACACTTAAAAAGGACTAAATGAAACTAACCTCAATAATAGTTGAAGACGAAGAAACTAGTAGAGAAATTTTAAAAAACTACCTCAAAAAATACTGTCCAAATGTGATAATTTTAGGCGAAGCTTCAAATATAGATGAAGCATTGATTTTAATACGAAATAACGATTTAGATTTGGTGTTTTTAGATGTAGAAATGCCCTATGGAAATGCCTTCGATTTACTCGATAAAGTTGGTGATGTTAATTTCGAAACCGTATTTGTAACCGCATACAATCATTATGCAATAGATGCGCTAAATGCACATGCGTCTTATTATTTAATGAAACCCATCTCTATAGACGAGCTTATAAAAGCAGTCGATTATGTAGCCGAAATAAAAACAAAAGAAGACGCGCTTCAAGACGAAATTTTAATACCAAAAACGAATATCGTAAACGGTAAAATTACCATTCCGCAACAAAACGGATTTGAGGTTTTAAATACATCCGATATTTTGTATTGTAAAGCAGACGATAATTACACTGAAATATATCTTAACAATAACAAAAAGAAATTAGTAAGTAAAACACTTAAATATTTTGAAGAAGCCTTAAACCATGCTAGTTTTGCACGCGTACATAAATCGTATTTAGTAAACGTAAACGAAGTTGTAAAATACCAGAAAGGAAAAGGAGGAAGCGTAATACTAAGTAACGGAAAAGAAATTATGGTGTCAGCTTCAAAAAAATCAGACTTATTATCATACTTTAAATAATAAATTCCTGCAAAGACAGGAATCTCATCATAGAAAACAATAAACATTAATAATAAGGAATACTCTTAAAATAACAAAGAGATTCCTTTTTTTCAAAGGAATTAGTTATGCCAATAATAAAACCAGTAAACGGAAAATCACCACAAATACCAGACAATTGTTATATAGCCGAAAACGCAACTATAGTGGGCGATGTCATTATGGGGAATCAATGTAGTGTTTGGTTTAGTGCCGTAATTCGTGGCGATGTACATTACATAAAAATGGGCAATAAGGTAAATATTCAAGACGGAGCGGTAATTCACGCCACCTACCAAAAATCACCTACAACTATCGGCAATAACGTGTCAATTGGGCACAACGCCATTGTACACGGTTGCACCATTCACGACAACGTTTTGGTTGGTATGGGTAGCATTATTATGGACGATTGCGTAATAGAAAGTAACAGTATTATCGCCGCTGGTGCAGTGGTTACTCAAAACACTCGGGTAGAAGCAGGTAGTATTTACGCAGGTGTACCAGCAAAAAAAGTAAAAGATATAAGTCAAGAATTAATTTCAGGCGAAATAGACAGAATCGCTAATAACTACATAAAATATTCGGGTTGGTTTAAAGAATAGTGTTTGGGAGTTACCTTTTGGTCGCACTCTCCGTTATATCTTTTAAACTGTCATTATGAGTAGAGAAGCGACGTGATAATCTCATCATCGAGAAACAGATTGCCACATCACGCAAAAAAAGCGTGATTCGCAATGACAAGAGTTAAAAATCTAAATAACTCACATTAAATTCACTATTTAAAAGTGATTTCATAACATTAGGATTTCCATTAGTATAAAACTCTTTTTTAGAACGTAAAGTTTCTGTATTAAGTAAATCATGTTGTTCTAAAACAGTTTTAGTTTGTCGTGCAACAGCTTCACCAGAATCTATAATTTTTACATTTTTGGGTAATAAATCAACTAATAAAGGTATTAGATAAGGGTAATGCGTACATCCCAAAACCAAATAATCAATATTGGCATCAATCATAGGTTTTAAATGAAGTTTAAGTAAGCCTTTCATTTCATCAGAATATAACTTACCCTTTTCAATAAGAGGAACAATGCCTTCACCTATTTGCTCAACAACAGTTACATCGCTAGCAAATAATCCAGAAGTTATAGAAAATAATGTGCTACTTAATGTGCCTTTGGTTGCCAGAATACCAATAGCATTAGTTTTAGTTTGTAATGCGGCAGGTTTTATAGCAGGTTCAATACCAATAAATGGTACTTTATAATTTTTTCGTAAGTAATCTATAGAATTTGTAGTTGCCGTATTACACGCCACAATAATAAGTTTACAACCTTTTTCAAGAAGCAATTCAGTGTTTTTAATACTTAAATCCGTAACGGTTTTTTTTCCTTTTGGTCCATAAGGCGCATTAATGCTATCTGCTAAGTATATAGTATTTTCATTCGGTAAAAGATTATGAATTTCTTTCCAAATAGAAGTGCCTCCAACACCAGAATCAAAAATACCAATAGGTTGTTTACTCATAAGTATTGCAAAAATAAAAAAGCTGCCTTGTAAAAAGCAGCTTTATAATAATTTTATTTAAAGTAATTTTTTAGATGCCTAATTCTTTTTTAACATCATCAAGTAGATTTTTACCTTCAGACATAATCATAACGCCTTGGGCAGAGTCTAAAACGTAATCAAAACCTTGTGCTTTAGCCACTTTTAAAATAGCAGCTTTTGCTTTTTCAGTTATAGGCTGCAATAACTCAAGTTCCTTTTTTTGTAAGTGTTGTTGTGCTTCAGCTTGAAATTGCTGAATACGTTGTTGTCTTTCTTGAACTTCTTGCCCCCTTTTTGCATTTTCTTCATCGGTTTTTGTAGAAGCTTCAGCGTCATATTGTTTTATTAGGTTTTGAAACTCAGTAGCCATAGCTTGAATATCGGTTTGGTATGTTTTACTTAAAGTTTCTAAATCTGCTTGTGCAGTTTTCATTTCTGGCATAGCAGTAATTAATTCTTGCGTATTTATATGTGCAACTTTACTTTGCGCCTGTGTAAAACTTACAGCGCCTATACATAATGCTGTTGCTAATAAAAGAGTTTTAAATTGTTTCATTTTTAAATAGTATTTGTGTGTTATAATTTATTAATTGTTGTTTATACTGTCTTGCTTTTTTTGACGGTCTGCTAAAATTTGTTTCTTCCTATTTTCTAAAGCTTTTTTTCTAACTTCTCTTTCTTTTAATTTTTGTTGTCTTCTTTTTTCTACTAATTGTGCTTGGGTTTTTGTTTTTCCATCATTAGTGCCTTTTTCTACTGTTCCAGTTGCTTTTTTTCTAGCATCTATTTTTGCTTGCTTCGCTTTTTCGCGGTCTTCTATTGTTTTTTGACGTCTTGCTTCAGCTTCTTTTTTCTTAGCTTCGCGTACATCTAAAACTTCTTGTTTACGTTTCTCTATAGCACTTTCTCTTGCAGCTTTTTTATCATCTAATATTTTTTGACGTTCTTCAAGTTCGTAATTAATTTCTGGAACTAATTCCTCGTCCTCCGCAGCTTTTCGTTCTGCTTTTGTTTGTACCTGTTTACGTTTTGATGCTTTAGTTATACTTCTTAATATTTGTTCGCTTAAATCGAATCGTTTTGCTGAATACAACATAACAACATCGGCAGATTTATCAAAAATAAAATCATACTTTCTACTTGCCGCTATATCTTGTACTGCTGCAAAAATTTGATCTTGTATGGGCTGCATTAATTGCTTTTTCTGAATCATTAAATCACCATTTGGACCAAAACGTTTTTGTTGATAATCTAAAATTTCGTTTTCTTCAAAAATTATATCTTCTTCGCGTTCGTCAATAAGTTCTTTAGTTAAAAGCGCTTTTTCATTGCTTAAATTTTTTCGCTTTTGTTCAATAACACTTAACTTAACTTCAATTTCATTTTTCCATTTGTTGGCTTTATCATTCAATTGAGATGTTGCTTCTTGATATTCTGGAACGTTCTCTAAAATATATTCGGTGTCTATATAACCAATTCTTACGCCACGTTGGGCTTGTGCGGAAAGGCTTAATGCAAACACTAATGTCAGTAAAAAAAGAACTTTTATTTTCATCTGTTTAATATTTTTATAATTTATTGACTTATAAATTCTAAAATCGACAAATGATTGTTTTTTTTTGAATCTTGTCATTTTTTGAATTGTATTTTCAAAATTAACGAATTTTAATCTTAAAAATTTCAATTCTTAGTTCAAATCATCAAAATGTTATTAGAAAATATCGTGCCAAAGTTAGAATTGTTGCCCAATAATAAAGTGAGTTTCCCAACCATGTTTAACAGATTCTCCTGGTAAAGAATCAAATCCATGACCAAAATCTATACCTAATAAACCAAATGCTGGCATAAAAATACGAATACCTAAACCAGCAGAACGTTTTAAGTTAAACGGATTATAATCTTTAAAACTGTTATAAGACGCACCGCCTTCTAAAAAGCCTAAAGCATATATTTTTGCAGAAGCTTTTAATGTAATTGGGTAACGTAACTCTAATGAGAATTTATTATAGATTGTTCCGCCATCTTGATTTGAAAGCGATTGATTAGGGTAACCACGTAAAGCTATTGATTCTCTACCATCTAAACTGTAGCTGCCTAAACCATCACCACCAACAAAGAAACGTTCAAAAGGAATAATACCTCTATCGTTATTATAAGCTCCTAAAAATCCGAATTCTATACTTGGTTTTAAAACTAAATTTTTAACAACCTCTGTGTACCAGTCACCTTTAAAGTTTACTTTGTAGAATTCTAACCATTTGTAGCGTTCTTGATCGATTTCACTAATTCTATCTGAAGCTTGAGTTTTTGCAAAGGATGTATTAGTTGCATCAGCTTTAATAAGCTCTTTAGCATCTCTTTCATCTTTAAGAGCTTTGTAATCGACATTATTAAATAAAGAATATGGTGCAGAAAATTTTGCTGTAATTCCAAAACTAGAACCTCCTGTTGGAAAAATAGGATCTATACGCGTATTATTTCTACTTAATCCAACTGTGTACGATAGATTTCTAGAGCTACCATTACCAAAGGTGAATAAACCTGTATTATAGTTTTTTAAATCATAGTGCTGAAAACTAATGGCTTGAGATAAAATAAAATAATCATCTGGCACAGTTAATTGTTTTGCTAAACCAATTGTGATACCAGTGATATTAAAACTTCTACTTTTATCAGCCTTTCTAGTTTGGTAATTATATAAAAACTGTTTAGTATGTGATATAGATGTTGAAAATTGTACTGGTTTTTTACCTCCTAACCAAGGTTCTGAAAATGAAAAACTATAAGTTTGATAAAAACGACTTGCTTGCAAACGGAGTGATAATTTTTGCCCGTCTCCCATTGGTATTGGCTTATAAGCGTCTTTTTTAAAGATGTCTTTTATAGAGAAGTTATTAAATGAAAGTCCTAAAGTACCTATGAAACCACCACCACCATAACCACCTTGCAACTCTATTTGACTTGATCCTGTTTCCTTAACAGAATATTCCATGTCAATCGTTCCTTCAGATGGATTAGGATTATTAAAGTTTGGAGAAATTTCTTGTGCATCAAAAAAGCCTAATTGCCCAAGTTCTCTAACTGAACGTACAACATTTTGTTTACTATAAAGTTGTCCTGGTCTTGTACGTAGCATTCTATATATTACGTGGTCGTTAGTTTTCTCATTACCAACAACTGAAACATTATTAAAATAAGCTGGTTTTCCTTCAGATATTCTAATTTCCATGTCAATAACATTTCCACTTGCATTAACTTCAACAGGGTTTATTGTTGAGAATAAGTACCCGAAATTTTGATAGTAATTTGTAATATCATCTGCATCAGGTTTAGAATTATCAGCAATTCGCTTTTCTAATAATATACCATTATAGGTGTCGCCTTTTCTAATACGTAATATTCGACTTAATTGTTGGTCAGTATAAACAGTGTTCCCAATAAATGTAATATCTCCAAAAGTATATTGTTCGCCTTCTTTTACATTTATTTGAAGTGAAATGGTTTTGTCATCATTAACAATTAAACTATCAGATAAAATACGAGCATCACGATAACCATTTTCTTTGTATTTATCTATTATTTTTGTTAAATCTTTTTGATAAGCTGAATCGATATATTTTGAGCGTTTTAAAACACGAAGACGATTTATTTGTTTCGTATTTTTCATGCTTTTTCGAAGCTTTTTGCTACTTAAAACAGTATTGCCACTAAAAGTAATGTCTTTAACTTTAACTTTAGTTCCTTTATCTATATTCAATACCATATTGACTTTAGAAGATTTAATAGAATCTTTAACTTCTATAGTGTTAATGAGGATTTTTGAGTTGTAAAAACCTTCTTTTTTGTACTTTTTTGTAAGAAAGTTTTTTGTGGTTGTAATTAGGTTTTCGGTTATTTTTACGCCTTTATTTAGTTTATTCTCTTTAGTAATACCTTCTATTTTGCTTTTTTTAACACCGTTAATTTTTAACTCGTTAAGTTGTGGTAAATCGGATAGTCTAATCTCTAAATAGGCTACATCATCTTCAATATTAGTAATGTATATTTCTATATCGCTAAATAGGTTAGAATTCCAAAGTTTTTTTATGGCATTACTAATATCTTCACCTGGAATTTTCATTTCCTTACCTTTTCTTAAGCCAGAATAGGTAACTATAGTTTGTTCGCTAAAGTTGGTGTTTCCAGAAACAGTAATACCTCCTAAAGTATATTTTTTACCAGTATTATAGGGTGTTTCTTGCGCTTGTAAATTAAAACTACATGCAATAAGCAATACTGCTAAACAGTATTTTAAATATGTTGTTAAAGGCAATATATTAGCTAAGTTGTTCACTTGTTTTCCCAAATCGTCGTTCTCTTTTTTGATATTCAATAATAGCTTCATACAAATGTTGCTTTGTAAAATCTGGCCAAAGTATACTAGTGAAGTATAATTCGGCATATGCAATTTGCCAAAGTAGAAAGTTACTTATTCGTTGTTCACCACTGGTTCTAATAAGCAAATCTACATCCGGTAAATTTTGCGTGTAAAGATGCTCATTTATAATTGATTCATCAATTTTATCGGGCGAAATTATATTATTTTTAACTTTAATACTAATTTCTTTAACAGTGTTTAGCAATTCTTCGCGCGAACCATAGCTTAAAGCAAGTGTTAAAGTCATTTTGTTATTGTTCTTTGTTTTTTCAATAACTTCATTTAATTCTTTAAAAACCTTTTTTGGCAATGTATTTAAATTACCAATGGCTGAGAGTTTTATGTTGTTTTTTTGAAGTGTATCTATTTCTTTTTTTAATGAAGACACTAAAAGGCGCATCAAAGTTTTTACCTCTAGTTTTGGTCTGTTCCAATTTTCAGTTGAAAATGCATAAAGTGTTAAGCATTCAATGCCAATTTCTGCGCAAGCTTCAACGGTTTCACGTACAGATTTAGTTCCGTTTTCATGCCCAAAAGCACGTAACATACCTTGTTGTTTTGCCCAACGCCCATTTCCATCCATAATAATGGCAATGTGTTTAGGTAATGTTTTACTAAGTATGTTTTCTTTTAAGTTCATTTTATTCTACGCAATAACAGGGGTTTAATCCAAAAGTATATGTTAGGGTAATTCCCGAAAACATATACCAATCATTATTATTTATATTTCCAAATCTAAATTGTTGTCTAAATGCATCATCAGGAACACTGCCATCAATTTCATCTGAAAACGTATAACGTGCACCAATTTCTATGCCTAAAATAATATTACCTAAAAAGTTGGATTTCACACCTAAAGCCATAGGGATACCGTATGCCCAACTTGATGTGTTTTCTGAAGTTTGTATGCCATTTAAAAAATAATGATTATCGTGATGAGCAACACTTATCCCAGAATATAAATATGGTGTTGTTACGGTTTTACCCGAATGTAAATTAAAATCTAGAAATGTAAATTCTAATCCTGCTGAAAATTCTAAAATCTTATTGGTAAACTCTAAACCTCTTTGTTTACGCCTTGGGTCGTCAGAATTTATATCTTTTCCTTCTAATTCACTATACATAACAGAAAGTCTATAAGAATGTCTGCTACTTCTATTCCATTTATATAAACCTCCAAATGCTAATTGATTAGGTGAAATATAATCAGTTGCGCCAACATCACCAATAAAATTACTTCCACCAACAAAAACACCAATTTCATTAATTTGAGAGTGGCTAAATGTAATGCTTAAAATGCTTAATATCAGTATGGTTAAATGTTTCATAAAAACTTAAAAGTTTGCAAATATAATAAATAAGATTAGGCTAATATAATTTGAGCCAAATTGTATTAGTGTAAAACAGTATTTATATGAAATTATTGTTTATTACGCTTGTCTTCGCCCCAAAGTAGTTTTTTACGAAGTGTATCTAAAAAGCTTTCATTTAATAAATCAATCATTTTTATTTTAAATGACGCCTTTTTAATTTTGATTAAAGTACCATTATCTAAAGTTGCAATTCGAGAGTCAAGAGATACTAAATGGTTTTCTTCTCTACCATCTACTTTTAGTTGTATTTCGGTAGAATCTGGAATTACCAATGGGCGTGCGCTTAAATTATGTGGTGCAATAGGTGTTAATACAAAACTACTGGTGCCTGGTGTTATTACTGGTCCACCACAACTTAAGGAATAGCCTGTAGAACCTGTTGGAGTTGAAATAATTAAACCATCACTCCAGTACGATGTTAAATATTCACCATCTAAATGTGTTTCAACAGTAATCATAGATGTGGTGTTTTTTCTACTTACTGTGATTTCATTTAGAGCGAAATTAAGTGATGTAATATCGCTGTTTTCAGGTGTGGTTTCTATTTCTAGTAAACTGCGTTCAGAAATTTTATACTTGCCATCAATAATATTTTGAATAGCATTTTCAATTTCATCTACTTGTATGGTTGCTAAAAAACCTAATCGTCCTGTATTTATACCAATTATAGGAATGTTCATGTCTTTAACAAAAGTAATGGCGCGTAAAATTGTGCCATCGCCACCAATACTTACAAGTAAATCGAAGGATGTATCTAAAGTATCAAAAATTTTAAAAGTTGTATAGTCTTTTTTGTCGCCTTCTTCACTTTTAATAAGATTGAAAAACTCAGTTTCTATATAGGCATCAACATCTTTTTTTAATAAATAATTAAAAAGTGTTTCAACCGAGGTTGTAGTTGTTTTATTATAAAATCGTCCAAAAATAGCAACTTTCATAATTTACATATTTAAGTATTTATTCAAATAATCTGACCGTTCTTTTAGGTTTTCATTATAACTGTCGTCTTCGTGCCCAGATATAATATTATAGCTATAACGTCTAAAAGTTTGAATAATATCGTTAAGACTTGCATTGCCTACTTTAAGTGTTATTTGCACCATGTCATTCTTCATTTTTGATACAAATGCACCTAATAGTTTTCCGTTGTTAGATTCAACTATCTGACTTATTTCGCTAAATGAATAATCTACTAAACCTTTTTCAACTACTAAAACACCTCCAGCTTCAGTAAAAAAGGGGGAATCGCCAAATAAACCAATAATGTCGTTAAGCTCGTAATAACCCAAATACACATTTTTATCACTTAAAACAGGCATTATATTTGTAGAATTTTTTGCAAAAGATTCTAAAACATCT
Source organism: uncultured Flavobacteriaceae bacterium (assembly GCA_964563585.1). Taxonomy (GTDB): domain Bacteria; phylum Bacteroidota; class Bacteroidia; order Flavobacteriales; family Flavobacteriaceae; genus CAZLXG01. Next base: position 19,865 of record CAZLXG010000020.1, on the reverse strand, counting down.
AACCATATTGTGGTGTCACGAACAAAAAATTTCTCAATAGAATATTTGTATTCATTAAGTGTTTTTTCGCTTTCAAAACAATGCGCATCAGTTTCAGAAAAACATCCTAAATAAGTCTGATTTTCATCTTCAAAAGGAATGTGAGAGTATGTTAGCTGATTAAAAAGCAACTGTAAATCGCTAATTTTGCTATCTCCATTTAATGGTTTTACATCGTTTATAATAAATTCTGAAAGGTTCATTGTATAGCTTAATTATCATGCAAATTAATCAAAAAAATAGTATATAAGCATGTTCTACTTTGTATTTTTGTCTTTTAAAATTGATTGATGACAAAGTTAAGTGTAAATATTAATAAGATAGCTACGTTGCGAAACTCTAGAGGTGGCAATACACCAAATGTGGTGCAGTTTGCAAAAGATGTACAACGTTTTGGAGCAGAGGGAGTAACTGTTCATCCTAGACCAGACGAACGCCATATACGATATCAAGATGCACGTGATTTGAAATCTGAAGTTTATACCGAATATAATATTGAAGGCAATCCTGTAGATTCTTTTTTAGAACTGGTTTTAAATGTAAAACCAACACAAGTAACTTTGGTGCCCGATGCAGAAGATGCAATAACCAGTAATGCGGGTTGGGACACCATAAAACATAAGGATTTTTTAGTTGATGTAGTTAAAGAATTTAAACGAAACGGAATTAGAACTTCTATTTTTGTAGATCCTGTTTTAGAACAAATTGAAGGAGCAAAAGCAACGGGAACAGATAGGATTGAGTTGTATACTGAAGCCTTTGCACATCAATATGGCTTAGGAAATAAAGACGCTATTAAACCATTTACAGAAAGCGCTGAATTTGCAAATAGTTTGGGTTTAGGTATTAATGCTGGACACGATTTATCGTTAGATAACATTAAATTTTTTAAAGAGAACATTCCAGAGTTGTTAGAAGTTTCAATAGGTCATGCGTTAATTTCGGAAAGTATATATTTAGGAGTAGAAAACGTAATTCAGATGTATCTTCATAAACTTAAATAAGTTGGCAGTATGCAGTTGCAGTTAGTAGTTTTTATAAAATATCTGGTCGAGCGCAGTCGAGACCTAGTTCTAAAACCGTAATTTATAGTATGCTGTTACATTCAAATATTATTGGCGAAGGACAACCATTTATTATTCTTCATGGATTCTTAGGAATGAGTGATAATTGGAAAACACTAGCAAAACAATTTAATAAACAGGGTTTTCAAGTACATTTAGTAGACCAACGAAATCATGGACGCAGTTTTTGGGATGAAGAATTCAACTATAATATTCTTGCTGAAGATTTAAAACATTATTGTGATACTTATAGTTTGAAAGATATTGTTTTACTCGGGCATTCTATGGGAGGAAAAACGGCTATGTTGTTTGCAACTCAATTTCCAGAATATATTTCAAAATTATTAATTGCTGATATTTCTCCGCGCTTTTATCAAATTCATCACCAATCTATTTTAAACGGATTGCAAGCTATAAATTTTGATGAGGTTAAAAGTAGAAGTGAAGCAGATACTGTTTTAAGTAACTATGTTTTTGAAGCTGGTACACGACAATTTTTACTTAAAAATTTATACTGGAAAGAAAAGGGAGAACTTGCTTATAGAATGAATTTAGAAGCATTAAACAAAAATGTATCAGAAATAGGAGAAGCATTACCCGAAAATTCAATATTTGAAAAAGGCACCTTGTTTTTACGTGGTGAAAATTCAGGTTATATTGAAAAGGAAGATGAAATTCTGATTAAAGCTCACTTTCCAGAATCAAAAATTGTAACTATTAAAGATTCTGGACACTGGTTACATGCCGAAAACCCAAAAGATTTTTTCGAAGCAGTGATGCAATTTGTTAAATAGTCAATATTTTTTGTAATTTCAATGTAACAAAACGCAGTTTTTAGATACTAATCTATAGTTAAAACATATTAATATGAAACTCATCATCAAACTATTATTAAATGCCGTAGCAGTAGTAATACTGTCAAAAGTATTAACAGGCGTATATGTAGACACATACACAACAGCCATCGTTGTAGCCTTGGTTCTATCAATTTTAAACTTATTAGTAAAGCCGATTTTGGTTGTTTTAACGTTGCCAATTACTATTCTAACATTAGGTTTGTTTTTACTAATAATAAATGCTATAATTATTTTGCTGGCAGATCAACTTATTGATGGTTTTTCGGTAAGTAGTATATGGATAGCGGTGTTGTTTAGTGTATTGCTTTCTATACTACAATCTATACTACATTCACTTTTAAAAAAGGATAAAAAATAGCTTCAAAATCAAGCAATTAAAAACTTTGTTGGGATGCAAAAATATTATATTTTTGCATCCCAATTTTAGTTATACTAAAAATAGATTTTTAAAATGAATATTACAAGAGAAAACGTTGATGCATTAAATGCGGTAGTAAAAGTTGATATCACTAAAGAAGATTACAGCGATAAAGTTGAAAAAATCTTAATTGATTATCGTAAAACTGCAAACATTCCTGGGTTTAGAAAAGGACACGTACCAATGGGTATGGTTAAAAAACAATATGGGAAAGCGGTGTTAGTTGATGAGGTAAATAAGTTATTGCAAGACGCATTAAACAAATATCTTACTGAAGAAAAATTGGATGTTTTAGGACAACCATTACCAAAAACGCAAGATGAAATTGATTGGAATTCTGATGGGTTTTCTTTTGAATTCGAATTAGGTTTAGCACCAGAATTTGATGTTAAATTAAAAGGTAAAAAATCAATTACTCAATACAATATTGTTGCCGATAAAAAAATGATTGATGAGCAAATTGAACGTATTCAAAAACAATACGGGAAATTAGTATCTCAAAATGTGGTTGAAAAAGATAGCGAAATTACAGGAGCTTATACAAATGAAGAAAAAGAAATTGATAACACAGTAACTTTAACTTTAGATAAGTTTAAAGGAAAAGCAACTGCAAAACAATTTATTGATGCAAAACCGGGCGATGTTATTGCTTTAAAAACCAAAGGGCTTTTTGAAGATGACCATGATTTAATGCATGCGTTAAAATTGGAACACGATGATATACATGGTTTGAATATAGAAGTAAATTTTACAATTACTGAAATAAACAAACGTGAGTTAGCAGATTTAGACCAAGATTTATTTGATAAACTTTTTGGAAAAGATACAGTTGCAACAACAACAGAACTAAAAGCTAAAATAAAGGATGATGCTGAAAAGCAATTTGTACAACAAGCAGATCAAAAGTTATTAAATGATGTTACTGAATATTTAGTTGATAATACAAAATTTGATTTACCTGCAGAGTTTTTACAAAAATGGATGCAAACTTCAGGAGAAACACCTTTAGATAGCGACCAAGCTAAAGAAGAATACGAAAAGTCTGAAAAAAGCTTACGTTACCAGTTAATTGAAGGTAAATTAATTACTGATAACGATATTCAAGTAACTATGGATGATATTAAAAATCATGCAAGAGATATGATTAAATCGCAAATGGCTCAATTTGGTCAGATGAATCCATCTGATAAAGAATTAGACGATATTGCAGCTCGTATTTTATCAAATCAAGATGAAGCACGTCGTATTTCAGAACAATTAATTAGTCAAAAATTACTTGTTTTATATAAAGAAAAAGCAAATATTAAGGTGAAAGAATTAAGTTACGATAATTTTGTAAAAGAAGTTTATGGTGATAAATAAGTCTTTAACTTATAAATAATATTTCATTATATTTAGGCGTTGAATTTATAGCAATTCAATGCCTATTTATTTTCAATCAAATCACAAAAAATAACTATGGATTACGGAAAAGAATTTGAAAAATTTGCGATAAAAGATCAAGGTATTAGTAGCACATACTATAATAAAATTGTGAGTAGTATGTATCCAGAAAATATGACACCATACATTATTGAAGAACGTCAATTAAATATCTCTCAATTAGATGTTTTTTCTCGTTTAATGATGGATCGTATTCTTTTTTTAGGAACAGCAATTAACGATAATATTGCAAATATTGTTCAAGCTCAATTATTGTTTTTAGAAAGTGTAGATGCTACAAAGGATATACAAATGTATATTAATTCTCCAGGAGGAAGTGTCTATGCAGGTTTAGGGATTTATGATACAATGCAGTTTATAAAGCCAGATGTGGCAACTATTTGTACAGGAATGGCAGCATCTATGGGAGCAGTACTATTATGTGCAGGAACTAAAGGAAAACGTAGTGGATTAACACATTCTAGAGTTATGATTCATCAACCAATGGGTGGAGCACAAGGGCAGGCTAGCGATATTGAAATTACAGCAAGAGAGATATTAATTCTAAAAGAAGAATTATATAAAATTATTAGTAAGCATACCGGTCAAGAGTACGACAAAGTGTATGAAGATAGTGATAGAGATTATTGGATGAAAGCCGATAAGGCCAAGGAATATGGTATGATTGACGAGATACTAGCTCGTAATTAAATAAAAAATTGTAATTTTATAGAATTGTTATAGAGGGATTTGTGATAATTTTTCCTTTTAAATATACTGATTAATGGCAAAAGAAGAACTAGAATGTTCGTTTTGTGGACGTAAAAAACCTGAGACGAATTTATTAATAGCAGGATTAGATGCTCATATCTGTGATAGGTGTATAGAGCAAGCTCATGGTATTGTAATTGAAGAATCTAAGCAAAGTGATAGTGGTGACTTATCTGCAGAATTAAAACTTCGAAAACCTGTACAGATTAAAGAATTTCTTGATGAATATATAATTGGTCAAACCATGACAAAAAGAGTCATGTCAGTAGCCGTGTATAATCATTACAAACGTTTATTACAAAAGCCAACAAATGATGATGTAGATATTCAAAAGAGTAATATCATTATGGTTGGTGAAACAGGTACAGGAAAAACATTAATGGCAAAAACTATTGCTAGAATGTTAAATGTGCCTTTAGCAATTGTTGATGCAACAGTTTTAACAGAAGCAGGTTATGTTGGTGAAGATGTAGAAAGTATTTTAACACGTTTATTACAAGCTGCCGATTACAACTTAGAAAAAGCAGAAAAAGGGATTGTGTTTATAGATGAAATAGATAAGATTGCACGTAAAAGTGATAATCCGTCTATAACGCGCGATGTTTCTGGTGAAGGCGTACAACAAGCTTTATTGAAATTGTTAGAAGGTACCGTTGTTAATGTACCGCCAAAAGGAGGAAGAAAACATCCAGATCAAAAATTTATTGAAGTAAATACTGAAAATATTTTATTTATTGCAGGTGGAGCTTTCGATGGTATTGATCGTGTTATTTCTAAACGCTTAAATATGCAAGCCGTTGGTTATAGTGCTTCAATGTCTGATGATGTTGTAGATCAAGATAACTTATTGCAATATATTATTCCAAAGGATTTAAAAGATTTTGGTTTAATTCCAGAAATAATAGGAAGGCTTCCAGTATTAACTCATATGAATCCGTTAGATGCAGATACATTAAGAGCTATACTTACAGAACCTAAAAATGCCATTATTAAACAATATAAAAAATTGTTTGAAATGGATAAAATTAAATTCACAATTACAGATGGCGCTTTAAATTTTATAGTTGGAAAAGCTATTGAATATAAATTAGGAGCAAGAGGATTACGTTCGTTATGTGAAGAGATTTTAACAGATGCTATGTTTGAATTACCTAGTAGTAATGAGAAAAATCTGAATGTTACTAAGATATACGCTGAAGAAAAATTAACCAAAGCAACTATAAAGAAACTTAAAGCAGTTTCGTAGTTAAAGGTTAAAGGTTAAATTTAAAGCATAAAAAAACCACCCTAATTTTAGAGTGGTTTTTTGTTATATGGATGTTAATTAATAAAGGACATTATGGATAAATTCTTTATTTTGTTTTTTAAAAGTATACTTAATAAGATTGCTTGCAAAGTTTTTATTCTTCTTTTAGATGATAAGATGAAAAACTCGTTTAAAAACTTTTTGGCTTACACTTAATCGATAATTCTTTTAATTAATAACAACAAACTCAATTCTTCTGTTAGTTTGAAATTCTTCTTCGGTACAATTATCTTTACAATCAATTAAAGGAATTCTTTCGCCAAAACCATGTGATATTAATCTGTCTTCTGAAATACCTTTACTAATTAAATAATTAACTGCTGATTCTGCTCTTTTTTCAGATAATATTAAGTTATTGGAAGCTTTTCCTTTACTATCGGTATGTGCTTTAATAGCAATTTTTAAATCAGGATAATCATTTAACACTTTTAAAATTTTATTTAACGAAACTTGCGATTCTGGTTTAATATCCCATTTAGCTGAATCGAAAAATATATTTTCAACTTTAATATGTATGTTATTTCTAACCTTTTTAAATACTGCGACAGTTGGGTTTAATTCTAAATTTTTACGGTAAGTAATATCCGAATTTCTATTTGAAACAAAATCAAACGAATGTTCTACAAAACCATCTTTATAAGTTTTAATGTTATAAATTTCAAAAGGTTCTACATCAAAAGAATATGATGCATCTGTGCCAGTTGTTTGTCTTGATAATTCTTCACCTTCTTCATCAAATAAAACAACAAGTGTATTTGGTAAAGCTATTTTAGTTTCTAAATCTACCGTTTTACCAACAACAGATTGTGTGATTTTTCTATTTATTGATCTAAAAATATCGAATGATCCATTTTTGTTAGTTGATACATAACCTTTGTTTTTTGTAGCAAGAATAAAAGCTACTTCATCATATCTACTATTAATAGTGTTTCCTAAATTTCTTGGAGCTTTATAGCTATTTTTTAATATTTTACTTCTAAAAACATCAAAACCACCCATGTTTCTGTGTCCTTTTGATGAAAAGTAAAGAAATCTACCATCTTTAGAAAGTGATGGATATTTTTCATCTTCATTAGTGTTGATATTGCTTCCTAAATTTTTAGGAACACTAAGCGTACCATCTAAATTTATATCCGAAACAAAAATATCAAAGCCACCATGTGTGCCTGCCATATTTGAAGAAAAGTATAATTTATCGCCTGCTGGATTTATAAATGGGTTTTCAATAGATACGTTGCCTTTATTGATATTTAATAATTGTTCGTCTTTCCAATTCCCGTTTGAACCTTCTTCAAGCGTAGCTTTATATAACTTGTATATCAAAGAATTTTGCTTGTTACTTCGTGTAAAATACATGGTGTGTTCATCAGGTGAAAATGTTACTTGGCCTTCACTATTATTAGTATTTATCATTCTAGAAAAAAGAAGAGGCATACTTAAATAACCATGCTCATTCATATCTACACAAAACAAATCTTTATAAGCTTCATTTGTATTAGGGTCTATTTTTGCAATTCCACCAAGTTTTCTTGAAGACACTAAAATGAATTTATTTCTAAAAAAAGCAGAACCAAATTCAGAGTATTTAGAGTTAATTCCACCAGCATCTAATATTTGATAATCAAATCCGTTAGCATCAATTATGTCTATTGAAGTTTTGGTTGCATCAAAATATGTTTCAGTTGAAGCTATTAAGTTTGCTGGACCTTGTGCAATTAAAATATTAGATAGAAGGAAAATGAAAAGTGAGGGTTTGATTTTCATCTTTTAAGGGTTTTAGGATTAATTAGACTATAAATATAATTGTAGAGCTAATCTTTAAAAAATTTCTTAGATAAATCGCAGTTTAATTCGTTAAGTATTTGTTTTAGAGCATTTTCTGACAAAAAATACAATACTGTAACGAATGTGTTTTAAGAATTTAAACTCAATAAATCATCCATATAATCCCGTGTGTTAGAAAGCCTAGGGATTTTATGTTGCCCACCAAGTTTGTTGTTTTTCTTTAACCAATCATAGAATAATCGCTCTCTAGCTATATGAATTGTTGGTTTGTTAAGTGTGATATTATTATAACGCTTCGCTTCATAATCAGAATTTAAAGCTTTTAAAGCATTGTCAAATAACTCATTAAAATAGTTAATGTCTTTAGGAGGTGTTTTAAATTCAATTAACCATTCATGTGCGCCTTTTTCTTTGCCTTTCATGAAAATTGGAGCAGCAGTAAAGTCAACAATTTCAGCTTTAGTGCGTTTACAAACTTTTCTTAACGCGTTTTCAGCATTTTCAATAATAAGCTCTTCGCCAAATACATTAATATGATGTTTTGTTCTTCCAGATACTTTTATTCTATATGGATTTATTGAAGTGAAACGAACTGTATCACCAATTTTATAACGCCATAAACCAGCGTTAGTAGTAATTATTACTGCATAATTTTGATGCAATTTTACTTCGCTTAAAGGAATTGCTTTTTCTTCCGAAGTGGCATAAATATCCATTGGGATAAATTCATAAAATATTCCATAGTCTAACATCAATAGAAGTTCGCTAGAATTATTTTGGTCTTGAATAGCAAAAAAACCTTCCGATGCATTATAAATTTCATAATACTTAAAATCTTTGTTTGGTAGTATTTTTTTATACTGGTCTTTATAAGGAGTAAAACTTACGCCACCATGAAAATAGACTTCTAAATTTGGCCAAATATCTAATAAACTTTGCTTGCCTGTAGTTTCTAAAACAGTATTAAGCAACACTAGCATCCAAGATGGTACGCCAGTTAAACTCGTTACATTCTCATTAATAGTTTCATCAACAATAGCTTGCATTTTATGTTCCCACTCACTCATTAATGACACTTTGCTACTTGGTGTGCTACTAAATTCTGCCCAAAAAGGCATATTATCAATTAAAATAGCCGACAAATCACCAAAAACAGTTCCGTTTTCTTTATATAATTCTTTACTGCCTCCAAGTCGTAAACTTTTACCAGTAAACATTTGTGAATCTTCATTATTGTTAAGATACATACATAACAAATCTTTTCCTGCTGCATAGTGGCAGTCTTCTAACGACTCATCACTAACGGGAATAAATTTACTTTTTGAGCTAGTTGTTCCGCTAGATTTTGCAAACCATTTTATTGGTGTTGGCCAAAAAATATTGTTTTCACCTTTTCTAGAACGTTCAATAACATCGTGCCAACCTTCGTAATTTTTAATAGGAATCCGTTCAGCAAAAGTCCTGTAATTTTTTATTGAAGCAAAATCATATTGCTTACCAATTTCTGTGTCTTTAGCAATGTCTATTAGGTTTAATAGCAGTTCATTTTGTACTTCATTTGGGTATTTTAAAAACAATTCAATTTGATGAAAACGCTTTTTCAAGAACCAAGAAGCAACAGAATTTACTAAAGGGATTGGCATATTTGTTTTATCTTTAAGTTCTAAAAATAATACTTTTTTTCATGACCTACCAAGGTGTTTTAACAAAAATGGAAACTGAGTTTTCTCAACCCATTCAATATTATTTAGTGTTTAAGAATGATTTTTTGAATATGAATCAGTTATTAAACAAGACACTAACCATTCAATTTGTTAAATATCAATGTTTAAATTGTGGTTTAGATAAACCAATTTACCGACAAGGTTTTTGTAAAAGTTGCTTTTTTGAAATCCCACAAGCTGCCGATTGGATTATGCGACCAGAATTAAGTACAGCACATTTAAATAAAGAAGACCGCAATTTAGAATACGAAAAGAAAGTGCAATTGCAACCACATATTGTGTATTTGGCAAACTCTAGTAATGTGAAAGTTGGTGTTACCAGAAAAAATCAAGTACCAACGCGTTGGATAGATCAGGGTGCACATGAAGCTATTGAAATTGTAGAAGTGCCAAATAGGTATTTAGCAGGAATTACTGAGCTTGCTTTAAAAAATCATGTTGGCGATAAAACCAATTGGAGAAAAATGTTGAAGAATGATATTGAAGATGAAAATTTAATAGAATGGAGAGAGCGATTGAAGCAATACATTCCAGATGAAGCTAAAGATTACTTTATTGAAAGTAACACTGAAACGAATATAGATTTTCCTGTGCATAAATATCCTGAAAAGCCAAAAAGTTTAAACTTGATTAAATCACAAAGTTATAAAGGGAAGTTAGTTGGCATAAAAGGGCAATATTTAATTTTTGATGATGAAACTGTTTTTAATATTAGGTCTAATGAAGGCTTGGTGGTTTTAATAGATGTAAAATGATTTTTGTCAGAAAATTTGCGAACTTCGTTTAGGCTGATATAAACAGTTAAAGTTTATGGTTGGTTCACAATAATGATAGTTATTATTCCAATTTTAATAATCGGAATTAAACTGTCTATGAACTGAATAAAAATTAATTAACGGTGTCTTTTTTCTTTTTCTTACCACCAAATAATCCACCTAAAACATTTTTAACGGTATTGGTTTTGGTAGAGTCTGTTTCATTTTTGTTGTTGCCAATAATACCGTTCAATACATCTTTTACCGTATTATTTTGTTGTTCTTTTATAGAGTCCGTTTTTGTTTTATTGCCACCAATAACATTGCCAATTAAATCTTTTATTTTGTCTTTTCCTTGATTTAATAATTTTTGCTTTTCAATTTCAATAAGTTGTTTAGTTAAGTTAGAGATGCCATTTGTTAAATCGGTTTTTACTTCGGGTTTGGTAAGTGAACCTAATATATTCGCGGTAACCGGAATGGTAATATTTTTAGTTTCTTCGCTATCTATTTTGCCAATTAATTGATTGATGTTGCTACCTAAATATTTTGCTGGCACATTAAAAACAGCGCTATAATTTAAGGTTTTATCAAAATTATGAGATCCAGAAACATCGATTGTAATATCCTCGTATTTTAATTGAAAAGGTTTTACAACAACTTGTCCATTGGCAAATTCTAACGCCGTTTTTAAGTCTTTTAAATCTAACTTATCGAAGTCAATAAAACTTAAATTACTTTCTAAGGCGTTAAGTATTTCGTTTTTATTTTCACTAAGATTTGTGGTTAATAATTCGGCTAATGCGTTTCCAGAAACGGTGTTTAAATTTGGCGTAAACTCATTGTCTAAATCACCAGATAGTTGAATGGTTGTATTCAGTTTTCCTTTAAACATACTAACTATTGGTGCTAAATTTTGAAGTAATTCTAAACCATTAAACGATTTTGAAATATCAAATCCATCGGCTCCTAAATTCAAATTAAAAGTTGGTGTATCGTTTTTTGTTGATACATTTCCGCTAATAGAAAGTGAGCCATCAAACAAACTAGAAGTCATGTTGTTTAAAGTTACTTGTTGGTCTTTTATTAAGAGTTTGCCTTTTACGTCTTTTAAATTCAAATTATCATATACAACGGTTTTTACATTGGCATTTATGGTGCAATCTAAAAATGCAGGAATTTTTAAAGATTCAGTAGTTTTATTTTCTGAAGCTGATTCTTCTTCTTCTTCAGTCATAAAATCACTAACCTTAAACAGATTAGAATTCACATTAAAAGTACCTTGTAAAGTATTGTCACTTAAAAGAAAGCCTAATAGGTTTTGAATTGTTCCTGTAGCATTTAAATCGCTATCGCCAGTCCTGGCTTTAAAATTATTTAGTGAAACGGTTGACGGATTAAACGTTAAATCTGCTTCGGAAATATGAATTGGATTTATAATATCGTCCGATGAAAATACAAAATCACTAATGCTCATTGAGCCATTGTTTTTAATGCGTTGGTAAGCATTCGTTTCAATAGCATTCATATCAAAGCTAGTATTTATTTTGCCTTTTAATATACCGCTTAGCGCATTTTCTAATTCTACAGGATACACCTTTGTAATGTTTGCTAAATTTAGAATACCATCAATATTTGCGTTTACAAATATATTTTTTGTAATGTTTTTTAAGGTTGCTGATGATTTAAAAACATCATCATCAATTTTAAAATCGAGGGTTTTAATGTTAATATAAGTATCATCTGCTTTCCCTGTTGTGTTTTTTATGGATGTGTTTATTGAAATATTTTCAACACGTTTTGGTAAGTCGGGATATTTAAATGAAGCATTGTTCGATGTGATATTAATATCTAAATTAGGAATGGTTTCATCTGAAATTAATCCTTTTATAATACCTGTAACTTTAAAATTTCCACTAGTTTCTACGCCCTCAATATTTTTAGAATAAGCCTCTGGAATAAGTGCAAAAAAATCTTTGAATGATGATTCTGGGTTTTCAAAAGTAATATCAATTTGTTGTCCGTTTTCAAGTTGTTGTACAAAGCCCGAAAACTCTAAAGGCAGTTTATTAATAAACCCTTTATTGTCTTTAAAGGTGTATTTGTTATTGTTTAAATCTAAACCAATTAAAGCATCAAGTTTTACTAAATTATTGTTTAGATAAGCAAGACTATCCATTGTTATGCTAACATGTGTACTTGTTTTAGTATTCAATTCTGAATTTTCAGCAGAAAAAGTGCCGACACCTTCATGGTTGAATTCGGAGAAGTGAATTAAAGTTTCAGATTTTTCATCTAAATATGTTATCGCGCTATTACTAATTTTATAATCTTCAATATCAAAAGAAAAACTGCTCGATTCAGTTGAAGTGTTTTCTACATCATCTGTTTTTGTAATATCGTAATTAGTGTTGCCGAATTTGTCGGTTTTTAAAGTGATTAAAGCTTCATCAACATAAAATGTGTTTACAGTAATAGTTTCGTCGACTTTATTAAACAAATCTTTAATAGGCATACTAAACGAAATGCTTTTTACAGAAGCAAAAGTTTCATCTTTAAACGGTTCAAAATTCGTAATTACCAAATCGCTAATACTAACTTCCGCTTGCGGAAAACTAGAAATAAAACTTAAACTAACATCACTAAATTCAATATGTGCATTTAGGTTGTCGTTTATAAAACGCTTCACCATATCTTTAATTTGCGACTGAAATGCAAATGGTATTGCCACCAAAAGCATGATAATGATTAGAAGTGTAATGCCGATAATTTTAAAAGCTTTTTTCAATTGAATAATTTTTTAAAGTTTTATGTATTCGTCCTGGATAAATAATCAAATATCTATTATAGACATATACGCAAAAATGATGCTAAAGGTCGAAATTGATATTTTTTAACTATTAAATTTAAAGCAAATCAATCTCTTCATTCACTTTTAAATTAAAACGTTTTCTAAATAAATACACACCTAAATACAAAAAAGGTGTATCGCAAGCAGCAATAAGTACTTTGAATAAAAAACCTGCTATTAGTAACCCAGAAAACTTATCCCAAGCAATAATATTAAAAGAACATAGCAATATTAAAACGGTAAACGTATCTACAAATTGCGATAAAAACGTTGAAAAATTATTACGTAACCATAAGTGTTTGCCTTTGGTTAGTTGTTTCCAGAAATGGTAAATCTTTATATCAATAAACTGCGCAAATAAATAAGCCATCATACTTGCGAAAACGGCAAGAGCAGTATTTCCAAAAACTGTAGAAAACATATCGTTTTTAACAGGCGACCAACTTGTTGCGGGAACAATATTGGCAACATAAACAATTAAAAGCGAAAATAAAGACGCAAAAATTCCAGCAACCACAACATCGTTAGCTCTTTTCTTTCCATAAATCTCACTAATTAAATCGGTAATTAAAAAGGTGATTGGATATGGTAAAATACCAACCGAAATTTCAAAAAGGTTACTTCCAAAAATTTCTATATTAAATGGATACCAATAAAAAAACTTCTGAAAAATAAGATTTGAAACTACTAGCGACGTAATAAACAAAGCTCCTAAAAGCAGATAAATACGTTGTGCAGCGAGTTTGTCTCTTAGTGTCATTTAAAATTGTGAATAAATACGTTCAGTAAATATAAAGGAAACCATTTACTTTTAGTTATTTTGCTTTCACTTATGACGCAACCAACAACATTTCATATTGCATTAGGAAGCAATAAAGATGATAAATTTAAAAATATTCAAAATGCAATTGATGCCATTTATGTAAAGATAGGAAGCATTAAATTGATTTCGAAAGTTTATAAATCGCCAGCGTTTGGGTTTGAAAGTGACGATTTTTTAAATGCTTGTTTGGTTTTAGAAAGCTACTTAGAGCCTAAAAAAGTGCTTAAAACATTACTTTCTATTGAAACAGGTTTAGGGCGTACGCGTACCAAAAAGAATAAGTACGAAGCTAGAACTATAGATTTAGATATTATTTTTGTTGAAGATGCTGTTATTGATACTAAAACCTTGCAAGTGCCGCATCCAGAAATGAGCAAGCGTAAATTTGTATTGTTGCCATTAAACGATGTTGCTTCAAAACAAGTACACCCAAAATTAAATAAAACGGTTGCCGAATTGTTAGATGTATGTGAAGATGAATCGGTTTTAGAACCCATAAATATTTGGTTGAAAAACCCGAGTAAAAGTCACGATTTTTCAAAATATAATTATATAGCTATTGAAGGTAATATTGGTGCAGGAAAAACAAGTTTAGCAACAAAAATTGCGCACGATTTTAATGCGAAGTTAATTTTAGAACGTTTTGCCGATAATCCGTTTTTGCCGAAATTTTACGAAGATGCATCACGTTATGCTTTTACTTTAGAAATGTCTTTTCTTGCCGATAGATACCAGCAAATTTCTGACGATTTATCGCAACTCGATTTGTTTAAAGATTTTATTGTGAGTGATTATGATGTGTTTAAATCGCTAATATTCTCAAAAATCACTTTGCAAGAAGATGAGTTTGGGCTGTATAGAAAGCTTTTTCAGCTCATGTATAAAGATTTAAAAAAGCCAGAGTTATACATTTACCTATACCAAAATACGGAACGTTTACAACAGAACATTAAAAAACGTGGACGTGATTACGAACAGAATATTGAAAACGATTACCTAGAAAAAATTAATACTGGTTATTTAGATTTTTTAAAAATCCAAACCGACTTTAATGTAAAAATAATTGATGTTTCTGATAAAGATTTTGTTGAAAACAGAATGGATTATTTATGGGTTTTAGGTGAGATTTGTAGTGAATGATTTTATAGTTACTAATTTTCTATGAATTCACTTAAATAACAACAATGTTTTTAGGGAATATTTTTTCTTGATTTTGGTTTATTTTTTGAATAGTTTTTTTAAATGTGTTTTCAATTCGTATCATTCCATTTGTCATGAAGTCTATCATTTCGTCCCAATCTTTTTTATTAAAAACATTGACTGAGCTTAATTCTTGAAGCTCTTTTATCATCGAGTCTTTCCCAAGTTAATTCTGTTCCAAAACTAGCTTCAATTTTTTCTTTTTCATTATAAAGAAAATCAAAAATTGCTTTATTTATATCAAAATCACTTCTGTCAATGTAAATTTCGCATCTACCATAGGTTTTTGAAATAACAAAATTGTATGCAACTCCTCTCATTCCAGAGCCTGCACCAATCCAATTATACTTTGAAGGGCTAATATTTTGAAACAGGGAACTCTCTTGATTTATTTTCTGAATTAATTTCCCCCAAAACTCTAATCTAATATGATGTCTAGTTTTTAATTCTTCTTGAGAGGAAATATCTTCCAAAGTTTTTTCAGCCATATTTATAGAGTATTCCTCAACTTCTTTCATCGGGATTTGCAGGAATGACAGTTAAAACATTTTATACAACGTCGTTACAATACGCCCTTTATTATTTTCTAGAATATGTTCTTCTAAGTTTTTCTTTTCTTTAATTTTTAAATTAAAAGGAGCTTCTAATACATTAACACCACTGTTTTGTTTTAGCCTAATTCCTTGTCCAGAAACAATGTCTTTGTTTGGGGTAAAGTTGCCCAAAGGTATATGTTCAGTCAAAATAATATATTTATAAACTGCTATTTTTTTAACGACGTCTTGTATTTCTGTATTAGATAAATGCTGTAATACTTGTCGTAATATAATACAATCTCCATACGGAAGTTTATCTTTAGTAATATCTAAACAGTAAAATTCTAAGTTATCTTCTTTATATTCCTTTTTGTTTCTATTAATAAGTTTTTCAACAATATCTATAGCAATATATTTTCTAGTATATTTAGTTAGGTGTTTCCCAATATTAAAATCTCCACAACCTAAATCGCAAACGACTAAAGAGTTATTATAAGAATTTAAAAATATAATTAAAACATCTAGATATGGATTTATAATTTTTGAATCGTGTGAACCCTTTCCAGAATAAAAATCAAAGTTATTTCCGCCCCAAAGTTTCATGTCATAAATCTGATTCATCACATCTTTGGTAGGCCAAGGCTTCTTTGTTTTTTTTATCACCTATTTTAGGTTTGCAGTTAGCTTACTAAAAACATCCCAAACTACAACACCACAGCTTACCGAAATATTTAGCGAATGTTTGGTGCCAAATTGAGGGATTTCAATAACCATATCACTTGTGTCAACAACATTTTGAGCAACACCTTTTACTTCGTTACCAAACACTAAAGCGTATTTTGTATCAGCTTCAATTTTAAAGTCGTTAAGCATTGTTGCTTTTTCAGCTTGCTCAATAGCGCATACTTTTATGTTTTCAGCTTTTAATTTTTCAACTAAATCTAAAGTATTTTCAACATGCTCCCAAGCAACTGTATCGGTACTTCCTAAAGCTGTTTTATGAATGTCTTTATGTGGTGGCGTTGCCGTAATACCGCACAAGTAAATTTTTTCAATTAAAAAAGCATCACTTGTTCTAAATACCGCACCAATATTATTTAAACTTCTAATATTATCAAGCACAATAATTATAGATGTTTTTTCAACGTTTTTAAAAGCATCAACACTCAATCGGTTTAATTCGCTATTTTTTAGTTTTCGCATGTTGTTTTTTTTGCGTCATTGCGAAGAGATACGATGGGCAATCTGTTTATTTTAAAGATTACTTCGGTTATTCTTTTCTTGTAATGACGATTAAATATTCATGTATTCGAGGCTGTTTTAAAGCCAATACATTGTGAATAATTATCTATAACTTCTCTGTTTTCAATTTCTAAAAAAATAGAATATTAGTTACATTAGCAAACTTACTAAAACAGAAATCCTTTGGCAACTAAAAGTAAAAAAGTAACCCCATTAATGAAACAATACAATGCTATAAAAGCAAAGTATCCTGACGCGTTATTGTTGTTTCGTGTGGGCGATTTTTATGAAACTTTTGGTGCAGATGCTATTAAAACCGCAGGTATTTTAGGTATTATTTTAACCAAACGAAGTGCAGGAAGTGAAAGTGAAATTGAGTTGGCAGGATTTCCGCATCATTCTATAAACACCTATTTACCTAAATTGGTTAAAGCAGGACAGCGTGTTGCTATTTGCGACCAATTGGAAGACCCAAAACAAACAAAAAATATTGTAAAACGCGGTGTTACCGAATTGGTTACGCCTGGTGTAGCTTTAAATGATGAGGTTTTAGTATCTAAATCTAACAATTTTTTGTGTTCGGTATATTTTGATAAAAAACATATTGGAATTTCGTTTTTAGATATTTCTACAGGCGAGTTTTTAACATCGCAAGGAAATGCAGAATACATTGATAAGTTGCTTCAGAATTTCAGTCCGAGTGAAGTCTTAGTTTCTAAACAAAAACGCGCCCTTTTTAATGATACATTTGGAAGTGATTTTCATACGTTTTATATGGAAGATTGGGTATATCAAACTGATTATGCCTACGAAACACTTATAAAACATTTTGACACAAATACGCTTAAAGGTTTTGGAATTGAAGATTTATACGAAGGTATTATTGCATCGGGTTCAATTCTTCATTATTTAGGAGAAACACAGCATAACAAACTACAACATATTACAGCAATTTCTAGAATTTCTGAAGATGATTATGTGTGGATGGATAAATTTACGATTAGGAATTTAGAGCTTTATAATTCTACAAATAACAATGCGGTAACGTTGTTAAATGTGATTGATAAAACCATTTCGCCAATGGGTGGGCGTTTATTAAAACGATGGTTGGCATTGCCTTTAAAAAATGCTAAAAAAATTAAACAACGCCATGAAGTAGTTAGTTTTTTAAGAAAAGAAAAAACAACGCTTCAAAAAATTCAAAATCATATAAAACATATTGGCGATATAGAACGCTTAATTTCTAAAGTGGCGACAGTTAAGGTGAATCCACGCGAGGTTATTCAGCTAAAAAATTCATTAGAAGCTATTATTCCTATTAAATCTATAGCTTCAAATTGTGAAAACGAATCGCTAAAAATTATTGGAGATACGCTTCAAAGCTGTGATGTGCTTCGTGAAAAAATTAAAGAAATCCTTAATGAAGATGCGCCAGTAAATGTATTGAAGGGGAATACTATTGCTTCTGGATTTTCTTCAGAATTAGATGAATTACGAGGTTTGTCAAAATCAGGAAAAGATTATTTAGATAAAATGTTGGAACGCGAAAGCGAACGCACAGGAATCACATCTTTAAAAATAGCATCGAATAATGTGTTTGGTTATTATATAGAAGTACGTAATACGCATAAAGATAAAGTGCCTGAAGAGTGGATACGAAAGCAAACGCTTGTTAATGCAGAACGTTATATAACCGAAGAATTAAAAGAATATGAAGTTAAAATTTTAGGCGCTGAAGATAAAATTCAAACTATTGAACAACAACTTTTTTCTGAATTGGTTAGTTGGTTAAATCAGTATATAAAACCTGTACAACAAAATGCCTATTTAATTGGGCAGTTAGATTGTTTATGTGGTTTTTCTCAGTTAGCAAAAGACAATAAATATGTGTATCCAACTATTGATGAATCCTATGATTTAGATATAAAAGATGGGCGTCATCCAGTTATAGAAAAGCAATTACCTATTGGTGAAAGCTATATTGCTAATAATTTGTTTTTAGATAGAAATACACAACAAATAATTATGATTACGGGACCTAATATGTCTGGTAAATCGGCTATTTTAAGGCAAACAGCATTGATAGTATTATTAGCACAAATTGGAAGTTTTGTGCCAGCAAAAGAAGCTAGAATTGGTTTGGTAGACAAAATTTTTACTAGAGTAGGAGCGAGCGATAATATTTCGATGGGAGAATCTACTTTTATGGTAGAGATGAATGAAACTGCTTCAATATTAAATAATATTTCTGATAGAAGTTTAGTGTTATTAGATGAAATAGGCCGTGGTACAAGTACTTATGATGGTATTTCAATAGCTTGGGCAATTAGCGAGTATTTACATGAGCATCCTGCGAAACCGAAAACTTTATTTGCAACGCATTATCACGAGTTAAATGAAATGACTGAAACTTTTGAGCGTATTAAAAACTTCAACGTTTCGGTAAAAGAATTAAAAGACAATGTGCTTTTTTTAAGAAAGTTAGTTGCAGGCGGAAGTGAGCATAGTTTTGGTATTCATGTAGCTAAAATGGCTGGTATGCCACAGCAAGTATTACACCGAGCAAATAAGATTTTAAAGAAATTAGAAAAATCGCATTCTTCTGAAGAGTTAACAGATAAAGTCAAATTACTAAATAACGATTTGCAATTAAGCTTTTTTAATTTAGATGATCCATTACTTGAAAATATAAAAGAGGAAATATTAGATATTGATATTGATACACTTACGCCAGTTGAAGCGCTTATGAAACTGAATGAAATTAAGCGTATGTTGGTTAAGAAAAAACGTACGTAAAATAAATTTAATTTATTTTGCTAAAAGGCTTTGCAATTCCTAGAAATATTTTAAATTTGCATCCGCAATAGCAATATTGTATGTTCATTAAAAGACTGCGAAAGTAGCTCAGGGGTAGAGCATCACCTTGCCAAGGTGGAGGTCGCGGGTTCAAATCCCGTCTTTCGCTCTGAAACTTTCTTAAAATATACCAATGCTGAAGTGGTGGAATTGGTAGACACGTTGGACTTAAAATCCAATGTCCATTAGGACGTACGGGTTCAAGTCCCGTCTTCA
>CAZLXG010000019.1:19003-35399 GCA_964563585.1 uncultured Flavobacteriaceae bacterium | reverse complement strand
TACAAGTTTTTAAATAATATACTTTTTTCATTTTTTAGAAAATTTTAAGAACAAAATAAAAGGAATTATATCATTTAAAACTATATTTATTGAAAAATAAATAAGATGAATTTTACATTTGAAGTGTTAGAAAAAACACGTGGTAGTTTTAAAAGAATTTTAGACAAAATGTCTTTAGAAGATTTAAATAAAATTCCTGAGGGGTTTAATAATAATCTTATTTGGAATATTGGGCACATTGTAGTTACTGAACAATTGTTGATATATAAATTATCTGGTTTATCAACTATGGTAAGCGATAGTATGATTAATAAATATAGAAAAGACACTAAGCCAGAAGGAGATGTAACACAAGGTGAGGTTGATGAAATAAAAGCTTTATTATTCACTACTATTGAAAAAACTGCCGAGGATTATAAAAATAATGCCTTTGTTAATTTTAAAGAATATACCGTTTCAACTACAGGAAATACATTAAAAACTATTGGTGAGTCGTTACAGTTTGTGCTTTTTCATGAGGGTATTCATTTAGGTTATGTTTTGGCTTTATTAAAAGTTGTTAAAGGCTAAAAACGAATCAATTTCATTATACGGAATTTCAAACTCTATAATTCCTGTTGAGTAAGGTGCAACTTCATAAGTGTTGTAAAGTAGAATAATGCCTTCGTCGCTAAAACCTATGTTTGCAGGTAATTTAAAGGTATTAATATCAAAAACATCACCTTCATTTTCAATAACTTTACCAAAGTGAGTTTTAGCAATTTGTTTAAAGCTTTCAATATCTTTAAATAAATCAATGTTAGATATAGAATGCCCAGTTTCTACATCAAAATTCAAAAAACTAATATTTAAATTTCCATGTGCGCCACCAGTATTTACATAGCTAGTTATAGCAATGCTAATAATGTCTTCAGATTGAAACATAGCTTCGCCGTCAATTTCGGCTTCCCAAAGTTGGGAGCTTTCAGGGAAATCGTTAATAAAATCATTGTATTCGTCATTGAATTTAGTAATACTTTCTTCAATAGTTTCCGAAGTTAAATCGTCTGGTTCACCAATTTGTAATGATGAAATCACAGTTTTTGAAATAGCTGAATTTATAAGTTTTGTAACATCACTTTCATTTGAAATAAAAGGAATATTTACTTGAACAAATTCATTATTTTTTGATGTGAAATTTGATTCAATAAAGATTATTGATGTTTCTTCTTTACAGTTAAAAAGCATATAAAGACAACAAATAATTAATAGATGATTTTTTTTAAACATGAGTAATTTATTAACTACCGTTAAAGATAATTATTGCATTTGAATACAGCGAATTAAAAACTACATTTGTATAAAGATTATTAAACATGAAATTTAACACAAAAGTAATACATGGAGGTCAGGAGCATGATCCTGCTTATGGTGCAGTAATGCCACCAATATACCAAACAACAACTTATGCGCAAACTACTCCTGGTGGACATAAAGGGTTTGAATATTCTAGAACACACAACCCAACAAGACGCGCTTTAGAAAATGCTTTTTCAAGTATAGAAAACGGAAATTTCGGACTTGCTTTTGGGTCTGGACTTGCTGCAATTGATGCCGTTATGAAGCTTTTGAAACCTGGTGATGAAGTAATTTCTACAAATGATTTGTATGGAGGTTCTTTTAGATTGTTTACTAAAATATTTCAAGGCTTTGGGATAAAATTTCATTTTATAGGAATGGAAAATGCTTCTAATATTGAAGCTTATATAAATAAAAACACAAAACTTATTTGGGTTGAAACACCAACCAACCCAATGATGACAATTATAGATGTTAAGGCAGTTTCTGCAATAGCAAAAAAGAATAATATTTTGTTGGCAGTAGACAATACGTTTGCAACGCCTTATTTGCAACAACCACTTAATTTAGGTACAGATATAGTAATGCATTCTGCAACTAAATACCTTGGTGGACATAGTGATGTAGTTATGGGAGCACTTGTAGTTTCAGACAAAGAATTAGCAGATAAATTATATTTCATACAAAATGCCAGTGGTGCTATTTGTGGTCCACAAGATAGTTTTTTGGTGTTAAGAGGTATAAAAACACTACATGTTAGAATGCAACGTCATTGTGAAAATGGTAAAGCAGTAGCTGAATTTTTAGCGAACCACCCAAAAATTGAAAATGTATATTGGCCAGGTTTTAAAAATCATCCAAATCATGAGATAGCGAAATCTCAGATGAACGATTTTGGAGGTATGATATCTTTTACAACAAAAGGGAATAATTACGAAGAAGCTATTAAAACAGTAGAAAATTTAAAAGTATTTACTTTGGCAGAATCTTTAGGTGGCGTAGAATCACTTTCTGGACATCCAGCAAGTATGACACATGCAAGCATTCCTAAAGAAGAAAGAGAAAAAACGGGTGTTGTAGATTCTTTAATTAGATTAAGTGTAGGTATTGAAGATATTGATGATTTAATTGCTGATTTAGAACAGGCTTTACAATAATAATTAAGTATTATTAATAAAAAAGGCAGCATTTATAATATTATAAATGCTGCCTTTTTTATCTATCAGATTTTTTAATCTAAATAGTAGATATAACCAATGTTTAGCCATAAAAGCCAATCATTGTGTTTATTGTATTCTAAATTATGATTTAACCCATCAACCCAATCACTAAAAAAGTATTGCCATCTTAAATCTAACATTAAATCAGAAAGCTTGTCAAGTTTATAACGTACACCAACACTAGTAACCATAGACCATGTGCTGCCACCATTTACTTGAACAGGATAAGGATCGACACCAGGAGTTATGTTGTCAAACCAATGTGAATATATATTTGATGAATCGAAAACATTACCAAAATTTGGGTCTGTAGGGTCTCCGTAAGTTGTGCTTGCTTTTGGGTTAAACGATGTATAATGCACACCTAAACTAGCAAAAGGAGCCAGTCTATAACCAAACGATTGAAAAGAACGAATACTTCTAGGAAAAAACTCTAGTTGTGTACCAATATCAAAATTGTTTGCTATTCCGGAATGTGCTCTAAGTCTATCTGCGTTAGCGGATGTTCTATTAGGTTCAACCCATTGACCAAAATGATTTAACGTAGTTTTATTCCATGAAATTTCATTTCTTAGTTTAAAATGATCGTTAAAATAAGTATCGGTTGTATAGCAATTACAATCAGCTCGATATGAGAAATTAAGATAGTGTACAATTCCAATACCAAACCCAATGTTACCAAAGTTAGTATCTTCATTAGTACGACTCCCAAAATCTGATCTAAATTCTAAAGGTCCAGCAATTACACCTATTTCATGGGAAAAACCTAGTTGAGAGTACGCTGCTTGAGAAATAACAAACACGCAAAAAGCAGAAGCTAAATGTTTTAAGTTAAGCATAATAAGGTATCGTTTTTTGAGGCATTTACACAACAAATATATAAAAACTCAACTAACATCCAAATATTTATGTGATTTGGTGAAAATATTAAAAATATTAATTGCGAATTTCAAAAAAAATCTATATAATTTTTATAGATAACGTATATTTGCGCTTTAAAATTATATAATTCACTAATTAGTAATATAAATTGAATAGATGAAAAATAATATTGAAGCATTCTTAAATCTTGTAAAAGAGAGAAATGGTAATGAACCAGAATTTTTGCAAGCTGTTGAAGAGGTTGCAGAAACAGTGATTCCTTATATTGTTAAGCACGATATATATTATGGGAAAAATATTCTATTACGTATGGTTGAACCAGAACGTGTAATAACTTTTAGAGTATGTTGGGTTGATGATAAGGGAGAAATTCAAGTTAATAGAGGTTATCGAATTCAAATGAATTCTGCTATAGGACCGTATAAAGGTGGTTTGCGATTTCACCCAACGGTTAATATGAGTATTTTAAAGTTTTTAGCTTTTGAGCAAGTTTTTAAAAACAGTTTAACCACTTTACCTATGGGTGGAGGAAAAGGAGGAAGTGATTTTGACCCAAAAGGAAAAAGTGATAATGAAATTATGCGTTTTTGTCATTCATTTATGAGTGAATTGTTTAGGCATATTGGATCAAATACTGATGTTCCAGCAGGAGATATAGGTGTAGGAGCAAGAGAAATAGGGTTTTTATTCGGTATGTATAAAAAAATGAAGAATGAATTCACAGGTGTTTTAACTGGGAAAGGAAAATCTTGGGGAGGTTCTTTAATTAGACCAGAAGCAACAGGTTATGGAACTGTATATTTTGCACAAAGTATGTTGAATACTAAAAACCAAAGCTTTACTGGAAAAACAGTAGTAATTTCTGGTTCAGGAAATGTAGCACAATATGCTTGTGAAAAAGCAACACAATTGGGCGCAAAAGTAGTAACACTTTCCGATTCTTCAGGATATATTTATGATGCAGAAGGGATTGATGCTGATAAACTAGCACATGTAATGTATTTGAAAAATGAAAAACGAGCACGTATTTCGGAGTATTTAGAAAAATATTCATCTGCGAAATTTTTTAAAGGAGAAAGACCTTGGAATGTTGTTTGTGATGTTGCTTTACCATGTGCGACTCAAAATGAGTTGAGAGAAAATGATGCAAAATCATTAATTAAAAATGGATGTATTTGTATTGCAGAAGGTGCAAATATGCCTTCAACACCAGAAGCAATTCATGAGTTTCATAAAACAAAAACATTATTTGCTCCTGGCAAAGCTTCAAATGCAGGTGGCGTTGCTACATCTGGCTTAGAAATGTCTCAAAACTCATTGAGAATTAGCTGGACAAGAGAAGAGGTTGATAGTCGTTTAAAAACAATTATGAAAGACATTCATGATTCATGTATAGAATACGGAAAAGAAGATGATTATATAAATTATGTAAAAGGTGCAAATATTGCTGGTTTTGTTAAAGTAGCAGACGCTATGTTGGCACAAGGTGTAGTATAGTCTCATTCTAATAAAATAAAAAAGCTTCCTGATTTCAGGAAGCTTTTTTTGTTTAAATTATATTATTTTAAAGTAAAACTCGTTAGTTATAAATATCTTTGATTTTTTATAAAATGGTTATGATTAAAAGACTTCTTATATTAATAATGTTCCTGTCTCCATTTATACAATTTGCTCAAGATTTTTCGGCATTATGGGAAGGTCATTTTTCATATTATAATATAAAAGATGTTGTTAAAGGGAACAATAAAATTTATGCAGCTTCAGAGAATGCAATTTTTAGTTATGATATACAAACGAATGAAATAGATGAGCTTACTACTATTAATGGTCTATCAGGCGAAGCAATAACAACAATTTATTATAGTGATGCTTATGAATTACTAATTATTGGTTACGAAAATGGTTTAATAGAAATAGTTTTTGATAATGATAAAAATATACTTACGATAGTTGATGTTATTGAAAAGCCAACAATTTCACCTAACAATAAAAGAATAAATCATTTTAATGCTTTTGAAGATGTGGTTTATATATCAACAAATTATGGAATTTCTGTTTATAATTTAGAAAGACAAGAATTTGGAGACACCTACTATATAGGTAATTTAGGAAGCCAAACAAGAGTAAATCAAACCACAATTTCGGGAGATTACATTTATGCCGCTTGTTTAGATGGAAGTGGGTTAAGAAAAGCAGAAGTGTCTAGTCCTAATTTAATTGATTATCAAAATTGGGAAGTTGTAATTACAGGAAACTTTGTGTCAGTAGAATCACAAGAAAATAATCTTTATGCCGTTAGAACAAATAGAAGGATTTATCAGGTAATAAATGATGTTTTTACAGAACTGTTTTTTTATGATGATGTTCCACTTAGTGTAAAATCAAGCAATGATTATTTAATAGTAACAACGAAAAATAATATTTTTGTTTATGATAATAGTTTCAGCTTAGTATCACAGGCTTCTATAAATACAGAGTTTAATACACAATTTGCATCAGCAATAACAGATTCAGAATACTTATATATTGGAACAACAGATTTTGGTGTTTTAAAAACATTACTAACAAATCCAGATGGTTTTGAAGAAATTCATCCAGAAGGACCATTATTAAATACACCTTTTTCAATCAAAGCATCAACAAATAACCTTTGGGTAACTTTTGGTGAATATACTTTGTTTTATAACCCGTATCCATTAAATAGTCGTGGGTTTAGTCATTTAAATGGTAATGAATGGATAAATACACCTTATGAAGGTGCTTTAAATGCAAAATGTTTAAATGCAATCTCAATTAACCCATCTAACAATAGTCAAGTATTTATAAGTTCATTTTTTAACGGGTTACTTGAGGTTAATGAAGATTTATCAACCATTTTATATAATCAAAATAATAGTGAATTAGAATCCTTAGTATTGCCCAATAATCCAGATTATGTGGATTTAAGAGTAGGGGCTTCTGTGTTTGATAATAATAATTTACTTTGGACTATTACAAGTAGAATAGACAGACCTTTAAAATCATTTAACCCTTCTAATAGCGAATGGAATTCATATAGTTTTTCGAGTATTATTAATGATGCATTAAATGAAAATTTAGGTTTCGAAGATTTAGTTATTGGTAATGATAATACTAAATGGATTGCGAGTTATAATAAAGGTTTAATAGGGTTTAATAATACAGGTAGCACTTCAAAAATAAAAAACTTAAGTAGTGAAGAAGAAAATATGCCTACTAATTTTGTTACATCCTTGGCAATAGATAAAAGAAATCAACTATGGATTGGTACTCTTAGAGGGTTAAGAGTATTATATAACACATCTAATTTCTTTACTGATGATAATATTCAAGTTGAAGAAATAATTATTTTGGAAGACGGTATTCCCAAAGAGCTTTTGTTTCAGCAATTTATTACAGATATTGAAGTAGATGGTTCAAATAATAAATGGATTGCAACTGCAGATTCAGGTTTGTTTTATTTTTCTTCAGACGGTCAAAAAACAATATATCATTTTACAAAAGATAATTCACCATTACCAACAAATTCAATAAATGATGTGTCATTAGATAATTCGAATGGAATAGTTTACATAGGAACAAGCAAAGGCTTAGTGTCTTTCCGTTCAGGAGCATCAAACCCATTAGAAGATTTACAAAGTGCATTTGCGTATCCAAATCCTGTGAGACCTTCGTTTAATATAGTAGACGAAAAAGTAAAGATTAAAGATATTTCTGAAAATGTAAATATTAAAATAACAGATATAGAAGGAAATTTAGTAGCCGAAGCACAATCCAGAAATAATTTACGATATAGAGGGTATAATCTTGAAATAGATGGAGGAACGGCGTATTGGAATGGTAAAAATCTAGCCAATAATATTGTAGCTTCAGGAGTCTATTTAGTTATGCTTTCAGATTTAGATACATTCGAAACAAGAGTGATAAAACTAATGATTGTTAGATAATGTTAATTATAACAAATGCTATTGTTCTATCCAAATTAAAATATAAGGATAATGACTTGATAGTTAAGTGCTATACAGAACAATTAGGCATTGTTAGTTTTTTATTAAGAGGTGTTTTAAAAAGAAAAAAAAGTATAATTAAAGTTGCATATTTCCAGTTGCTTTCTCAATTGCAATTGGTTATTATTTATAAGGATAATCGTTCTTTACAAATTATAAAAGAAGTTAAATTAAATCATTTATATACTAATTTACACTCTAATATTTTAAAAAGTGCTATAGTCATGTTTTTGGCAGAAGTTTTGTCGAGTACTTTAAAAGAGGAGGAGCCAAACGAAATACTTTTTAGCTATATAGAAACAACACTTTTGTGGCTTGATGTTCATTCTGAGTATTCAAATTTTCATTTACTTTTTTTACTTAAATTAACAAAATATTTAGGGTTTTATCCAGATGAAACAAATGTTGATTATAATTTTTTTAATTTGCATGATGGTAAATTTGAATTAAAACCACAAAGTAATTATTCTATTTCTGGAGAAAATTTACTACTCTTAAAATTGTTATTAGGCACAACATTTGATGCTTTATCTTTAGTAAAAATTAATGCGAAGCAAAGGCAATCGTTTTTAAGTATGATTTTGCTTTATTTTGAACTACATTTGGGCAGTTTTAAACCTCCCAAATCACTTCAAATTTTTAATCAAGTTTTTAGGTAAAACATGAAATTTAGTTATATCATTTTTTTCTTTTTTTTTGTTTCAACAACATTGGTTGCTCAACAGATACAAGTTCTTAATAAGCTTACTAAAGAGCCTATTTTTGGAGTTGCAATTTATAATCTTGATAAAACAAAAAGTGTTATAACTAATTTTAAGGGAGAAGCTCTTTTAGATAAATTTTCAGATTCTGAAATTATTTATTTTCAACATTTATCACATATACTAAAAAAGCTTGCAAAATTTCAAATTGAAAAATCAAATAAAATATATTTAGATTCTAATACGTTTGGATTAGGAGAAATAGTTATTTCGGCTTCAAAATTCAAACAAAACAAAAGGGATATTCCTCAAAAAATAGTTAGTGTAAATAAAGGAAGTATTCAATTTACAAATCCACAAACAAGTGCAGATTTATTGGAATCTACAGGGCAAGTGTATGTGCAAAAAAGTCAGCTAGGAGGGGGAAGCCCAATGATTCGTGGTTTTTCAACTAATAGATTACTGATTACTGTAGATGGTGTAAGAATGAATAATGCACTTTTTAGAGGGGGAAACCTACAGAATGTTATTGCCATCGACCCTTTTATTATTCATAATACCGAAGTAACTTTGGGTTCGGGTTCTGTTATTTATGGAAGT
Organism: uncultured Flavobacteriaceae bacterium; assembly: GCA_964563585.1. Lineage (GTDB taxonomy): Bacteria > Bacteroidota > Bacteroidia > Flavobacteriales > Flavobacteriaceae > CAZLXG01. Next base: position 26,633 of record CAZLXG010000019.1, on the reverse strand, counting down.
GATGCTATTGGAGGTGTGATGAGTTTTTATACTCAAAAACCGAAGTTATCCTATAAAGATTCATTTTTATTTAAATTGAATACAATTGTAAGATATGCTTCTGCAAGTGAAGAAAAAACAGGACATTTCGATTTTAACTTAGGTTTTAAGAAATGGGCATCTTTTACCAGTGCAAGCTATACTGATTTTAGTAATTTAAGAATGGGAAAGTATGGCCCAAATGAATATTTAAGACCAGAATTTGCTTTAGTAACAAATAGTGGCGATGTAATAATAAAAAACGACAACCCTTTAGTTCAAAAATATTCGGGGTACAATCAAATTAATTTAATGCAAAAAGTTCGTTATGAACCCTATGAGAACCTGTATTTCGATTTAGGTTTATATTATACAAACACTTCAAATATCCCCAGATACGATAGATTAATACGTTATAAAAATGGTGTTTTGCGTTCTGCCGAATGGAATTATGGTCCACAGCAATGGTTCATGTCAAATTTCCAAATAACTAAATTAAGTAGTCGGTCAAATTTATACAACAAAATAAAAGCAACGTTTGCGTACCAAAATTTTCAGGAAAGTAGAATGGATCGCGATTTTCAATCTAGTGTAAGAAATATACGAGAAGAAGCTGTAGATGCGTATTCTTTTAATTTAGATTTAGAAAAAACACTAAGTCCAAAAACACAATTTTTTTATGGTTTTGAATATGTTTATAATAAAGTGATGTCTCACGGTAAAGAAGAGAGTATTTCTAATAACATAATACTACCAACAGTTTCAAGATACCCAAATGGAGCAAGTTGGCAATCGGCAGCAGTATATACAAGTATTAAGTATAAGCCCAATCCAAAGTTTGTTTTTCAGTCTGGTTTACGTTTTAATCATGTAGTTTCTAAAGCAAATTTTAAAGAAAACAATGTGTATTTAAATCTACCTTTTGAATCTTCTGAAAATAAAGCTGGAGCATTAACAGGAACAGCAGGAATAAGCTGGTCTCCTAACTCAATATTACAATGGAAACTTAATGCATCTTCAGCATTTAGAGCTCCAAATATAGATGATATTGGTAAAGTTTTTGATTCGGAACCGGGTTCGGTTGTTGTGCCTAATGAGAATTTAAGACCAGAATATGCCTATGGTGGTGAGTTAGGATTAAAATTAAACTTTGATGACGCATTTATTTTAGATATGAATACATATTACACCTATTTAGATAATGCTTTAGTACGTAGAGATTATGTTTTAAATGGTGTTTCCGAGATTATGTACGATGGTGAATTAAGTAAAGTTCAAGCTATACAAAACGCATCAAAAGCATGGATTTATGGTTTTGAAGTTGGGTTGCAAGCTAATATTACTAAGCAGCTTAAATTAACTTCACAATATAATGTAATTGGAGGAACGGAAGAAGCAGGAGATATTGAAGTCCCAATTCGTCATGTAGCACCAGTTTTTGGTAATACGCATTTGGTATGGACTAATAAAAAATTAAAAGTTGATGTATTTGCTAATTATAATAACGAATTATCTTTTAATCAGTTAGCACCATCGGAAATTGAGAAAACATATATCTACGCGAAAGATAAAAATGGTAATCCGTATGCGCCCTCATGGAATACGTTTAATATTAGAACGCAATATCAAATTAGTAATTCAATATCACTTACTGCAAGTTTAGAAAATATTACTGACCAACGTTATAAAACATATTCATCAGGTATTGCAGCAACAGGTAGAAATCTTATTCTATCTTTAAAATATAATTTATAAGTCATTGCGAGTGCAACGAAGCAATTTGCATGATAGAATATCTAATAAAAAACAGCTTCGTTAAACTCTGAAAATATACTATTTTTTAATAGCTTTTTTTGTTATAATTGTTCCGTTTGAAAGTTCAATTTTAGCAATAAAAACGGTGTTACTTAAGTTAGAAAGCGTGTAAGTTTCAATACTATTATTACCTTTTAAATTATATAAACGTCTTCCTAATAAATCAAATATTGTAATCGTTTTAATATTTGAATTACTATTGGTTTTAAATTGAACTCTATCATTTTCTAATTCAATAATACTAATATTATTTTTATTTAAAAGTATATCATCAGTTGATAAAAACGCACCCATATTAAATGCTATTTCAAAACGATTATTAAACTCACCAACTTCAGATGTAAACGAATAGTAAGAGTCTGATAAATCATGTATTTCATTAAGTAAATTATCTTTTAAATAAACTGTATTACTATTTAAAAAATCACCTTGTAATTGTGCAATTGATAGTGTATATAAAGTTTCAACATTAATAGAAGTTTTAAAACCTAAATTTATAATTTCATTTTCATTTAAATCGCTTGGTGCTTTTCCTTGAATCGCAAACTTTCTATCATCACCATTTATTATTGAATATAATATAGCTGCACCGCCTGATGACAAAATACGTTTTGTGTCGTAAAAAGATCCATCATTATTACTTGTTGCTCCATCAACATAACCAACACCTATTTGATTAGAAATACCATTATCAGAAGTTAAATTAATCCATAATTTATTTGCAACACTAGTCGTTTTATTCTTTGAATTAGATGTTTTAAAGAACTGACTATTATCATGTGTAATTGAACGCATAGAATTGTTGAATGTTATATTTCCAGCAATAAGAGCTTCAACAAAAAAACCTTGACCAGATGCAATAAATCTATTTGGTTTATTTCCAGAGCTTCCTGCAATCTCCATAATTCCATTTACCATGGCATAATCATCACCAGAAAAATTATAACCTTGAGATCCTCCCGCTGTATTACTTTCTGGTGTTGCCTGATCCCACAAATAAACAGCATCAACTAAACCTGTATTAGTGGCAAAAAATTGGTCTGCACTAATCGCACCAGGATATGGATTACCAATAAAATTCCAATCGTTATATACACCTCCACTATTATTTATTAAAGGTAGTTGTATTACACCATTGTTAAAAGCACCTCTAAAAACAAAAGATTCACTACGAGGGAAAGCTGGTCCAAATTCACTAGCAGTAGTTGTGTATCCAACTCCCGTTTGCATGATTTCTGAAGCTCTTTGCCAATCGTCACCATCGTCATCAATATCATCTTGACCTGGGTTGAAAGTGTTTGTATTTCCTATTTCTGCTAATACATCAATAAAGTTAGTAGCATTAAAATAAAATCGTCTATCTCCAGGGGTGCTTCCAAATGTTTGCTCAATAGTTTCTCCAGTAACAGGGGAACTCCAATAAGTATAAGCAAACTTTCTTGTCATTATTTTAGTTTTTGTTACTTGTACTCCATTTGTAGAGTTGTCTGTAAAACTTCCAAAGTTATTATTTTGCACAAAATTTCCTTGAGTTTCAACAAATAATTGACCGTCAACTGTAACATCGTTTTCAACTTCTATATAATCACCATTATTAACAGTTAAATTAAAACCAGTATTAACAATAATAGAACAAGCACTAAAATTTCCATCTATACTTGTATTGTAATTATCAGCAATAACTGCATTTATACCAATAATAGGTACTCCATTGTCCCATGCTCCTGCTGACCAAGTTGTTGTTGTTGGGCAAGCAATACAAGTGAATCCACAGCCACCAATACTTGCTATCCTACTATTATTTAATATCCAATTTGTTGAGTTAGAAACCGCAGATAAAATTAAAGAAGAACCACTAGTAACAGCGCAATTATAGTTTGCATTATCTATTTCAACTAAATCAACTGCATCTACTCCATTTGTTAAGCCGGTTGGTAATGCAGTTGTATTTGGATTAGTTGCATTACCCCAGCCAGTAGTATCAAAATGAATTGCATAAATAAAAGTTGGTGTCACATCTAAACCTTGGTATGCTAGTATTTGATCTCCACTACCAGACAATTGAAGTGCTCCGCTATCAGTAACTGTACCATGAGATGTTGAAAAAGGAGAGTTGTCTGTAACTGTAATCTCAGTACCACAAGTCATGTCAGATGTTGCTGACCAAGTTATAGTACCCTCATTACTTCTAAAACTACCAGAAGATTGCCATCCATTGTCAGTAAACTTTATTTGAGTTGTATTTAAAATATCAGTCAATAAAACAAAAGTAAATTGATCTGGATTGTCTGAATTAAACCCAGTTATTGCAATATCCCCAGCGGATAATATAGTTTGCCCATAGCCAAAATTAGTAGTTAAAAGCAGTATAATTATATAAGTAATTTTTGTTTTCATAATGTTAAGTTTTAAACTTTAAGACTTGGCTTTTATAAATTTTTATTCTTATTGTTAAATTATCTATTGTTATTTTTGAAAAACCATGTATTCAAAAAAAACATATACAGTACAAGAAGCTACCAAAAAATTGGAGCATTATTGTGCGTATCAAGAACGTTGTCATCAAGAGGTTAATAGAAAGCTAAAAGATATGCGTATGATACCCGAAGCTATCGATATTATCATAGTGCATCTTTTGCAACATAACTTTCTTAATGAAGAACGTTTTGCCAAAACATTTGTAAGTGGTAAGTTTAGAATTAAGGCTTGGGGCCGACGCCGTTTAACTTATGAACTTAAGAAAAAAGACATAGGCAAAGTTAATATAAATCAAGCACTTGCGGAAATAGAAATTGAGGAGTACAACGAGGTTTTCAATGATTTAGCCGAAAAAAAAGCGAATTCCATCAAAGAAAACAACAAGTTTAAGAAAAGAAAAAAATTGATCGACTATTTATTATACCGCGGGTGGGAATCGCACTTGGTGTACAAAAAAGCTAACGAGTTAATTAAATAATTCACTTATTATTCGCACTAATAATAGCCTGTTTATTCTTCCAATCAATCCATTTTTGACCTTTAATACGTCGCATTAAGTTATCATAATTACGCATAATAAAGACATTGTATAAGGCTTTGCCAAAATTTTTAGGGTTTCTAGCAATAGCACGTAAGCTTAAAGAAAATCCAGGCGTTATGTAACGCATATAATGCCAATAACCTTCTGGCATATATAAAACTTCACCATGATTTAAAGTGGTTTTATAACCTTTAGCTTTTTTAAGTAAAGGCCATTTTTCAAAATTTGGATTATTAAAATCTATATCTTCTCTAGTAATTAACGAATGTGGAATTTTATATAAATAATCGTTTTGATTCTGGTCAAACAGAATACACTCTTTAGTACCTTCAAAATGAAAATGAAAAATATTGGCTAAATCAATATCAAAATGCATAAAAGTGTGAGAATCTCGTCCGCCAAAAAACAACATCGGGATTTTCTTCATAAGCCGTAATCCAAAATCTGGAAACGTAAAATCCTTTTGTAGCTGAGGCATTTCCTTTATAGCATTCCACAAAAAAATACGATATTTAGTAGGCTCACGCTGTAACAAATCTACATATTCATGCATTTTCATTTTTGTATGTGGCTCATTAAAACCATCTCTATAATCAACAGGTCTATCGTCGTAAAGTGACACAGTAATATCGCCTGCAATCGCTTTCATGTAGTCTAAATTCCATTTAGTATAAGCAGGCCAATCTTCAATAAAACGCTCAATAACCACAGGCTTTTGTGGTTTAAAATAATGTTTTAAAAAATCTGCTTTCGTAATAGTTTTTACACGCGGTATATCTTGTAAATTTAGTGTCAATATTTAAAATTGATATTTTCTCAAAGTTAAGAAAACAGGATTGAATTTAAATAATATTGTATGTAGATGTGTTTTTATTAGAAATTATAAGTAAACCCAAATAGTGCATTTCCTTTAGGCATAGGCACTAAATTAGTTTCAGTATATTCTTTGTTAAAAATATTATTTGCAATTATTGATATTTCAAAAGCATTTTGAGTAAAAATCACACTAGCATCATAGACACCATAACTTTCACCGTTACTTCTTTCGGCATATTTGTAAACTAATGTTTGTGTTACGTTTTTAAACAATTGTGTTCTTAAAGTGGTTGTAAAATGATGTTTTAATGAGTTAATAGAATATCTAGAAAAGTTCACATTTAAATTTTTAATATCATCTTCTAAAAAGGTGTAGCCTAAATTGATTTTTTGATTAAAAGCCCCTAATTTAAAAGTATAATTAGCATTGGCTTCTAACCCTTTTGTGTTGAGGTTTCTAATGTTTGTAGCTTGCCACAAATCGGCTTCATTTTCTTTTACATAATCAATTAATTTATCAGCATCTCTGTTAAAAAATGCAACTGAAGCATTAAAATTTATACTATAAAATTTCAATCCTATTTCTTCTGCAATGGCTTCTTCTGGGCTTAAATTTTCGTCTCCCAATGTTGTTGGATCGCTATAAAACAAATCGGTATATGTTGGTATTCTGTAGGTATAACCTATGTTTCCGTAAAGTTTTACTCGGTCATTTATTTGATAACCTAAATCGATACCAGGAAATGCATGAAATTTAAAATCTGAAAAATAGTTTACTGCAACACCTGGTGTAACATCAAACTTATTACTTAAAAATTTAAAACGATGCTCTAAAAACAGATTTGCCATAAAACGATTTCTACTTCCTAAATTATTGCTAGATAAGTAAATTTTGGCTAAATCTATACCAAAACCAGTTGTTCCTATATTAGAAGTGTAAGCAAAGTTTAATTCTGCACCAACTTTATTAGTTTGATGTAAATTTCTGTAGATTGAAGGGTCTTCACGAACAAAAACATATTCATCTTGATTTCTTTTCCAATAAATTTTTGGCTTTATAGTAAGATTTTCTTTTTCAATTTTTGATGAAAACCCAATTAAACTTGCTTGTGTTTCTTCATATTGATTTATAGCTGTAGGACTTGCGTAAAAACCATTTGCACCAAACTTACGTTCAGAAAAAGAAGCAATCATATCAATAGGCATATGATTTTTATTGAAACTGCTTTTTATAAAATAATTTTGATTATCATAATCAGTATTATGCCTATACCCATCAGAAGTATTTCTAGAAAAATGTATTATATGTGACGATTTTTCAAGATTACTACTTACCGTAACATTAGCATTTTTTTGGTTATAAGAACCTATTTGTAAGCTCAATGATACTAAGTTTTTAGTATTCTTTTTTGTTACAATATTTATAGCACCAGTAAATGCATTTTGTCCAAATACACGAGATGCAGGCCCTTTAATAATTTCAATACGCTCAATAACCTCAATAGGTAAAGCCATATTCATGGTATGATGTCCAGTTTGCGAATCTTCAACTTTTATACCATCAATAAGCATTAAAGTTTGGTCGAAACTTCCGCCTCTTATATATAAATCGGCTTGCATGCCAGCAGTTCCTCTGCGTCTTATATCTATACCCGCAACCTGTTGTAATAATTCTACAACATTAGTTGAAGCACTTTGTTTTATTTGCTCTGAATTTATAATAGTTATAGTTCTAGAATTTTCTTTAAATGGTAAATCAATTCTACTTGAAGTAATAGTAATAGAGTCTAATTGTTCTTTTTTTTTGGTTTCTTGTGAAAGCACTGTTTGACTAAAAAGAATAAAAGCAATTAATATTTTGAAAATTCTCATACCTAAAAACTTAGCCGCAAATGTATTAATATTATAAATATACGAAACCTTTTTTTTGTTTTAATTTGATGCTATTTCAAGGTGTTTTTT
>CAZLXG010000019.1:0-18903 GCA_964563585.1 uncultured Flavobacteriaceae bacterium | reverse complement strand
CGCAATTTGAAATAAAATTACGTTTGTTATATTGTTGCTATTGATGTTGTTTCTTTTTATTGGTTTCAAGGTAACAGCTCATAGTCGTTTATTTTAAAGGGAATTCTGTTTTGCAATTTTTACATTTATATTGATGTCTTGTGTAAAATGGAAGACCAGAAAAAAGGGTCCCAAAAATAAATGCGAAAAATGATTTAGCATCTTTTATAGTAGAAAATAATTCAATTTTTTCACTATTACAATTTGGGCATTTTATAAAATTTCCATCGTTATCAGATGAGTATTTACTAATAGATTTTAAAATAATTTCAGCTTCTTCAACTTGATGTGATAAAACTCTTAGTTTAACACCACCAATGGCATTACTTACCAAAGGGTCAGTATCTATCGTGAAATTATCAAACAAGAATACTTTTATACCTTCAGATTCTAATCGACCTTTAATAATTTGTGCTTCACTAGAATATGTGAATCTTGCTACGGTTTTAAATGTGTTACTCATGTATTTACAAATGTAGCTAACAACTGTAAAACTTTGCTATTTTTTTTCTCTGATTTATAGCTATGTAAACAAAAACATTCTTCAGCTTTTGGGATTGTTGGAGATAAAATGGGTTTTACATTAAATCTGTTTTCTTGAAGTTTTTTTTCTTTCAGTTCCAACTCTTTTATCAATTATTTTTGCATTGATTATACCAATAATTTCAAACAAAGATTTCAAGTGCAACAAGAAAACAAATTAACAATATAACTATGCCAATAATTGTTTAATTTAGATAAAATGCTTGTAAAACACCAAATGGAAAGTAGAGATTTGGCTGAAATTATAGGTATAACAATCACAAATATGTACATTTTAAAATCGGGTAAAGCTAAGGCAGTTCGTTTTTCTGCTTTAGAAGCTATTTGTATAGTTTTAGATTATCAACCAAGTGATGTTTTAGAATATGTTGAAGACTGAAATTAATAAAGCATTTCTAGAACAAAAAATGAAGATGAAAAAACTAAAAAGGTAATTGCCACAACACGAAGTTTTGAGCATACATTTTCAGACCTCAATAACATAAAAGAGCGCATATCAATTTTTGCAACAAGTTGTGCCAAAAACGTTGCGTAAACAAAATTCTAGCTGTCACATTATCATTGTAATGTTAAGTAACAACAGGCAAAAGATATAAAACAATATCGCACAAGTAAAATAGTTAGCTTGTCATTTCCAACTAATTATTCGTTAACTATTAGTAACGAAGCCGTAAAAGGGTGTCTTCTCTCCAAGGTATACAATAAATATAAACGATATTATAACTGTAAAATAAATTCCTGTGCAGGTGGAAATTCCATAAATTAAAGTTACATTTAAACAAAATAAATAATTTTATTTGGGCGTTACCACAAGGGTTGGGCTTTCCGCTATATCTTTTTAAAACGTCATTGCGAGGAGTAAACTACGTGGCATCTATTTTTTAAAAAGGATGCCGCATCCAATCCCTAACGCAAACGCACGCAACTAAAAACATAAAACCAAATGCTACTACAAAATCCAAATAGTTTAACCTTTTTCACACCAGCAGAAACAAATAATTTAGGCGCACTTTTTATAGACACAGGAGTTTCGGCAGGGTTTCCTTCACCAGCAGACGATTTTAAAGAACAACGCTTGTCTTTAGATAAAGAATTAGTAAAAAATAAAGAAGCTACATTTTTCGCACGTGTCTCAGGACAATCTATGATTGGCGCAGGGCTAGATGATAACGATCTGTTAGTAATAGATAGAAGCTTAGAACCTGCAAACAATAAAATTGCTGTTTGCTTTTTAGATGGTGAATTTACTGTAAAACGTTTAAAAGTAAATAAGGAAGAGGTTTGGTTGCAACCAGAAAATCCAGATTATCCAATTATTAAAATCACCGAAAACAACAATTTTGTAATTTGGGGTATAGTAACCAATGTGATAAAGAAAATATAGAATAATATTATAAGATAAAGAGTATTGCTTTTATATGATTTCTACTCATTCTTTGTTCAAAATAACAGTAAAAATGAAAAAGTCCAAGTAATTTAATTACTTAGACTTTTTTTAAATATTATGTAATAAAAAAGTTTAATCAGCTAAAACAATAATTTTATTTTCTTTCATTTCTATAGTTCCAGAATTAATTGCTAACCAAGTACCTTTATCTTTACCAGTAGTAAATTTATCTTGTATTTCTTCATCTAATTGAATATCTCCATAAATTTTTACATATCCCTTTTTTAAAAGTGATATAATAGGAGCGTGATCTTTTAGCATTTCAAATTCACCATTTACTCCAGGAACAGAAATACTGGTTACTTCTCCGCCAAATAAAATGGCTTCTGGTGTTATAATTTCTAAATACATCTTTAAGTCTTCAATTTGCAGTCTTTAGTCTTCAAGTCACTGCAATACTGCGGACTGTGGACTGTGGACTAAATTTTATGCTTCAGTTAACATTTTTTCTCCTGCTTCAATAGCATCTTCTATAGTTCCTTTAAGGTTAAATGCTGCTTCTGGTAAATGATCTAATTCACCATCCATAATCATAGTAAACCCTTTAATAGTATCCTTAATATCTACTAATACACCTTGTAAACCTGTAAATTGTTCTGCTACAAAGAAAGGTTGAGATAAGAAACGTTGTACACGTCTTGCTCTACCTACTGCTAGTTTATCTTCCTCAGATAATTCTTCCATACCAAGAATAGCAATAATATCTTGTAATTCTTTATAACGTTGTAACAATTCTTTTACACGTTGTGCGCAGTCGTAATGTTCATTTCCTAAAATATCTGCTGTCAAAATTCTTGATGTAGAATCTAAAGGATCCACTGCAGGGTAAATACCTAATTCTGCAATTTTACGAGATAATACTGTTGTAGCATCTAAGTGAGCAAACGTTGTTGCTGGTGCTGGATCTGTTAAATCATCTGCAGGCACATAAACCGCTTGTACAGATGTAATAGAACCTCTTTTTGTTGATGTGATACGTTCTTGCATCGCACCCATTTCTGTTGCTAATGTTGGTTGATATCCTACCGCAGATGGCATACGACCAAGTAATGCTGATACTTCTGATCCAGCTTGTGTAAAACGGAAAATGTTATCTACGAAGAAAAGTACATCTTTTCCTTGTCCTTCACCAGCTCCATCTCTAAAATATTCTGCAATTGTTAAGCCAGATAAGGCAACACGAGCACGTGCTCCAGGTGGTTCATTCATTTGTCCAAAAACAAAAGTTGCTTTAGACTCTTTCATAATGTTTTTATCAACCTTAGATAAATCCCATCCACCTTCTTCCATAGAATGCATAAAGTCATCACCATATTTAATAATACCAGACTCAAGCATTTCTCTTAAAAGGTCATTTCCTTCACGTGTTCTTTCACCTACTCCTGCGAATACTGAAAGTCCACCGTGTCCTTTTGCTATATTATTAATCAACTCTTGAATTAATACTGTTTTACCTACTCCAGCACCACCAAATAATCCAATTTTACCACCTTTTGCATAAGGCTCAATTAAATCGATTACTTTAATACCTGTAAATAAAACCTCAGTAGAAGTTGATAGATCTTCAAATCTTGGTGCTTGTCTGTGTATTGGTAAACCAGCATCACCAGCTTTAGGTAAATCTCCTAATCCGTCAATAGCATCACCAATTACATTAAATAAACGTCCGTAAACATCATCTCCAATTGGCATTTGTATTGGTGCACCAGTTGTATTAACTTCTGTTCCTCTACTTAAACCATCTGATGAATCCATTGCTATTGTGCGTACTGTATCTTCACCAATGTGAGATTGTACTTCTAATACTAAAAGAGAACCATCTGCTTTTTTGATTTCTAATGAATCGTAAATTTTTGGAAGTTCAGCACCAGCTTCGAATTCAACATCGATAACCGGACCTACTATTTGTGCAACTTTACCTGTAACTTTAGACATTATTTATGTGTTTAATGTTTTTGCTATTTAATGAATGAAAACACGATTGGTTTTCGCGTGCAAATATATGAGTTTTAATTTAAAAATAAAGTTGTTTTATAGGCTTTTTTATAATAAAAAAACACCTTCGAATAGAAGGTGTTTTTCATATATATTTTGAGCAATGATTATTGTAACAAAGGCGAATAATTAGTTGGATAATTTCCTATATCAACTAAGTTACCTGAAGCTTCAAAGTTTGATCCATAAGTAGCATCAATTGCTTTCATAAATAAATTTGCAAGTAAAGCATAACCTCTTGCGGTTGGATGTACTCCGTCTAAAGAAAAAGCACCACCAGTAACTAAGCTAGATGTTAATGTGAAATTTCCATCTGAATAGCCACCTGTATGTAGTTGTTGCATAAATGAATTTGCATCTACAAAAGCTAAACCTGCAGAAGCTGCCGTAGCTTCAATTGTTGCATTAAAAGCATCAGTTGCTATTTTAATTTCATCTTGTTCTTCAGGGGTTAAAACCCATTTATCAGCTAGTTGGATTTGAGTTCCGTAACCTTGAGGAATTAAAGAGGCTAATGGTAATACAAACAAATCATCTTCAGTAGCTTGTCTAAATTGTGGTATTCCAGAAAAAGCAGGGTTAATAGCTCCTAAATCTGTTAAATTTTCATCTATGATAACCAAAGCATTTCCTTCTCCTTCAGAGAAAATTATAGTTCTTTTGGCAACTTCTTCCGCTGTAAATAAACCAGTGCCATTTAAAGCAGCTAAAGCTTGTTGTAAGCCTCCGTTATAAGCAGCATACCCTTGATTTAGAGCTCCTGCAGTAGCAGCATCTAATGGGATTGGGTTATAAGGAACTGTTGTAAAATGAGGTATTGTAGTTACATAAGGAATGTTTGCTACAATACCTTTTGCGCCTCCGCTTGTAAGTGTAGTTATTAATGCACCATAAGTTTGGTCGAAACCAACTCCTGGAGCTCCCGCTGAAGGTGTTATTGGGTTTGTACCGTCTCCACCAGATAATGCATAACCTAAAACATCATTATTCCCTATCCATAAAGAAAAGAAAGATGGAGATTGTGCCATAGCATCTCCTAATACTGTTGCTGTAGATGATGATGCCATTCTTATAAAATAAGGATTTGCACTTACACCTAAATTAGCCATATTACCATAACCATCATATAATAAGTGAGCTGCTTTTGCTCCTGGTACTCCCATATTATTTTGACTACCAATTGAAGGTGCAAAAAGTTCTGTTGTTGGAGTCTTTGGCGTAAAATCATTTAAATGAGGCACTACGCCTAAAGGATATGGTCCAGAATCAAAATCATCGTCTTCATCTTGGTCACTGTAAAAATATAATCTTGGTCCAAAGCTACCATTAGCTGTTGGTGATCCTCCAAAAAGAAAACCTCCAATATTGTCATTCATTAATGGTTGATAAAAATCTCCTCCTCCTAACATTGAAAATCTTGAAGATAATATGTTTGGAAAAGAATTTTCTTGGCCAGCAATAAATAATGCATTATCCGTAAAACCTGCTGTTAATGAATTACCTAAAGACACATAGTTTGAAAAATCTGCTGAACCAGCATTTAAATTAGGTAGAACTTCTACTGTTGTATCTATATTTTGGTTTTCTAAAACATCATCAATTTCATTACATGCTGAAAAACCAATTAGAATTACTAACAGCCATATATATTTTGTATTCATAATATTTTTTTTCATTTTATAAGTTATTAATTGTCCATGAAATATAGTACATAGAACCAATATGCCCTGTACCAAATGCTGTGAAATATTCGTCTCCTAAAAGGTTAGTTGCACCAACTTTAAATGTAGATTTAAAACTAGGTACTCTTAGGTTTATTTGAGCATCTACAGTATGGAATTCTGGAACTATTCCGTTTCCGAAGGTTGCTTCCCAATAATAATCATCACTAAATCTGTAAGCAATATTAAATCCGAAATTTTTAAATAATTTTGTATTTCCAAAAGAGGCTTTAAATTTATGTTCAGGAGTATTAAAATTTGTTGTGAAATCTGGGTATTTTTTTCGATCAAAATCTAATTTTGCGTAAGTATAACTTCCGCCTAAATCAAAATTACCAAATACTTTAGTTGATAAGCCTATAGAAGCGCCATAAGAGTTAACGTTTGCCACAGAATTGGTATATGTACTATATGCTTGATAATCTCCATTTGCTATTGCAGCAACTGAAAGTGAATTATCTCCAGCTATCCCATAATAGGGAGATATAACTACTTCTTGCGAAATAAAATCTTTATATTTATTATAATATGTGCTGAAATCGATAACTAATTTTTTAATTTTCCCTCTGTATCCAATTTCTAAGGATGATACTTGCTCTGGTTTTACTAAACTTGGGTTGGATACTTCTAAAACTGCAGGGTTTCCAGAATCGGCTAAAGCTAATACAGAACTTGCGGTATAAGAATTATTATAAGCTACGGCTCCTGTTTGTGTAATTGTGGCTGGCTGTCCTAATAATTGTTGCCCATCAATACTAACAGGAAAATTTCTTGTGTACCTTTCTAAATTATCTGGAGCTGCTCCAATTAAGATTGCTCTACCAGCATCTAAACCAATAAATAAATCTTGTGTGGTTGGATTTCTAAATCCTGTTTGAACTGATGCTCTAATATTATGATTTCTATTTATTGTTAAACCAGCAGATATTCTTGGAGAAACGAAGCCATCAAAAAATTCAGACTTATCATAACGAGCAGATCCTGTAAGTTTTAAGCTCATATCTTCATTTAACTCAAAACTTTTTTGAATTTGTGTGTAAACACCGAATTCTGAGTAGTTTATAGGTCCATCTAAATCTGTATAAATAGTTCCAAAAGAATTTAAACTATAGCGTCTATAGGACCCGCCTACTTGAATATTGGCAAAATCTGTTAAGTGACTAAAGTTATAATTCCCATCGGCATGGTAATATTTTGATGCATCTTGAAATTTTGAACCCGTAGATAAATCGGGGTCGTTGACACTTTTATTAAAAGCGGCAATAAACCCTGAAGAACCTGGTTCGAAACGACCAGTTTCTGCAATAGATCTTGCTGCAGCATGTTTTTGGTCTGTTGTCAAGCCTAATGGATTACCACTTAATTCAATTCCTGCATAGGTAGATATATAATCTCCAAACCAATCTGCATCACTTTTCCATGCTCTGTTAATGTTAATGCCAGTAAAGACCATATCATACGAATCTCCTGCTTTATCAGCAACCACATAACCTCTTAAAAAGAAATTATCATTCTTTATTTCTAATTTATGTTGTTCCTGAAAAAAGTTCTTAATATTATACCTGTTTGTTCCTTGATAAATCGTAGACCCACTACCAACTTTACCAACATAAGATAATTCTAAGCTATTATCTGTTATTGGGCGATAGTATAATCCCCAATCTGCTTTTATACTTTCTGCATTATAATCGGTTAAATCTCTTTCATTATAACCCGTTCTGCTTACTACCACATCTGGAATAATTCCAAGCCCAGAAGCTGATCTAATATTGGTTGAAACTTCATCTCCATAAACATTAATACCATCATAGTTATAGTTAGCTCTTGTGCTACCTATAATTGTTTTATCAACTTCGCTAACCGCAGCCCAATCAGTTCCTTTTAAGTAACCAAAATTAACTTTTGCAGCGAATTTGTCGCTAAATTTATATGCTGCTCTTATACCTAAATCAATATAATCATTATTTCCAGAGGCTTCTTGAGAAGTAATTCCTTTTTTAATATGAGTACTAATTCCCTGATGGTCGAAAGGGTTTTTACTTCGCATAAATAGAATACCATTAAAGGCATTCGCTCCATAAAGTGCTGATGAAGCACCTGGAAGTAATTCTACACTTTGCACGTCGGTTTCTATCATACCTACTAAATTCCCTATTGGAAAGTTTAATGCAGGTGTTGAGTTGTCCATGCCATCTACTAACTGCATAAAACGGTTATTTGCAAATGCTGCAAAACCACGTGTGTTAATAGATTTAAACGTTAAACTATTGGTGTTAACATCAACACCTTTTAAGTTTTCTAAACCAGAATAAAAATCAGCTGATGCTGTATTTTTTATTGCTTTTAATCCGAAACGTTCAACGGTTACGGGCGATTCGAAAATACGTTCAGGTGTTCTTGACGCAGAAATTACAACCTCATCTAAGGAGGTGCCTTCATTTAAAACAAGATTAACTGTTTGATTGTTTGTTGTGATTTCTTCAGTAACAGTTTCAAAACCAACCATACTTACTTGTATGGAAAATGGAGGATTTTGATCTACTGTTAAAGTAAAGTTACCATTAAAGTCGGTAATAGTACCAATAGAAGTTCCAACTACAATAATATTTGCTCCAGGAAGTGGTTGCCCACTATCGTCAACAACAGATCCAGAAATTGTTGTTTGAGAGTAGGTTAAACTACAAAAAAACAACAGTACAATAGAAAGAAAAGTTTTCATTTATAAGAATTAGTTTAGTTTTATATTGGTACAATATATAGATATATACCAATACTTTCACATAAAAGTATGAAAAAAGTATGCATGCATAGTTCAATTTTATAAAAAAAGGCACTTTTATTTATCTTATTTTCATAAAAACCATTGAAAATGAGAGATTAATACATTTAACTGTAAAAATTTGAAACTTATAAAGTTATAAGGAATTTAATTATTCTACAGTAACCGATTTTGCTAAATTACGCGGTTGATCAACATTTCTATCTAATAATACCGCTATATGATATGATAATAATTGTAACGGAATAGTAGTTAATAATGGTGAAAGAGAATCTAAAGTTTCTGGAACTTCAATAACATGATCTGCAATCGCCTTTACAGTTGTATCACCTTCAGTAACAATACCTATAATTTTTCCTTTTCTAGATTTTATTTCTTGAATGTTACTAACTACTTTGTCGTAATGTCCTTTTTTGGTTGCAATGACAACAATTGGCATATTTTCATCTATTAATGCAATAGGGCCGTGTTTCATTTCTGCAGCAGGATATCCTTCTGCATGGATATATGAAATCTCTTTTAATTTCAATGCACCTTCTAATGCCACAGGGAAATTATACCCTCTTCCTAAATACAAGAAATTGCTAACGTCTTTGTAGATGTCTGCTATCATTTTTATATGAGAATCCGATTGTAAAGCTTTTTCAACTTTTTTCGGAATCATTTCCAATTCTAATAAGTGACGACGGAAATCGGAACTTGTTATATTACCTTTTGCTCTTGCTAATCTTAAAGCTATTAATGTTAAAACAGTAATTTGAGTGGTAAAAGCCTTTGTTGATGCAACTCCAATCTCTGGACCAGCATGTGTATAAGCGCCAGCATGTGTTTCTCTAGCTATAGAAGAGCCAACTACATTACAAACACCAAAAACAAATGCGCCTTTAGATTTTGCTAATTTAATTGCAGCTAATGTGTCAGCAGTTTCTCCTGATTGAGAAATAGCTATTATTACATCTTTTTCAGTAATAACAGGATTACGATATCTAAACTCTGAAGCATATTCAACTTCAACAGGAATTCTTGCTATGTCTTCAAATATATACTCAGCAACCAATCCTGCGTGCCATGAAGTTCCACAAGCAACAATAATAATACGATCAGCATTCAAGAATTTTTTCATATTATCTTCAACGCCAGCCATTTTTATAATAGCTTCATTTCTTAGAAGACGACCTCTATAAGTATCTGTAATTGCTTTTGGTTGTTCATGAATTTCTTTAAGCATAAAATGCTCGTAACCACCTTTTTCTATTTCTTCTAAATTCATTTGAAGCTCTTGTATGTAAGGGGCAACCAACGAATCATCTTTGATTTTTCTAATTTCTATTTCTTTTCCTAATCTAATAATTGCCATTTCTTCATCTTCTAAATAAATAGCATTTTTAGTATATTCAATAAAAGGAGATGCATCACTAGCAATAAAAAATTCATCTTCACCAATACCTACTGCTAACGGACTACCTAAACGAGCAATAACAACTTCGTCTGGTTTGGTTTTATCAAAAACTGCAATTGCATATGCACCAACAACTTGATTAAGCGCAATTTGAACAGCTTTCCCAAGTTTTACATTTTCTTTCTTTTTTACGTCTTCTATTAAGTTAATTAAAACTTCGGTATCTGTATCAGATTGAAAGGTATAACCTCTTTTTATTAGCTCTTCTTTAAGAGATGCGTAATTTTCGATAATACCGTTATGAATAATAACTAATTCCTTAGAATTTGAAGCGTGAGGATGTGAGTTTACATCGTTTGGAACACCATGCGTTGCCCATCTAGTATGTCCAATTCCGAAATTACCATTTTTTATAATTTCATTTTTTGCTCGATTTTCAAGATCGGATACTTTTCCTTTTGTTTTTGAAACTTTAAGGTCTGTACCATCAAATATAGCAATGCCTGCACTATCGTAGCCTCTGTATTCTAAGCGCTTAAGCCCCTCAATAACAATTGGGTAAGCTTCTCTTGGACCTAAATATCCAACAATTCCACACATAAGTAATTAATTTAATTGGGGTTTATTTTAACTAGAGCAAATATGTATAATAAATGATAAATAATAATATTTATTATATGAAGTTAATGCTTTATACGATGAAATTCATTTTATAGACATATAAATATATGTTGTCTAAAGGTTTGGATCTGTGATAAATAATTCTAATCTCATCTTTCTGTCTTCTGGAACATTTTGATGATTTCCATATAAAATAGTTCCTCTAGGTGTTATTAATGCTGAAGCTGGAATGGCAGTAACAATATCGCCACTATTTAAGATTTTAGTACTGTTGAAAGTATTGGTCTTAGAATTATAGTCTACGTTCACATTGATAGATAATACCAACCCTAGTTTAGTATTAGTTGAATCTTTAAGTAAAATATTATTTAAGTGCTCTGTAATACGAATTTTGTATTTATAAGCACCACTTTCCTCTTTGATACGTTGTCCAAGGCTTACAATTTTTGATGAATATGGGTTTATACTATTATTACTTGGGTCAAAACGATAGTCAATAGTAGGGGCGTTATTTTTAATATCGTACGCGTAAATTCTATCATATTTATGGTAGTCTTCTGAAGGAGAGTTTAATAAAGTTTCATCTTCATAAATAATTAATTGAGCTTCATTAATTAATTTTTTCAAAACGAAGTTTCCATTTTTAACAATGTAATTATTGTTTTCGTCTTTTTTTCTAAAAGTTCTTTTAAAGCAATCTAAGGCATCGTCATCAACATTTCCATCGCCATCACAATCTACTAAACCATTAAATAAATCTACAATAGCCATAGAGCCTGCACTGCCTTTTAAATATATTTTTTCGTCACCTAAAACCTTATCACCATTTTCAAGTGTTACTAAATTAAAATCATTAATAAATGTGTTTAATCTATTTCCTGTGAAATTTAAAACATAAGTAGCTTGTACGCGATCTTCGCCTTCAACAGTAGAATCTTTTGAGTAATGAATAGTAATGTTTGCATTTTTTGAAGCTAAATTTAATAAAATCATATTACCATCGTTGCCGATAACTTCAGCTTTAAAATACAAGCCTCTAAAGTAATTTTTAAAGTTATTTGCATTACTTAAAACAGGGTCGTCCTTTTTATTAATAATAGTATTTGTCCAATATAACTTATCTTCAGGAGTGTCTAAAATTATTCTATAAGCTGGAGTAGATCTTGTAATTACTTCATCATCGCCTGTGCCTGTAGTTAAGACAATAGCTTCTGCACTTGGAATAAATTCGGGGTCTTCATAAATTGTAGTAACAATATGATTATCAAAATTCACAACACTAGTACCTGTAAGTACAGAGTTTGAATTGTTGTTTGTATTTGAATAATAATTTTGAGCATTATTGAGTGTTGAACTTGGATTAAAATCTCTTAAAAAATAGTTACTTTGATAAATAGTAAGTTTAATCGCTGCTGCTGGATTTCCATATAAAGAATCTAATGCGTATGTAGAGTTGTCATCATTATCAACTCCTATCTCGGTACTAAAATATGGAATGCTTATTATTACTTGGTCTATTTCAGGATTATCACCAAAATCAGGATTAAACGTTGTTGGTGTTATTTGTGTGATAATACTAGCTGTAGTTTGTCCAAATGCAGGGTCGTTAAAAACTCCAAGAAAATTTGATGGTAAACCATTAATTTGTAAAGAATCTAGTTTTTTATTATATGCTAAAATTGGCAGATTAATATCGGCAGTATTAAAATTAGCATTGTCTTTTCCTAAAACATCACTTTCTATTGAATTAAAATCTTTATCGCAAGCAATAAACGATAAAGTAATTAATAGAACTATACTAGGGAATTTAAGGGCTTTAAATATTTTTTTCATAACTTAATTTAACAAACATTATAGGTTTAGCTTAAAACTTTTGTGTTAAAAAATTCTGTGTAAGCTTCCCCGAATTCATCTTTACTTTTGTGTTCTAAAATTGGTTTGTTAGATTCTTTTAAATAGGTTTCTAAATCGGCAGGAAGTTCTTCTGACCCAATTATTAATGCATCAGAATAATCAATTGCAACTTTCATTAAATTGTTAAATGAAGGTTTTTTTAGAGTCTTAAAAGCAGCTTCATCAATATTATCAAACTTAATTTTATTAAACATGTCTTTATTTAACGTGCCTTCAAAACTTTGATTGTATATTGAAGTAACAATTTTACTTTCGTTAAATAAAGGCTCGTCTTTATAATATTCTTTTAAATAAAGCGGTAATAACGATGCTAACCAACCATGTATATGAATAATATCTGGTGCCCAGTTTAATTTTTTAACGGTTTCAATAACGCCTTTTGCAAAGAAAATAGCACGCTCATCATTATCAGAAAACAATTTGCCTTTCTCATCAGTTAATGTTGCTTTACGTTTAAAATACTCGTCGTTATCAATAAAATAAACCTGAATACGTTCTTTAGGTATCGATGCTACTTTAATAATAAGAGGCATATCTAAATCATTAATAACTAAATTTATCCCTGAGAGTCTTATAACTTCGTGTAATTGGTGTCTTCTTTCATTAATATTGCCGTATCGAGGCATAAAAATCCTTATTTGTCCACCTTGTTGGTTTACCAACCTTGGAGCTTCAAACGATGCAGATGAAATTTCAGTTTCAGGCAAATAAGGTACTACTTCAGATGATACATATAATATCCTCTTATCTTTCATATGTGTGTTGCTTTTGGAAAATTCAAAATAAAAAACAAGCAAAAATACAAAATTTTATGCAGATTCATTGTAAAATCTTAAGTTTGCAAGCGTTAATTTTTTATTAAAAAGTGAAGGTTTATACAGAAAAACAACAAATAAGCAATGTTATTGATGCTTTTAAAGCAAAACAATTAGCTATAGGGATGGTTCCAACCATGGGTGCCTTACACGAAGGTCATTTGGCTTTGGTAAAAAAAGCCTTAAATAATAACGATAAAGTTGTGATTAGTATTTTTGTTAACCCAACACAGTTTGATAATAATGAAGACCTAAAAAAATACCCAAGAACTTTAGAGCATGATGTTGAATTATTAAAAACAGTTTCGAGAAAAGACATTCTTATATATGCACCTACGGTGGAAGATATTTACGAAGGAAAAACAGAATCTCAACATTTTGATTTTGATGGGCTTGAGTTTGAAATGGAAGGTAAATTTCGTCACGGGCATTTTGATGGTGTAGGTACAATTGTAAAACGTTTTTTCGATATAGTGAAACCTCATAATGCGTATTTTGGTGAAAAGGATTTTCAGCAATTACAAATTATTAAAAAACTGGTAGAAAAATATCATATTCCAGTAAATATAGTTGGATGTAAAATACATCGTGAAGCCAATGGTTTAGCAATGAGTTCGCGAAACACACGACTAAAGCTAGAATATAAAATGGCAGCACCTTATATATATAAAACATTAACAGAAGCTAAAAAACATTTTGGCACAAAAAGTGCTAATAAAGTATTGGAATGGGTGAAAAAACAGTTTGCAAAACACGATTTATTAGAGTTAGAATATGTTATTATTGCAGACATTAAAACCTTAAAATTCGTAAAACGAAAATCAAACAAAAAAGCATATAGAATTTTTATAGCTGTATATGCTGGTGATATTAGATTAATAGATAATATCGCATTAAATTAATTATCTTTGCCTCATGCAAATTCAAGTAGTAAAATCTAAAATTCACAGAGTAAAATGCACAGGTGCAGAACTAAATTACATTGGTAGTATAACTATTGATGAAGATTTAATGGATGCTGCCAATATTATACAAGGTGAAAAAGTTCAAATTGTAAATAACGACAATGGCGAACGCTTAGAAACCTATTGTATTCCTGGACCACGAAAAAGTGGAGAAATTACATTAAATGGTGCTGCCGCAAGAAAGGTTTCGGTTGGCGATACCTTAATATTAATTACCTATGCTTTTATGGATATTGAAGAAGCAAAAATCTTTAAACCTTCGTTAGTTTTTCCAAACGAAGCGACCAACTTGTTAAAATAAACTGTTGAATTCACAGATAAAAAAATTACTTAAAATTATACTTCCATTATTATTGGGAGTTTTTTTAGTTTGGTATTCTTTAAGAGATGTACCAATACCAGTAATTATAGATTATTGGAAATCATCAAATAAATATTGGATTCTTTTAGGTCTTTTTTTAGGTTTGTTAAGTCATTTGTCGAGGGCTTATCGTTGGCGTTTTCAATTAGAACCAATGGGTTATAATATAAAGTTTGGCAATAGTGTGATGGCAGTTTTTGCAACATATTTAATTAATTATACTATTCCAAGAGCAGGCGAAGTGGCGCGAGCATCCATACTTACAAATTATGAAGATGTACCTTTTGAAAAGGGGTTTGGGACTATTGTTGCAGAGCGTATTGCCGATTTAATAGTTATTCTTGGGATTATTATTGTCACACTTTTTCTTCAATTCGATTTTATTTATGGTTTTTTAATTGAAAAATTTAATCCTACAAAAATCTTAATTGCTGGCGCAATAGTTGTGATTTTAGGTTTATTAGTTTTTAGATATATCAAAAAAAGTAATTCAAAAATAGCTTTAAAAGTAAAAATATTTATTAGTGGTTTAGTTGAAGGCGGTTTAAGTATTTTTAAAATGAAAAAGAAATGGCCTTTTATTTTTCATACTTTATTTATTTGGACAATGTACCTCTTAATGTTTTATGTAACAACTATAGCTATTGAAGATTTACATGGCATTTCAACAGGCGCTATTTTAATAGGGTTTATTTCAGCAAGTTTTAGTATAGCAGCAACTAGTGGAGGAATAGGCGCTTATCCTATTGCTGTTTATTTAGCATTTTCAATTTTTGGAATAGATGAAGAACCAAGTAAAGCTTTTGGTTGGATTATGTGGGCATCACAAACATTCATGGTTATTATTTTTGGCGGCTTATCCTTAATTTATTTGCCCATTTATAATAGAAACAAGCGTTTAAAAGAAAGTTAATAACCATTCTAAAAGCAGCTATAAACTTTCACTTAATTTCATATCTTGGCAGTATTAAATCTTTAATCAGGCTAAAATGAAAAAATCTATCATTTACATTTTATTAGTTCTATTTTCAATCAATGTTATTGATGCTCAAGTAAAGTATGAAACATTTGAATCTTCAAAATTAGGAGAAACACGAGAAATTAAGATACAATTACCTAGGGGTTATAATGACGCTAGTAATCAAGATAAAGAATACCCATTGTTTATTGTATTTGATGGCGATTATTTATTTGAAGCAGTAGCAGGAAACGTAGATTATTACTCGTATTGGGAAGATATGCCAGAAGCCATTGTGGTTGGTATTAACCAAATTGATAAGCGTTATGATGATTGTATGTATTCTGAACAAAACTCTTTACCTACCGAAAAAGGTGCAAGTTTTTTTGAGTTTATTGGCATGGAACTTATTCCATATATAGAAAGAGGATACCGAACAGGGAATTTTAGAGTAGCCGTTGGTCATGGTGAAACAGCAAATTTTATTAATTATTTTTTATTAAAACCACGCCCAATGTTTCAAGCGTATATAGTTGTTAGCCCAGAATTGGCGCCAAATATGCTTGATTATCTTCCTGAAAGATTAGGTGCTTTAGAGTCTAAAACCTTTTATTATTTAGCGATTACAAACAACGATGCTAAATCTATAAAAAGAATGGCAAATACTTTAAATACGGATATATCTGCGATTGAAAATAAAAATTTGTTTTATAATTTTGATACGTTTGATGGTGCTTCGCACTATTCAGTTCCAGCACATGCTATTCCAAAAGCTTTAGAAAGTATTTTTTATGTATTTCAACCTATTAGTAAAAAGGAGTACAAAGAAAGTATTCTTAAATTAGAAACATCACCAGTTGAATATCTTCAAGAAAAATATAAAACAATTAATGAATTATTTGGAATTGAAAAACAAATTCTAATAAACGATTTTAAAGCCATAGCTGCTGCGATAGAAAAGAAAGAAGATTATAATTATTTTGAAGAATTAGGAAAAATAGCTAGAAAACAATATCCAGAAACACTTTTAGGAAGCTACTATTTAGCGCGTTTTTACGAAGAGACAGGTGAGACTAAAAAAGCAATGCGCACCTACCAATCTGCATATCCTTTAAGTGAAATTGCAGGTATTACAAAAGATTTAATGCTAGAAAAAGCAGATTTAATTAAAGCAGATTTCGGGTATTAATGGCGAAAGTAAAAACTACGTTTTTTTGCCAAAGTTGTGGTACGCAATATTCAAAATGGCAAGGGCAATGTACTGCTTGTAAAGAGTGGAATACTATTGTTGAAGAAGTTATTCAGAAGCCTGAAAAAAGTGATTGGAAAACACCAATATCTACTGTAAAGCGTGTTTCAAAGCCTTTAAAAATCAATGATATTGATGCTTCGAAAGAAGCCCGAATGAATACGTTAGACGATGAGTTTAATCGTGTGCTTGGAGGAGGAATAGTACCAGGGTCTTTAATATTATTAGGAGGCGAACCAGGAATTGGGAAAAGCACATTAATGCTTCAGATATCTTTAAAATTACCATATAAAACCTTGTATGTTTCAGGTGAAGAAAGCCAGAAACAAATAAAAATGCGAGCAGAACGTATTCATCCAAATAGTGATAATTGCTATATTTTAACTGAAACAAAAACACAGAATATCTTCAAACAAATTGAAGCCTTAGAACCAGATATTGTTATTATAGATTCTATTCAAACGTTACATAGCGATTATATTGAATCATCTTCAGGAAGTATTTCTCAAATTAAAGAATGTACGACTGAGCTTATTAAATTCGCCAAAGAAACAGCAACACCAGTTGTTTTAATTGGTCATATTACAAAAGATGGCAATATTGCAGGTCCAAAAATTTTGGAGCATATGGTCGATACTGTTTTGCAATTTGAAGGCGACCGAAATCATGTGTTTAGAATTTTAAGAGCTAATAAAAATCGTTTTGGGTCGACTAACGAATTAGGTATTTACGAAATGCAAGGCTCAGGATTACGAGAAGTTTCTAATCCTTCGGAAATACTAATCTCTAAAAAAGATGAAGAGCTATCAGGGAATGCCATTGCTGCAACTTTAGAAGGTATGCGCCCATTAATGATAGAAACTCAGGCTTTGGTAAGTACAGCAGTTTACGGAACACCACAACGTAGTGCCACAGGGTTTAATGCAAAACGATTAAATATGTTGTTAGCTGTTTTAGAAAAACGTGCAGGTTTTCGTTTGGGAGCAAAAGATGTGTTCTTAAATATTACAGGAGGAATTACTGTCGATGACCCAGCAATTGATTTAGCGGTTGTTGCTGCGATTTTATCATCAAATGAAGATGTAGCGTTACAAAAGGATTTTTGTTTCGCTGGCGAAGTTGGATTATCTGGAGAAATTCGCCCTGTACAACGCGTAGAGCAACGTATTTTAGAAGCTGAAAAATTAGGGTTTTCAACTATATTTGTATCTAAATACAATAAAATTTCTTTAAAGAATACCGCTATTAAAATTCAATTGATTTCTAAAATTGAGGATTTGGTTGCAGAATTGACATAAATTATTAATAATTAGATATTTCGTACTTACCATTAAAAAAATACACTTTATCGTTAAAAAATAACATTTAATCTGATTTTTATTAGGTTTTGTTCGTTTTTTGAATTAATCTTGTGCTGTTTTAAATAATTAATAAATTATGAAAATTCTAATTTAAAATAGAAACGTAATTCATCCGCTTTTTATGCATTTAATGTTTTTCAATGTGTATTTAATTGGTTTTTTTTATTGTTTTATCGAAAAAAATCATTTTTTATTCAATAAAAAATAATAAGTTTTAATATTGCTATATAATTGATTTCAAGATATATAATATCATTATGCGATTAGTTATCAATCTTCCCTTAAAGATTTTTTAAATCCATTTTACTAAAATTTAGGTAGTACTTATAAAAAGTTAAATAGCCCCAAACTATTAAATTTTAACCTATGAAAAAATTTCTACTATTAAAAATAGTATTCGTAATTGTATTGACATTTTCAAATACAATATACGCTCAAGATTCTGATGGAGATGGAATACCAGATTCAATAGATTTAGATGACGATAATGATGGAATTATTGACACTTATGAGTGTTCTGCTACCATTCAGTTTAATAATGCGTCATTACTAACAGCTACTGATTTAGATGATGTAAAAGCTGGAGAAAAAGTAGTATACTCAAATGCGCTTTTATTTCAAAATCAATCTTATGATATTGTCATTACTATACTCACAATAAGTGGGTCATTTATAGTGGATTGCAATAATGACTTAAGGGTAAATAGTTTTGACGCAAGCGCAGATAATCATGTAA
>CAZLXG010000018.1:12010-35452 GCA_964563585.1 uncultured Flavobacteriaceae bacterium | reverse complement strand
TCTGTATATACCTATACTTATACAGTTAAAGATACTACTGCTCCTGTACTTACTTTACCCGTAAACGTATCAGCAGAATGTAGTGATGACTTAACTCCTATTGCTTTTGGTAATGCAACAGCTATAGATAATTGTGATGCTAACCCAGTAATTACTTTTAGCGATGTAACGACTGATGGTTCTTGTCCTGGTAGTTATACTATAACACGTACTTGGATGGCAACGGATGCTTGTGGAAACATAGCAACAGCAAATCAAATAATTTCAACATCAGATACTACAGCTCCAGAGTTTGTAGAAACTGATTTACCAGAAGATTTCACTATTGAATGTGATGCGGTTCCAACTGCTGAAACATTAACGGCAACTGATAACTGTGGTACAGCTACAGTATCAGTAGTAGATACAAGAACTGATGGTAATTGTCCTTCTAATTATATTATTACACGTACTTGGACAGCAATTGATGAATGTGGATTAACTAGAACTCATGTACAAATTATTACAGTACAAGATACTACACCACCTACTTTTGTTGAAACATTACCTACTAATATAATCGTAGAATGTGATGCTGTACCAGATGCAGAAACATTAACAGCAACTGATAGTTGTGGTAATGCCAATGTTACAGTTAACGATGTAAAAACTAATGGTTCTTGTCCAAATAGCTACTCAATAGCGCGTACATGGACAGCAACAGATGAATGTGGATTAACAACTGCACATACTCAAATAATTACTATTCAAGATACTACAAGACCAGAATTTGTTGAAACATTACCTTCAGATACCACTGTAGAATGTGATTCAGTTCCTAATGCAGAAACCTTAACGGCTACTGATAATTGTGGTGATGCTACAGTAACACTGAGTGATGTAAAAACAGATGGCGATTGTCCTTCAAATTATACAATTACTCGTACTTGGATAGCTACTGATGAATGTGGATTAACTACAACTCATGTACAAATAATTACAGTGCAAGATACAACTGCACCAACCCCTACTACATCTTTTGAAGAAATAATAGATGCGAGTTGTACAGATGTTCCTGATGCACCGGCTCTAGAATTCTCTGACAATTGTTCTACTAATGTAACTGTAGTTTTCGAAGAGACTAATTCGTTTGATGAAAACAATCTAGTTGACTATGAAATTGTTAGAACATGGACAGTAACAGATGAATGTAATAATACAGAAGTTTATACACAAACAGTAAATGTAGCTCTTGATGAAATTATTACAGATGTAATAGCACAAGACAGATGTTTTGATGAAGGTATTGTTGATTTGAATACCTTAATTAGTACAACTAATCCTAACGGAACATGGGAATTAATAGAAGGAGATACTAATGCTGTTCTTTTAGATAACATTTTTGACCCTACAGGGCTTGTGCTTACTGAAGATTTTCTTCCTGGAAGTGATGGAATAAACTATTTATTTAGATATACAACTACAGAAGAAGGTTGTATCAGCATAACAGAAGTAACAATGAATATACATGCAGATTGTGTGGTATTACCTTGTGGCGAAAATGATGTTGTAATCTCTAAAGCTTTAACTCCAAATGGAGATAGTTTTAATGAATCATTTGATATTATGGGAATTGATTTATGTGGATTTACTGCCGATGTTAAAATATTTAACCGTTGGGGAGCATTAATATATGAGTCTCAAAATTATCAAACAGGTGAAAATATGGGTGCATGGAAAGGATCAGCTCACAAATCATCTGTAGGCGCTGCAGGAAAAGCACCAAACGGAACATATTATTATATAATAAATTTAAAAAATAGTGGATTGAAACCATTTACTGGTCCAATTTACTTAGGAACCAAATAAACCTATTAACCTATGAAACTTATTAAACATTATATAATCGCTATTGCGTTGTTTAGCTGTACGGTTGGTGTTGCGCAACAATTACCGCAATTCACACAGTACATGTACAACACAATCTCTGTAAACCCAGCGTATGCAGGAAGTAGAGAAGCTTTAAGTATTATTGGATTACATAGAAGCCAATGGGTTGGTTTTGATGGTGGACCAATAACACAAACACTTTCTATACATACACCTTTAAGGAATGATAGAGTAGGTTTAGGATTATCTTTTATTGAAGATGATTTAGGTCCAGAAAACTTTACTTACGTATATGGAGATTTTTCATATTCAATTCCAACAGGGGTTGATGGGAAATTAGCTTTTGGTTTAAAAGCTGGTTTTACGCAGTATAGTTTAGATGCAAATTTTCGTGAAACAGAAGGGTTCGACCCACAAATTAACGGAATTGAAGATCGTTGGACACCTAATTTAGGTCTTGGTTTATATTGGAGTACCAACAGAATATATGCTGGTTTATCTGTACCAAGAATTTTAAACACAGATAAAAATACAAATGAAGGTTTTGAAGCTTTAGATAGATTAAGTTATTATTTCACTTTAGGTGGTGTAATAGATTTAAACAAAAGCATCAAATTTAAACCCGCAGGATTAATAAAAGCTACAAATGGCGCACCGTTATCTTATGACCTTACAGCAAACTTCTTGTTTAATGAAAAGTTTTGGTTAGGTGCTTCGTATAGAATTAATAAGCATACAGCTGCTATTGGAGGTCTTGCAGATTTTCAAATATCAAGACAACTACGTATTGGTTATGCTTACGAAAAGCCAATATCAGATATTGCTAGCTACACAACTGGTACGCACGAAATATTACTTATTTACGAATTCAAATTCTTAAGTTCAAAATTAAAATCACCTAGATATTTCTAATAATCATTTTTATGAAATTTAAAAACTACATATTAGTTTGTTTAGCGTTAATGTTAAGTCTCTCAGTGTTTTCTCAACAAGGAAAACAAAAACGCGCAGATACATTATTCAACAAATTCTCATTTGTAAAAGCTGCAAAAGTTTACAGAGAACTTATTGAAAAAAACTATAATAAAGATTATGCAACAAGACAACTTGCTGATTGTTATTCATTTTTAAGAGACCCTAGAAATGCTACTAGATATTATAAAAGTGTAGTTAAGCAAGAAAATGTGCCTGTAGAATATTATTATAAATACGCACAATCACTTCGTGGTATGAAAAAATACGACGAATCTCAAATATGGTTAAAACGTTTTAAAGATTCTGGAGGTGTTGTAAATGCAAACGATTTTTCTAAAGACATTAATTTTATTACCAGTGTTTTTGGTGCAAAACAACAGTATTTCTTAGATAGAGTTCGTTTCAATTCAAAATATAGCGATTTCGGTGCTTTTGAACATAATGGAAATGTATATTTTACTTCAGCTAGAGATGAAGGTGCTGCTATAAAACGACTTTATGGTTGGAATGAACAACCTTTTTTAGATGTTTATGTAGCAGAAGTTGGAAGTAAAAGAAATGTAGATTTTAAAGGAAAGTTAAAAGGTGATGTAAATTCTATATATCATGATGGTCCTGTTACTATTACAAAAGATGGTAACACTATGTATTTCTCAAGAAATAATTTAAAAAATGACATTGAAACAAAAGATAAAAAAGGGTTAACAAACATGAAAATCTATCGGGCAACATTGCAAGATAGTATTTGGACAAACATTGAAGATTTATCAATAAATAATGCTAATTATTCAACACAACATGCAGCATTAAATATCGATGACACAAAGCTGTTCTTTACGTCTGACAGACCTGGTGGTTATGGTGGATCTGATATCTATGTAGTAGATATTAATATTGATGGCACTTTAGGTGAACCAAAAAACATTGGGAATATTGTAAATACAGAAAGTGCTGAAGGATTCCCATTTATGAATAACGAAGGTGTTTTATTCTTTTCTTCAGATGGTCATACCGGTTTAGGTTTACTAGACGTGTTTGCCACAATTAAAGGTGAAGAAGATGAAAACATTGTAGATGTTATAAATTTAGGAGTTCCAGTTAATTCAAATAAAGATGATTTTTCTTTTACAATGAATAAAAACGGAATTACAGGTTATTTTGCTTCAAACAGACAAGGTGGTCGTGGTAGTGACGATATTTATGCATTCCACAGAGAACCTGTGCTTCATGTTGAAGGTGTTGTTACCGATGCTATAAATACCAATCCTGTACCAAATGCGAGAATTACTTTATTTGATGATAAAGGTAATGAGATAGCATATATGGATACTGATGAAAATGGGTATTATCAAATAAATATTGATAGAAATCAAGATTTCAAAATTGTTGCAAGTCAAGATAAATATATTGAAGATTATAGAAACTTTACATCAAGAAACATTCAAACAGAACTTATAACAATTAATGCTAATTTGTTATTAAATCCTGTACAAGATGTTATAAAACTTGCTGAATTAAATACAATTTATTTCGATTTCAACAAGCATAATATTAGAAAAGATGCTGCATTAGAATTAAACAAAATTGTTAGTTTAATGCAAAACGATTATCCAGAAATGGTAATCCGTATTGAATCGCATACCGATTCAAGAGGAGAATTAACATATAACGATAAATTATCAATAGATAGAGCAAATTCAACGTATGAGTATTTAATTTCAAAAGGCATTAACGCCGAAAGAATTACAGCTCATGAAGGGTTTGGTGAACGTAGGTTAACTAATGGTTGTGAAGACGGTGATAACTGTGAAGAAGAAGACCACCAATTAAACAGACGTACTCAATTTATTGTAGTAAAAATGGAATAATAAAACTAACGCAAATTAACCTCTTGTGTATATAAAATAAGCCCATGAAATCAAAAAACTACCTACTAGTTTACTTCGTATTATTGCTTAGCGTTACTGCTACAGCACAATATGGCTCACAAAAAAGGGCGGATAATTTATTTAATAAATTTTCATTTGTAAGTGCCGCTGAAGTTTATCATACTCTTATTGATAAAAACTACAATGCAGATTATGCAACACGGCAATTAGCTGATAGTTATGCGTATATGCGTAATCCAGATAGCGCTGTGGTATATTACGAAAAAGCTGTTAAGCAAAACAATATTCCAATAGCATATTATTACAATTATGCACAAGCATTACGTGCTACCAAAAATTATAAAGAATCTCGGGCATGGTTGAAAAAATTTAAAGACGCTGGTGGCGAAATTAAAAAAGATAGATTTTCAAAAGACAGCGATTTTATTACTTCAATATATAACGCAAAACAACAATATTTCTTATCACCAGTAAATTTCAATTCAGAACTTAGTGATTTTGGAGCTTACGAATATGATGGAAATATTTACTTTGCTTCCGCTAAAGATAAAGGCGTTTCAACAAAGCATATTTATGGTTGGAACGAAGAACCTTTCCTTGATATTTATGTAAAAAGCAAAAGTGCAAATGATAGTATTTCTAGTCATAAATCTAAATTAGAAGGTGATATAAATTCAGTATATCATGACGGGCCATTAACCATTACAAACGATGGTAAAACCATGTATTTTTCT
The DNA here is from genome assembly GCA_964563585.1 of uncultured Flavobacteriaceae bacterium. Lineage (GTDB taxonomy): Bacteria > Bacteroidota > Bacteroidia > Flavobacteriales > Flavobacteriaceae > CAZLXG01. Next base: position 29,985 of record CAZLXG010000018.1, on the reverse strand, counting down.
AGAAACAATTTCAATGACAATGTTTTAGGGAAAGATGATGCAGGCATGACTAATTTAAAAATTTATAAAGCATCTTTAATTGATGGTTTGTGGACAAATATTGAAGAATTAAACTTTAATAGTAACGCATATTCAACCGGTCATCCCGCTTTAAATAGTGATGATACAAAACTGTATTTTACTTCAAATATGCCTGGTGGATTTGGTGGTTCAGATATTTATTATGTAAATATTACTGATGGTTCAATAGGAACTCCACAAAACTTAGGAAATATAATTAATACAGATAAAAATGAAATGTTCCCGTTTGTTAATAATGAGAATGCATTATTCTTCTCTTCTGATGGACATCCAGGATTAGGATTATTAGATGTTTTCGGAACCGTTTCAGATGCAAACAGTAACATTGTAAATGTACTAAACTTGGGCGTTCCTGTAAACTCTAGAAAAGACGATTTTTCATTCTTTATGAATGATGATGGTTTGTCTGGTTACTTTGCTTCAAACAGAGATGGTGGCGTTGGTAGTGATGATATTTATGCATACGACAGAATACCAAATCTAGTTATTGAAGGTACAGTTACCGATGAAAATAATGAGCCTGTAACAAATGCTTTAGTAGAATTATTTGATAATGACAATAATAAAATTGTTGATTTAATTACTGATGAAAACGGACATTACGAAATTAATATTGATAGAGATGCTGATTATAAATTAATAACTAAAAAAGAAAATCATATAGACGATTCTAGAAATGTAACGTCAAAAGGTATAGAAAACAGAATTTCTAAACTAACAGAAAATATTGTTTTAAACAATGTTCCAAAACAAGACATATTACCAATTACTGAGCTCTACCCTATTTATTTCGATTTTAATAAATATGATATTCGTCGTGATGGCACAGTAGAATTAGATAGAATAGTTAATTTAATGGTGAACGAATTTCCAAACATGATTATTAAAATTGAATCGCATACCGATTCTAGAGGAACATCGGAATATAACAACCTTTTATCTCAAGATAGAGCAAAAGCTACACAAAAGTATTTAATTGATAATGGCGTTGATGCATCGCGTATAACTGAATATAACGGTTATGGTGAACAAAAACTAGTAAACGATTGTGATGGTACAAATATCTGTACAGAAGACGCACATCAATTAAATAGACGTACACAATTTATAGTTGTGAAAATGAAATAGAAACCAAGCTAAATTTAATACATATTTAAAACCATTAAGAGATTTATCTTTTGATGGTTTTTTTAGCACAAAATTTTTGATAGACATAAATAGATTTAGTATATGTTATCTTTGATTTTTTCAAAATTAACTTACCAACCTAAGTACATTATATTAACTTACTGAAGTTATTAGATAAACCCAAGACGTACAAATAATCAATTAAATATTTATGACCGATAAATTAAATTAAAAAAGCCCCACATTTCTGTGAAGCTTTTATACCAAAAGCTAAATTTAATAACAATTTAAGTTATTAAAATAACCAGCTAATTTCTTTAATTGTATAACAAAATTGTGTCAGACAAATATTTCGCTAAAAATCAGTAAATTAAAAGGTTATATTGGTAATTGTTTAATAATAGTAAGTAAACAATTTATTTCTTTATAAAGATATTGGTAAAATACCATCTACCATCTTTGTTTTTTTCTGCTGATACATCAAAATTTGTATAGTCACCTTCTAGGTTTGCTCTGTGTCCATCACTTTTAATCCAAGCATTAACCACAGATTGCGCACTACTGTAACCATAAGCAACATTTTCTGAAACCTTTTTTGCTCCAGCATTTGCTTTTAAATAATCGCTTCTATAATAAAAGTTATCATGAGATACTTGATTGTTATCAACCATATAACCTGTATGGTTATAAGCAATAGATTTAACAATATTCATATCCTTTAAAGAATTTAATCCTTTTGATAATCTATGATTATTAATAAGTTCTAAAATTTCAATTTCAATAGTTTTTGCTGCAACTACAGTAAGATTTTCTGTAATTTCTAAAGCTTTATCATCAATACTGTCTGTAGAACAAGAAAATGTAAACAGAGCTAACAATGCCAGTAAAGGCAACTTTTTTAATAACTTCATTTTAGGTTAAATTTAGATTTGGTTCTGTAAATTTAACAGCCTAACTCGAAGTAAATGTTAACGATATGTTAAAATCGATGAACAACGTGTCGTTCGTCGAATAGTTATGTTCTTAATCGATGAAATACATGATTTTGAAATATTTTTGTGCGTTTTATCGTGTTTTTATGGAGATAATCGGTCAATCTGCCAATTATAATCAGCCTGTAAAGTATATTTAATTCTGTCGTGCAATCTATTTGGTCTACCTTGCCAAAACTCAATTTCTATAGGTTTTACAATATATCCGCCCCAATTATTAGGTCGTGTAATCTCTTTACCTTCATATTCCTTTTCAAGTTCAGAAAGTTTTTGTTCTATAAAGTCTCTACTTTTTATAACCTCACTTTGGTTAGAAACTAAAGCTCCTAATTGGCTTCCGCGAGGTCTAGATTCAAAATAACCATCGCTTAAATTTTCAGCTATCTTTTCAGCTTTACCTTTAATTATAATTTGCCTTTCGGCTTCATGCCAAAAAAAGGAAATACAAACATTTGGATTTGCATCTATAGCTTTACCCTTTTCACTTTCGTAGTTTGTATAAAAAATAAAACCTTCGTAAGTATAACGTTTAAGTAGCACTACTCTACTTTTCGGATAACCATCTAAACCAATTGTAGAAATTGTCATAGCATTAGTTTCATCTTTATTAAAAAATTTATCTACTTCAAAAAACCACTTTTGAAATAATTCCAACGGGTTTTCTGGTGCATCTTTTAATAATAATTCACTTTTTTCGTAAGACTTTCTATAATCACCTAAGTTTGTATTCATTATAAATTTTATGGTCTATTTTAAAATAAATTGCTTTTATATTAACAAAATAATATATAAATTTAAAGAATTAATTAATAGCAATGCAGTTTAAAGACAGCAAATTTTTTGAAGAGTTAGCTCATAAAGAATTTAACTTTTCGTTTGGTAATTTTTATTTGTGTGACAAATTTATAATCTCAGAATTAAGTGAAGGTGTTCATTTTGATTGGGATAAAGTCGCCGAAGTTGTAAAAATTATAATTGAACATTATGGTGAAAATACTCAAATAGCTTATTTATCTAACAGAATAAACTCCTACTCTATTAAACCTCAGTCTTGGATTGATTTTTTTAAGAATTACGATTTTGTTGTTGCAAGCGCCATAGTAACTTACTCAAGTTTTAATTATTTAAACGCTACAATTGAAAAACACTTTTTTGAGAAAAGCTTAAAACGTTGCTATAGTTTAGAGGAAGCTATAACTTGGATATATAATTTACGAGAGTTTAATTAAAATCGAATATTTTCCCGTCTTCGCACAACTCAACATTATTAAAGACTTCTTGAGCTTCTACCTTAAAAGCATTTAAATCGCCATAACGCGTTGAATAATGTCCAAGCAACAATATGCCCGCATTTGCTTGTTTAGCAATACTAGCAGCTTCTTTTGCCGTAGAATGTTTTGTTCTAACAGTTAAATGTGCATGACTTTCTAAAAAAGTAGATTCGTGATACAACACATCAACATTTTTTATAATAGGAACAATATCTTCTTTATAAACCGTATCACTACAAAACGCATAACTTTTAGGTTTTTTTCCGTCTCTAGTGACTTCTGAGTTTTTAATAAGTTTTCCGTTTTCATTTTCAACATCAAAACCTTGTTTAAGCTTTCTGTAATATGCTTTATTAATATTAGCATCTTCAACAGCTAAAATATTTAATTTACGCTCATGTTCTTTTTCTTTGAATAGATAACCGTTAGTGTAAACACGATGTTTTAAAGGAATTGTATGCACTTCTACAGTATCATCTTCAAATATAAGTTCTGAAGATTTTGAAGTTAATTCGTGAAAAACAAGTTTATAATTCGTCCAAGAATCTGCTAATTTCATTTGAAGCGTAATCACTTCTTTAATACCTTTTGGTCCGTAAATATGCAAATCCGTTTCGCGAGTAAGCAATCTAAATGTTGATATTAGACCTGGTAAACCAAAAAAATGGTCGCCATGTAAATGCGAAATAAATATATGCTTTATACGGTTGAATTTAATTTTATGCTTACGAAGTTGTACTTGTGTACCTTCTCCACAATCTATTAAAAACATGTTGTTATTTATTTCTAATACTTGGGAAGTAGGATTTGTTAAAACTCGTGGAGTTGCACTATAACAGCCTAATATGGTTAATTTCATTAATTTCTATTAATTTGTTAATTGTTTAGCTGAAGCGAATAATCAACTTTACAACAAACAGATAAACATTCTAAAACCCTAAATCACGTTCCATTTCTTCCATTTCAATAATATCGTAAGCTTCCTGTATAGTTGGAACAACAACAAGTTTGTCTGGAACATTATCTAAATCTATTTTATTTGAAACAATTACAAATGAATGTTTTGCTCCTCGATGTTTTTTTGATATTTGAAGAAATTCTGCTGTTTCCTCTAAGGTTATTTTACCAAGTGCAGTTAGGGTTACAATAATATTATTGTTTTCAAACTTTGGATATAAAGCTTGTAATTTTCTAACTAACTCTATTGTAGTTGCTTTTTCTTGAGTAATTATTGAAATATTTCCGTTTTGAGATATAATCATAGTATTACTGTTTAATTTTTGAAGCTAATAAATAAATAACTGCCATACGTATAGCAACACCATTTTGTACCTGATCTAAAATAATGGCTTGTTTAGAATCTGCTACATCACTTGTAATTTCAACACCACGATTAATTGGCCCTGGATGCATAATGGTAATTTCTTTATCTAAAGAATCTAGTAGTGCTGCATTAACTCCAAACTGTTGTGTATATTCTCTAGTCGACGGAAAATAACTAATATCCATACGTTCGTTTTGTACACGTAACATATTTGCTACATCACACCAATTTAATGCTTTACGTAAGTTTGTTTCAACTTTTACTCCAAGTTTATTAATGTATTTTGGTATTAGTGTTTTTGGTCCGCAAACCATAACTTCTGCACCTTGAAGCTGTAAGGCAAAGATGTTTGAAAGCGCAACACGACTATGTAATATATCGCCAACGATTACTACTTTTTTTCCTTTTACTTCACCTAATTTTTCTCGTATTGAATACGAATCTAATAAGGCTTGTGTTGGATGTTCGTGTGCACCATCGCCTGCATTGATAATACTTGCATTTACGTGTTTTGACAGAAACACGCCTGCTCCAGGATTTGGATGACGCATCACAACCATATCAACTTTCATTGAAAGGATATTGTTTACTGTATCTATTAGAGTTTCTCCTTTTTTAACCGAAGATTGACTGGACGAAAAGTTTAAAACATCGGCAGATAATCGCTTTTCAGCAAGTTCAAAAGATAATTTTGTTCGGGTAGAATTTTCAAAAAATAAATTGGCAATAGTAATATCTCGAAGTGAAGGCACTTTTTTAATAGGTCTATTAATCACTTCTTTAAAATGGTCGGCAGTTTCAAAAATAAGTTGAATATCTTGTTTGTTAAGATATTTAATTCCTAATAAGTGATTAACACTTAGTTCGCTCATTGTTTGTTATTTTTCAATTAAGTAAACCACATCTTCATTTTCATTTTCGTTCCAATGTACTTTTACTTTTTCATTATTTATTACATCTACCTGCCTTCCTTTATAGTTTGGTTGTATTGGCAAATGCCTACTAAAACGCCTATCAATTAAAGTTAACAGCTCTATTTCGTTAGGTCTTCCAAACGATTGTATTGCTGTTAATGCAGCTCTAATACTTCTTCCTGTATATAAAACATCATCAATAAATACAATGTTTTTATCTTCTACTATAAAATTTATTTTTGTTGTATTGGCTTCTAAGGGTTTTTCTCCACGACGAAAATCATCTCTATAAAATGTGATATCTAAATATCCCAATTTTATATTCTTGATTTTATAATCTTCCGTTAATATTTTTGCTAATCGATTTGCTAAAAATATACCACGCGGCTGTAAGCCTATTAAAACGGTATTTGAAAAGTCGGTATGTTTTTCAATAAGTTGACAAGCCAATCTATGAAGAATGATGTTTACCTCTTTTGCGTTAAGTAAAACTTTTTGACTCATATTTACTATCCAAACGTATTTGGTAAGCAAAGGTAATATAATATATTACAAATTTATAGATAAAATTTTAAAAGAAAACAACTCGTTTAAATAAGTGTATTCCTGTCATACTTCGACCGAGTTCAGTACAGGCTACGGAATGACAAACAAAAAAAGCCTTCAATTTCTTGAAGGCTTTTAATTTTATAAAGTATCGGAAATTATTTCTTTCCGTCTAATTTATCTTTAAGAGCTTGTAAAGCTTCATTAGCATCACCAAGTGTTGGCTTAGCTTCTGCTGCTGCACTAGCCGCTTTTTTAACTGCTGCTTTTACATTTGCAACTTCTTCAGCTTTAAATATTGCTGTATGTGAAGCTACTACACGTTTAAACTCTTTGTTGAATTCAATAATTTTAAAATCGGCACTATCACCTTTTTTAAGTTTATTTCCATCTTCTTTTTCAAGATGACGCGAAGGAACAAATGCTACAATATCTTCATTGAAATCGATAGTTGCACCTTTATCAACAATTTCTCCAATAGCAGCTGTATGTACAGTTCCTAAAGCAAATTCAGTTTCGTATTTATCCCAAGGATTTTCAGTTGTTTGTTTATGACCTAAACTTAATTTACGTCCTTCAACATCTAACTCTAATACTACTACATCAAGCGTATCGCCTACTGAACAGAACTCAGATGGGTGTTTGATTTTCTTAGTCCAAGATAAATCTGAGATATAAATTAATCCGTCAATACCTTCTTCTAATTCAACAAAAACACCAAAGTTTGTAAAGTTACGTACAATACCTTTGTGGTTTGAACCTACTGAATATTTAGTTGTAATATCTGTCCATGGATCTGGTGTTAATTGCTTAATACCAAGAGACATTTTACGATCTTCTCTATCTAAAGTTAAGATTACTGCATCAATCTCATCTCCAACAGAAACAAAATCTTGTGCAGAACGTAAATGTGTAGACCAAGACATTTCACTTACGTGAACTAATCCTTCAACACCTTCTACTACTTCTATAAATGCACCATAATCTGCAATTACAACAACTCTACCTTTAACTTTATCTCCAATTTTAACATCTTCTGATAAAGCTTCCCAAGGATGCTTGCTTAATTGTTTTAAACCTAATTGGATTCTAGATTTGTTTTCATCAAAATCAAGTATTACAACATTAAGTTTTTGATCTAATTCTACAATCTCGTTTGGATGATTAATTCTAGACCAAGATAAATCTGTAATATGAACTAAACCATCTACACCACCAAGATCGATAAACACACCATAAGAAGTAATGTTTTTCACAATACCTTCTAATACTTGTCCTTTTTCTAATTGGCTGATGATTTCTTTCTTTTGTTCTTCAATATCAGCTTCAATAAGAGCTTTATGAGAAACTACTACGTTTTTAAATTCGTGGTTAATTTTCACAACCTTGAATTCCATAGTTTTATTTACATACTGGTCGTAATCTCTAATTGGTTTAACATCAATTTGAGAACCTGGTAAGAATGCTTCAATTCCAAAAACATCTACAATCATACCACCTTTAGTTCTACATTTAACAAAACCGTTTACGATTTCTCCTGTATCGTGAGCAGTATTAACACGTTCCCATGCTTTAATTACACGAGCTTTTCTGTGAGATAATATTAATTGTCCTGTTGCATCTTCACGCACATCAATTAATACTTCTACTTTGTCTCCTACTTTTAAACCTGGGTTGTAGCGAAATTCGTTTAACGAAATAACACCTTCAGATTTTGCATTGATATCGATGATTGCATCTCTATCAGAAATATGCACAACCGTACCATCTACAACTTCATCATTAAGTGTGTCAACGAAGTTATCTGCTACTAATTTTTCAAATTCTTTAAGTTGTTTGTCATCAACCTCATCAATTCCTTCTTCGTAATTGTGCCAGTTAAAGTCTTTTAAGAATTTTTCAGGATTTGCTTGAGCTTCAGATACTACTGGAGCTTCTACTGTTGGAGCATCTACTACTTCAACTTCAGCTTTTTTTGCTTTTTCAGCCATTTAAGTTATAATGTAATATAAATGTTTCGCTTTCGCGGAAACGTAATTATACTACGTTTTTGTATTCTGTATGCTCTTAGGAAAATTTAAAACGATAACCACACAGAAGGGTTAAAATTGTTTGTTTTTAAGTTCCTTTTTCTTTCCAAAATTCGCCAAAAGGAGCGCAAAAATACAATTATATTCTATTATTAACAACTATTTGGTTTTAAAATGAATGAAGATAAAATCGCTTTCGCGGAAATAAAAAAAGGGAAATCAAATCAAAGAGATAAATTAGCTATTCGTTGTCTTCTAAAGTCATCGTTACTAACTCCAATATTTTATCAAATTGTTGCTCTCTTGATAAATCTGAAGTATCAATTTCTATAGCATCATCAGCTTTAACTAAAGGAGAATCTTTTCTATTAGAATCTATATAATCACGCTCTTGCACATTGTGTAAAACAGCTTCATATTTAACATCTTCTCCACGTTCAATAAGTTCATCAAAACGTCTGGTTGCTCTTTTTTCCGCAGAAGCGGTCATAAATATTTTAAGTGCTGCCTTAGGAAAAACAACCGTTCCAATATCGCGTCCATCCATAACAACGCCTTTGTCTTCTCCCATTTTTTGCTGTTGTTTTACTAACTGGTAGCGTACTTCTGAAATAGTAGCCACTTTACTAACAAAACCTGACACTTCTAACGTGCGGATTTGTTTTTCAATATTATTACCATTTAAATACACTTCAGCAAAACCTAAATCTTGATTAAACACGAAGCTAATTTGAATATTATGTAATTGAGACACTAAACCTTCAATATTAAAATGATTCTCATCTATAAAACCGTTTTCCATGGCATAAAACGTAACAGATCTATACATTGCACCAGAATCGACATATACATAACCTAAATGCTTTGCAATCTGTTTTGCTACTGTACTTTTTCCTGTTGAAGAAAATCCGTCTATGGCAATGGTAATTTTATTCATATAAAACAAAAATACTTATTTATTGTAAATCTATTTGTAATCCAAAAAAGTTTGAATTTCCTGCACTTGTATATTTTGCATGCGTATAGCTAAAGCGCATTTTATTCATTTTTATTGAAATACCCGCAGACAAACCTGAAAAATTACGTTGGTCTACAATTCTTAATTCTTCCGACCTACGGAAATTATAACCTAATCTGATATTAAATCCACCTTCGGGAAATAATTCGGCTCCCAAAATAGTATGACGAATCACTTGTCCTAAAAAACCTATTTTTTCTTGTGATTGATTTCCACTCAAATCACTTGTGGCACGAGCGGGGTTTGGTCTTGCTATTGGCCAATCTTGAAGATTTTCAAAAGTAACATGCCATCTAATTGGTACGTGTTCTAAGGTTTGCGACATACCAAAATCTATTTCAAAAGGAAGTGGTTCATATAAACCTGCATAAGTTGTGATTTGTGTTCCCATATTTCTAACAACTAAAGCTGCATTAAAATCTAAATTTTCATTTATATAAAGCAATCCTATATCTGCTGCTGCACCAAACGAACTGTATTGCTCTAATTTTGATGTAATAAGTTTCACATTAGCACCAATATAAAAATCGGAATAGCCTATTTGTGTTGCATAACCAAAAGATAATGCTGCTTCGTTACCCGAAAATGTTCCAGTTTCATTTCCGTTTTCATCATAACCATCAAACGATCCATAATTAATATAAGTAATACCTGCATGAAAAGTTTGTGTATGTCTATCAACGGTATACGCATACGCAGCTGTACCATAACCGATGCCTCCTAAATAGCTTGTGTAATTTAAAGCTAATTGATTGTCCATATCAACATTTATAGTTGCTGGATTATAAAGTGCCTGGGTAACGTCGTAATCTACATTGGTAAGCACTTTTCCTCCCAAAGCTGCTTGACGAGGCGATGACACCAAATTAAGAAATTGGTATGTAGCTTCTCCCCCAACTTGAGCTATAGTTGATGTAGAAATAAACAAACAAAAAAGTGCGATAATTTTCTTTAGCATATTTACGGACACAAAGTAAGTAAATCTATCTTAAAACGAAATCTAGTATCTTTTATTTTAAATCATAAAAAAACCTCGAAATAATTCGAGGTTTTGAATTTCTTTATTTTATAATTTCTTCGGATTCTTCACCTTTTGATTTGTGAGTGCTATTTTTATAACATCACTCATATCGGTTACATAATGAAAGGTAAGTCCTTTCAAATAATCTGCTTTAATTTCGTCAATATCACGACGATTTTCTTCACAGAGTAAAATCTCTTTTATACGTGCACGTTTTGCAGCTAGTATTTTTTCTTTAATTCCTCCAACTGGTAATACTTTTCCTCGAAGTGTAATTTCACCTGTCATGGCTAAGCTTTTCTTCACTTTTCGTTGCGTAAATAAAGACACTAACGATGTTAACATAGTAACACCTGCACTTGGTCCGTCTTTTGGTGTTGCTCCTTCTGGAACGTGAATATGCACATTGTATTTATCGAAAACATTAGAATTTATACCAAATTCTTCAGCATTAGCTTTAATATATTCCATAGCAATGGTAGCAGATTCTTTCATTACTTTACCTAAATTCCCAGTAATAGTAAGTGTTCCTTTTCCTTTTGAAATAATAGATTCTATAAACAAAATATCGCCACCAACACGTGTCCAAGCTAAACCTGTTACCACACCGGCAACATTATTATTTTCATATTTATCACGTTCTAATCTTGGGCCACCTAAAATTTCAATAATATCTTCGTTAGATATTTTGATATTATACTCCTCTTCCATGGCTATGTTTTTAGCCGCATAACGCACCATTTTAGCAATTTGCTTTTCTAAACCACGCACTCCAGATTCACGAGTATAACCCTCAACAATTTTTTCTAATTGTGGTTTTCCTATTTTGATATGTTTTTCAGTTAAACCGTGCTCTTTTAGTTGTTTTGGCAATAAATGACGTTTACCAATTTCAACTTTTTCTTCTATAGTATAACCTGTAACATTAATAATTTCCATTCTATCAAGTAAGGCAGGCTGAATGGTTGACAAACTATTTGATGTTGCTATAAACATAACTTTAGATAGGTCGTAACCCATTTCTAAAAAGTTATCGTAAAACTCACTATTCTGTTCTGGATCTAAAACTTCTAACATCGCCGATGAAGGGTCACCTTGATGTGAATTTGACAGCTTATCAATTTCATCTAAAACAAACACTGGATTTGATGTTCCTGCCTTTTTTAAACTTTGAATAATTCGCCCTGGCATAGCACCAATATATGTTTTTCTATGTCCACGTATTTCAGCTTCATCACGTAAACCACCAAGAGAAACACGCACATATTCTCTGCCTAATGCTTCTGCTATAGATTTTCCTAATGAAGTTTTACCAACACCTGGAGGTCCATATAAACACAAAATTGGCGATTTCATATCGTTACGTAATTTCAATACCGCTAAGTATTCTATAATTCTACGTTTTACATCTTCTAATCCAAAATGATCTCTATCAAGTATTTTCTTAGCACGTTTTAAATCGAATTTATCCTTACTATATTCATTCCAAGGTAAATCTAAAAATAACTCTAAATAATTGCGTTGTATTGAATATTCCGCTACTTGCGGATTCATACGTTGCATTTTTGAAATTTCTTTATTAAAATGTTTTGCAACATCTTCGTCCCAAAGTTTTGTTTTAGCACGCGCTTTCATTTCTTCAATTTCTTCATCATGACTCACGCCACCCAATTCTTCTTGAATGGTTTTCATTTGTTGATGTAAGAAATATTCACGTTGCTGTTGATTCATATCCATTTGAACTTTAGATTGAATATCATTCTTAAGTTCTAATTTTTGAAACTCAACATTCATAAATTTAAGTGTTGCTAATGCTCTACTTTTTAAATCGTTGGTTTCTAAAAGGGTTTGTTTTTCGGCAACCGAAAGATTCATATTTGATGATACAAAATTCACCAAAAACGAATTGCTTTCAATATTTTTTATTGCAAAAGATGCTTCACTAGGAATGTTTGGACTTTCCTTTATAATTTCTAGAGCTAACTCTTTTATAGAATCAATAATTGCAGAAAACTCTTTATTATTTACCTCAGGTTTAGCTTCTGGAACTTCACGAATAGTAGCATTCATATAAGGCTCTTCAGTAATAACTTCAGCAACTTTAAAGCGTTTTTTACCTTGAATAATAACGGTAACATTCCCATCTGGCATTTTTAAAACACGTAAAATTCTAGCAACTGTACCTGTTTCGTGAATATCTTTTGCCAATGGGTCTTCAACCGATTCATCTTTCTGCGCAACCACACCAATAACTTTACTGCCTTTATTGGCATCATTTATTAGCTTAATCGATTTATCTCGACCCGCAGTAATTGGAATTACAACACCAGGAAATAACACCGTATTTCTTAAAGATAGAATTGGTAATGTTTCTGGTAATTCTTCCTTATTTATGGCTTCTTCATCTTCAGGTGTCATTAATGGAATTAACTCTGAATTTTCATCGAATTCCTGTAATGACAAACTGTCAAGGCTTATAAAATTAGATTTCTTCATATATATATTTAAGTCAATCTGTCATTAAAACAAAAATCAACTTTATGTTTTCTGAAATTATTAAAATATTATACTTCTGAATATCAACCATTTAAACCATAATTAAGATATTCATTCATACTATAAATTCAATAGCTATGCCATAGTACAAAATGTTTCTTTTGAATATTTAAAACTTAGTACAATTATTAAAATTTACCTACCATGAAACTAAAAAATATTTTGTTCGTTTTACTAAGTGTTATTATTTTTTCTTGTAATACTGAATTGGTAAAATTCACTACTAAAGAGGAATATATTACTGATAATATATTCCTTATAACAAAAAAAATCACCCAAAAACTTGTATATACACATCTCTATATGGTAGTGAAGATGAAGAAGTTGAAACCATAGAATATTTCTACAAATAAAAATATAATATCTTCCATAAAATATAAAAGCTAATTCAATAATTGATTTAGCCCTATTTTTTTTAGTAAACTTACATTTTTCCTGCTTTCTTCAAAATAAATAATAATACAATGGGTAACCCTAATAAACCAACCATTAATAAATTCGTTTCTAACAGCCAAGGCGATAACAATAAAGTAATAACATAACCACCAATTGCTCCACCAAAATGTGCGTCGTGACCAATATTACCAATTTTCTTTTTCATACCGTAAATGGAGTATAATAAATAGCCTATTCCAAAAATATATGCAGGAATTGGGATTGGAATAAAATACATATACAAACTCATATTTGGCTGCAACAAAATAGCAGAATAAATAATTCCCATAACAGCCCCACTTGCTCCTACTGCACTATAATGATACTCGTCTTTATGAAAATACAACGACAATAAACTACCTAAAAATAAGCTCCCAACATATATAATTACAAAACTAAAAGCACCTAAAAGGCTAAAAACTACATCTGCAAAAATATATAATGAAAACATGTTAAAAAATAAATGCGCATTATCTGCATGCAAAAACCCCGAGCTAAATAATCGAATTTGTTCGCCACGTTTTACGCCACCAACATTAAACTTATACTTTTCGAAAAAACTATAATCGCTAAAACCTTTATAAGATATAATAACATTTGCTGCTATAATGATAATGGTTACTAAATTTAAATTGCCCATAAGGTATAAACGTATAAAATTAAATATATTTGCTGCTACAAATCTAAAATTAATTAATGCAATTTCTAGTTTACATTTTAATTTATCCGTTTTTATGGTTAATTTCTATTTTACCATTTAGGTTATTGTATGCGTTTTCAGACTTTCTTTATTTATTAATTTATAGAATTTTTGGTTATAGAAAAAAGGTAGTGAAAGCTAATCTTAATCTTGTATTTCCTAATAAATCTGATAAAGAAATAAAGCGTATTACAAATGCCTTTTATCATCATTTATGTGATATGATGGTAGAGTCGATAAAATCTATGACTATTACGGAAACTGAAATGAAAAAACATTATACGTTTTCAAACGTTGAAGTTATACAAGATATTGAAGCAAAAAATAGAAGCATTATTTTAATGTGTGCTCATTACGGAAGTTGGGAATGGATTTTTATTCTTCAAACCTATGTGAAATCTAGAGGAAACGCCGTTTATAAACGTTTAGCAAATAAACATTTTGATAAGCTTGTAAAACGAATTAGAGCAAAATTTAACAGTTATTTAATTACAACTAAAGAAACGATACCTACACTAGCCAAATTAAAAAAACAAGGTATTCTATCTATTAACGGTTTTGCATCAGACCAATCTCCAAAACTAAATAAAGCTTATTATTGGAATGATTTCATGGGTATTAAAGTACCCGTGCATACTGGCGCAGAAATGCTAGCTAAAAAACTAGATATGACTGTTGTGTTTTTCAGCGTGAAAAAACTGAAGCGTGGTTATTATGAAACTACGTTTACAACCTTAGCTGATAATGCTAAAGATTTTAAAGATTATGAAATTACTGATGCATTTTTAAAACTTGTTGAACAGCAAATACATGAAGCTCCAGAATACTACTTATGGACGCATAAACGTTGGAAACACAGAGAAAAAGAGCCTAAATAGATTGTTTACATTATTGCGAACGTAGTGAAGCAATCTCTCATGATATAACTCACAATTAAAAGATTACTTTGTCGTAAAAACTCCTCGTAATGACTTTATATGCTCGCAATCTTACCAATTTCAGCAATAAACTTATCTGCTAAAGTATCTGCCTCTTCTTGAGATTTTGCTTCAGTATAAATTCTAATAATAGGTTCGGTATTACTTTTACGTAAGTGAACCCAGTTTTCTGGAAAATCTATTTTTACGCCATCAATAGTTGTAATATCTTCGTTAGCATATCTTTCTTCCATAGTAGATAAAATACCATCAACATCTAAATCTGGAGTTAATTGAATTTTCTTTTTACTCATAAAATAACTAGGATACGTTTTACGAAGCTCACTAACTTTCATCATTTTTTCAGCTAATAAACTTAAAAACAGCGCCACCCCAACTAAAGCATCACGACCATAATGAGACTCTGGATAAATAATACCGCCATTACCTTCACCACCAATAACAACCTTGTTTTTCTTCATTAGGTTAACAACATTTACTTCACCAACCGCACTAGCTTGATAAGTACCACCATGCTTTTCTGTAACATCGCGTAATGCTCTGGTAGAACTCATATTACTAACGGTGTTACCTGGTGTTTTACTCAACACATAATCAGCACAAGCAACTAACGTATATTCTTCTCCAAACATCTCACCTGTTTCATCCATAAACGCTAAACGGTCTACATCTGGGTCTACAACAATACCAAAATCAGCGCGCTCTTTAACAACCTTTTCAGCTAAATCACCTAAATGTTCTTTTAATGGTTCTGGATTGTGAGGAAAATGCCCGTTAGGCTCACAGAATAACTCTATAACCTGTACACCTAAACGTTCTAAAAGTAACGGAATAGCAATGCCTCCTGTAGAATTTACACCATCAACAACCACTTTAAATTTTGCGGCTTCAATAGCTTTAACATTTACTAACGCTAAGTCTAAAACTTCAATAATATGCAAATCAAAATAAGCATCATTTCTTGTTATTTTCCCTAAACTGTCAACATCTGCAAAATTCATAGCATCACTTTCAGCAATATCTAAAATTTTAGCACCTTCAACAGCATCTAAAAACTCCCCTTTTGCATTTAATAATTTTAAAGCATTCCATTGTTTTGGGTTATGACTAGCTGTTAAAATAATACCACCATCTGCATGTTCCATAGGTACAGCAATTTCAACTGTTGGCGTTGTAGAAAGACCTAAATCAATCACATGAATACCTAAACCAACTAGTGTATTCATTACCAAATTCTGAATCATTTCTCCAGAAATACGTGCATCTCTACCAACTACTACACGGTAATTATCTTTATCCCGTTGTTGTTTTAACCAAACACCATAAGCCGATGCAAATTTTACCGCATCAATTGGTGTTAAATTATCGCCAACTCTTCCTCCAATAGTACCTCTAATTCCTGAAATTGATTTTATAAGTGTCATAAATAATTCGAATTTTTAACAAACCTACACAATTTTTTCAGCTTGCATTTTAATAAAACATAAAATATGCTTAACGGAATAATTTTATTGTTAAAATGTAAATGTTACGTTTGAATTTGTAAATTACGCTAATGAATTACTTAGCACACATTTGTCTTTCGGGTGAAAGCGATTTGGTTACTATCGGAAACTTTATTGCCGATGGTATAAAAGGAAAAGATTATAAAAAATTCTCAAAGGATGTTCAAATTGGTATTTTGCTACATCGCAATATTGATACATATACTGATGCACATAAAACAGTGCGCTTAAGCACAAAACGGTTACACAAAAAATACGGACATTATTCTGGTGTTATAGTAGATATTCTTTACGACCATTTTTTAGCAAAAAACTGGAACAAATACAGTACTATTCCTTTAGATGAATATATTGAAGATTTTTATGATTCGTTAGAAGAACATTATGAAATTTTACCTCTTCGAATTCAAAAAATGATGCCTTATATGATAACAGATAATTGGTTATTAAGTTATGCTTCTATTGAAGGAATAACAAGAGTTTTAAGCGGAATGAATCGGAGAATAAAGCATATTTCAAACATGGATGAAGCTGTCAATGAACTTGAAGAATTTTATCCTGATTTCGAAAAAGAATTCACTTCATTTTTTGAAGAACTAACCAATTTTTCACAACTAAAATTAAAAGAACTAACTAAGCAAATCACTAATAAATGAAAAACATTCTTTCAATAATTCTAGTATTCATTCTAATATCTTCATGTAAAAAAAATGAAGAAACCGTAG
The DNA here is from genome assembly GCA_964563585.1 of uncultured Flavobacteriaceae bacterium. Taxonomy (GTDB): domain Bacteria; phylum Bacteroidota; class Bacteroidia; order Flavobacteriales; family Flavobacteriaceae; genus CAZLXG01. The sequence continues at coordinate 12,801 of CAZLXG010000018.1, read as the reverse complement.
TTACTCCACAAAGAGGCTTAATCACACAAAAAGCTATGGTGGTTTCTGCGCGAATAGAAGCCTCACAAATTGGTAGCGATATTCTTAAAAAAGGAGGCAATGCTTTTGATGCTATGGCGGCTACACAATTAGCACTTGCAGTGGCATACCCTTTTGCAGGTAATTTAGGTGGCGGTGGATTTATGGTTTATCGAAAAAATAATGGAGAAATTGGGTCTGTCGATTTTAGAGAAAAAGCACCATTAGCAGCAACAAAGGATATGTATTTGGATGAAAATGGTTATGTAATTCCCGGAAAAAGCATACTTGGAGCTATGGCTGTTGGCGTACCTGGAACAATTGCTGGAGTTTTTGATGTACATGAAAAATTTGGAGTATTACCAATTGAAGATATTTTAAAACCGATAATTAAGCTTGCTTATAAAGGTGTTATAGTAACTAAGAAACAAGAAAAACAAATTAAAAATTATCAACCTCTTTTTAAAGAGGTAAATAATGATTCGATAATCTTTAGTAAGGTTTGGAAAACCAACGACACTATAAAATATCCTGCATTAGCAAAAACTTTAGAACGTATATTAAAAAATGGCAAAGACGAGTTTTACAAAGGTGAAACCGCAAAAATATTAGCAAAATTTATACAAGAAAATGGTGGTATTATTACTGAAGAAGATTTAGCTAAATATGAAGTAAAATGGCGCACACCAACAACTTTTAGCTACGATGATTTAAAAATCATATCCATGTCGCCACCATCAAGCGGAGGTATATGTTTAGCACAAATAATGAGA
>CAZLXG010000018.1:0-11910 GCA_964563585.1 uncultured Flavobacteriaceae bacterium | reverse complement strand
ATACCTATTTAAGTGGTAGAATGAGTGATTTTACATTTGAAAAAGCAACAAAATCTAGTGATGTTTCTCATGGAAACATTGAAATTATTGAAAGCAACGAAACCACCCACTACTCTATTATCGACCAATTCGGAAACGCTATTTCTGTAACTACCACTTTAAATGGCGCATATGGTTCTAAACTATATTGCTCTGAACTTGGATTCTTTTTAAATAATGAAATGGACGATTTTAGTAGTAAACCCGGAGTTCCAAATATGTTTGGTTTAATTGGTGCAAAAGCAAATAGTATTGAACCCGAAAAACGTATGTTAAGTTCTATGACACCAACTATTGTTGAAAAAAACGGAGAATTATTCATGTCTGTTGGTACGCCAGGTGGTTCAACAATTATAACTTCTGTTTTACAAACTATTTTAAATGTACATGAGTTTAATATGACAATGCAAGAGGCTGTAAATGCGCCTCGTTTTCATCATCAATGGTTACCAGATGTTATTTTTATGGAGCCCAATTCTTTCGATTCAGAATTAATAAAGAAACTTAAAAAGTTAGATTATATTATTAATGAAAAAGACTCTCCTGTAATTGGCAAGGTCGATGGAATTATGGTTTTACCCGACAAAACGTTAGAGGGTGGAGCCGATTATCGAGGTGATGATACGGCTGTCGGTTTTTAACCTTTTTCTTTGAAATAACCAATAGTATTCAATAATTTTGATTTCAGTATATCTATTCTAAGTCGTTAGATAGCAAAGTTTTATTACTATGAAACATTCATAAATAAAAATTTAATCACATAATAAAATGATTAAATGAATGTTACACCTGACCATTGAAAAACAAGTAAGTATCAGCAGATGAAATCAAAAAAAATATTTAAAATAACAACTGGAGTAATTATATTTTTCACCTTACCTAGCTTACTGCTTTTTGGTTATGTTTTTTTTAAATACGATGAAGCTTTACCTGTTGGAATTCAAAATGAAAAGGCTGATGCTTTAGCATACAAAATGTTAGATGCTTTAAATTATGATGCATACAAAAGCACCAATTATATTGAATGGACTTTTAAAAAACGCCATCATTATGAATGGAAGAAAAATGAAAATATATGCAATGTGTTTTGGAAAGATTACAAAGTAAGTTTAAATCTTAAAGATTACGCATCTAGTAAAGTGTACGTACATAGTTTTAAAATTGAAAACGAAATTTCGAAAGAACTTATAGAAAAAGCTATTACATATTTTAATAACGATTCCTTTTGGTTAGTTGCTCCATACAAAGTGTTTGATAAAGGTGTAGAACGCCGTTTAGTAAAACTAGAAAACAACGAAGAAGCTCTTTTAGTAACTTATACTTCTGGCGGCACAACACCAGGCGATTCTTATTTATGGCAATTTGATGAAGTTGGAAAACCAAAAAGCTTTAAAATGTGGACTTCCCTTCTTCCTATTGATGGTTTAGAAGCTTCGTGGAGCGATTGGATTACTACCGAAAGTGGCGCACAATTGCCAACGTTTCACAAATTGCTTGTTTTAGGTTTAGAAATGGGTGTTGTAAAAGGCATTGAATAATTTTTATTCTTGGGTTCATTACTAAATATTTAACATATTTCTAAACTAACTTCACTTCATTTTCATAAGCAAAAAACGTAACTTCGCAACTTTGCAAATTTATGAGCCATTTTGACGAATTTATTGAAGTAAAAGGAGCTAGAGTTCACAATCTAAAGGATATAGATGTGTCAATTCCTCGCGAAAAGTTGGTGGTTATTACTGGTTTATCGGGTAGTGGGAAATCATCTTTAGCATTCGATACTATTTATGCAGAAGGGCAACGCCGTTACATTGAAACCTTTTCGGCTTATGCCAGACAATTTTTAGGTGGTTTAGAACGACCAGATGTTGATAAAATTGATGGTCTTTCGCCTGTTATTGCCATAGAACAAAAAACAACAAGCAAATCGCCACGTTCTACAGTTGGCACTATTACCGAGATTTACGATTTTTTACGTCTATTATTTGCTCGTGCCAGTGATGCTTATAGCTATAATACGGGTGATAAAATGATTAGTTATAGTGATGAGCAAATTAAAAAACTCATTATTAAAGATTTTAATGGTAAACGCATCAATGTCTTAGCGCCAGTTATACGGTCGCGTAAAGGGCATTATCGCGAATTGTTCGAGCAAATTGCTAAACAAGGTTTTGTAAAAGTAAGAGCTGATGGTAAAATAAAAGACCTTGTAAAAGGTATGAAGCTTGACCGTTATAAAACTCATGAGATTGAAATTGTAATTGACAGATTGGTTATTAATGATACCGTAGACAACGATAAACGCCTTACAGAAACCATTAATACAGCTATGTATCATGGAGAAGATGTGCTTTTAGTAATTGACCAAGACACGAACGAAACTCGCTATTTTAGTAGAAATTTAATGTGTCCGACTTCGGGAATATCATATCCTAATCCAGAGCCAAATAACTTTTCATTCAATTCGCCAAAAGGTGCCTGTTCGCATTGTAATGGTATTGGAGATTTATATCAAGTTAATGAAGATAAAATTGTTCCAGACAATACGCTATCTATAAAAAATGGCGCATTAGCACCTCATGGTGCTGAAAAAAATTCATGGATATTTAAGCAATTCGAAACTATTGCACAACGCTATAATTTCAAATTAACCGATGCTTATAAAGATATTCCTGAAGAAGCAAAACAAATGATTCTGTATGGTGGAAATGATAAATTTTCGGTAGAGAGCAAATCTCTTGGTGTTACCCGTGATTATAAAATTGACTTTGAAGGTGTCGCAAACTTTATTGAAAATCAATATAAAACAGCAGATTCTACATCTTTAAAACGTTGGGCTAAAGATTATATGGATAAAGTTGAATGTCCTGTTTGCAACGGTTCCCGTTTAAAAAAAGAATCGCTTTATTTTAAAATCAACAACAAAAACATTGCAGAACTAGCAGGTAAAGACATTGTTGATTTAGCCGATTGGTTTAATACATTACACAAACACCTATCAGAAAAACAATTAAAAATTGCCGAAGAAGTCATCAAAGAAATAAAGTCTAGATTACAGTTTTTATTGGATGTAGGTTTGGACTATTTATCATTAAGTAGAAGTTCAAAATCTTTATCTGGAGGCGAAGCTCAACGTATTCGTTTAGCTACTCAAATAGGTTCTCAATTGGTTGGTGTTCTGTATATTTTAGATGAACCTAGTATTGGTTTACATCAACGTGATAATGATAAACTTATCAACTCTCTAGTTGCACTTCGTGATATGGGAAATTCTGTTATTGTGGTTGAACATGATAAAGACATGATTGAACGTGCAGATTATGTTATAGATATTGGCCCCAAAGCAGGAAAGCATGGTGGCGAAATTATTAGTATTGGCAGTCCAAAAGAACTCTTAACACATCATACATTAACTGCGGATTATTTAAATGGAAAGAAAAAAATTGAAGTACCTAAAAAACGCAGAAAAGGAAATGGTAAAAAACTAATTCTGAATGGTTGCACAGGAAATAACCTAAAAAACATTTCTATTAAACTCCCTTTAGGAAAAATGATTGGTGTTACTGGTGTTTCTGGTAGCGGAAAATCCACTCTAATCAACGAAACCCTCTACCCTATTTTAAACGCGTATTACTTTAATGGCGTTAAAAAACCAATGCCATACAAAAGCATTAAAGGTTTAGAACATATTGATAAAGTAATCGACATCAATCAATCACCTATTGGCAGAACACCACGAAGTAATCCTGCAACATATACAGGGACTTTTAGCGAAATTAGAGCATTGTATGCTAAAATTCCAGAGGCTATGATTCGTGGCTATAAAGCTGGTAGATTTAGTTTTAATGTTGCTGGCGGACGCTGTGAAACCTGCAAAGGTGGTGGTTTACGTGTTATTGAAATGAATTTTCTTCCTGATGTTTATGTAGAATGTGAAACCTGTCAAGGAAAACGTTTTAATAGAGAAACATTAGAAATTCGTTATAAAGGAAAATCTATTAGTGATGTTTTAAACATGACAATAAATGAAGCTGTTCCGTTTTTCGAGCACATTCCAAAAATAAACAACAAGCTTAAAACCATTAAAGATGTAGGCTTGGGCTACATCACTCTGGGGCAACAAAGCACAACGCTTTCTGGTGGCGAAGCGCAGCGTATTAAATTAGCGACTGAGCTTAGCAAACGTGATACGGGAAACACCTTTTACATATTGGACGAACCCACAACAGGCTTGCATTTTGAAGATATTCGTGTGTTAATGAATGTTCTAAATAAATTAGTCGACAAAGGCAATACCATTGTTATTATTGAACACAATTTAGACGTTATTAAAACCGTTGATTATATTATCGATATTGGCTATGAAGGCGGAAAAGGTGGCGGACAAATAATTGTTGAAGGAACACCAGAACAAGTTGCAAAACATAAAAAAAGTTACACAGCTAAATTTCTTAAAAAAGAATTAAATTAGCGAGTTATAAAATTTATTTGTAGTCTTTTGATTATAGATTTTCAAAAAAACAAAATATAATACTAACGTCTAAATCACTATAGGTTAAAAGGTTTAAATAATATGAAAAAAGAACAACACAATAAAGGTTGGAACGAAAATAAAACGAATGACTCTTGGGCAATCTTCAAGATAATGGGAGAATTCGTAAATGGTTTTGAAAAAATGAGTCAAATTGGACCTTGCGTCTCAATATTTGGGTCTGCAAGAACAAAACCCGATAATAGATATTATAAGTTAACTGAAAAAGTTGCAAGACGCATAGTAGAAGCTGGTTATGGCGTTATAACTGGTGGTGGTCCGGGAATTATGGAAGCTGGTAATAAAGGCGCACATCTAGGAGGCGGAACTTCCGTTGGTTTAAATATTGAATTACCTTTCGAGCAGCACGACAACCCATATATTGACCATGATAAAAGCCTAGATTTTGATTATTTCTTTGTTAGAAAAGTCATGTTTGTGAAATATTCACAAGGTTTTGTTGTTATGCCTGGCGGATTTGGAACATTAGATGAATTATTTGAAGCTATCACATTAATACAAACTCATAAAATTGAAAAATTCCCTATTATTTTAGTTGGAAAAGATTTTTGGGAAGGTCTTTTTGAATGGGTGAAAACAACACTTTTAGACAAGTTTGAAAACATTAGCGCTAAAGATTTAGATTTAATTCATTTGGTTGATACAGAAGATGAGGTAATTGAAATACTAGACACCTTCTATAAAGAATCTAGATTCAGTCCAAATTTTTAATCTTATTGCTTTAGGATTTCCAAATTTATTCTCAGCATACCGAATCGCAATATTTTGCTATATTGCAGCGCCTTACATGAATTATTAATCATATTAATGTTTTTACAATAAATTGAATTCTCGCTATTTATTAAGTTATATACTATTTGTGTTTACAAGTATTTGCTTTGGTCAAAATAAAATTGACTTAAAGGCATCTTTTGATATTGAAAAGAGAGAAATTACCATAACTCAAATTATTCAATATAAAAACACCTCGCAAGACACGTTACAAACTATCTATCTAAACGATTGGAATAATAGTTATTCAACCAAACAAACACCATTAGCACAACGCTTTGCAGAGGAATACAACGATAAGTTTCATTTTGCTAAAAATGAAGACAGAGGTTTTTCTGTAATAACTTCAATGAAACAAAACAATGAAGATTTAGCTTTTGAACGTATAAGCGGTCAATTAGATATTGTAAAAGTTGAGTTAAAAAATCCTATAAATCCAAATGAATCTTACACTATAAATTTTGGTTATAAAGTGCAAATACCAAAAGATAAATTTACAGATTATGGTATTACAGAAACTGGTGATTTAAATTTAAGATATTGGTATATTACACCCGCAATTTACAATGGTAAATGGCAATATTATAGTAACAAAAATCTAGATGATTTATATATTCCTGTAGCAGATATTAACTTAGAAATTGAATATCCAATTGGCTATACATTAACTTCAGATTTAAATTCAAGTAAAATAGTACAATCATCTAAAAAACAAACTATTAACTTAAACGGGAAAAATAGAATAAACAATAAATTATTCTTAAACAAAATACCTAGTTTTGAAGTTATTGAAGACGATGGATTTTCATTAGTTTCAAATATTAATTCTGATGGAATTGAACTCATTGACAAAGTTTTAATAGTTGAAAAAATAACAAATTATATCTTTAAAAACCTAGGTAATTATCCTCATGAAAAATTACTTCTAACTGAAATTGATGACAAAAAAGACCCTGTTTATGGTTTGAATTTTTTACCAAGTTTCATTAAAACTTATCCTAATAATTTTCAATACGAATTAAAGCTTTTGAAAATTACACTTCACAATCATCTAGAAAACACATTACTTATAAACCCAAGAACTGAACAGTGGTTAATTGATGGTTTGCAAATTTATTTTTTAATGAATTATGTCGAGCATTATTATCCAGATATGAAATTTTTAGGCTCTTTAGCTGATTTTTGGGGCATACGTTCTTTTCATGCAGCAGACATGAAATTCAACGATAAGTACACACTTGCATTTATGCTTATGGCTAGAACCAATAGAGACCAGCCCTTAACAATGCAAAAGGACTCTTTATTGAAGTTTAACAAGAATATAGCAGGAAAATATAAGTCGGCTATTGGACTTAAATATTTAGATGATTTTATAAATTCTGATGTTTTAGAAACCTCTATTAAATCATTTTTAAAAAAAATACAACTAAAACAAACTTCTACCAAAGAATTTGAATCGTTCTTAAAATCGAAAACTTCAAAAAATATTGATTGGTTTTTTAGCGATTATTTAGCAACGCGCAAAAAAATAGATTTTAAAATAAAAAATGTTATAAAAACAGATGATTCTATAACATTAACTATAAAAAATAAGCATAATAATAGTATGCCTATTTCACTATACACACTTAATAACGATAGTATCATCTCAAAGTTTTGGGTAGAAAACATTAACGGAAGCAAAACCATAACCATACCAAGAAACACGGCAAATAAGTTAGTTTTAAACTACAAAAAAATAATACCTGAAGTTAATTTAAGAGACAACTGGAAATCTTTAAAAGGCTTTTTCTTTAATAACAAACCGCTTCAATTTCGATTTTTCAAAGACATAGAAAACCCTAATTACAACCAAGTATTCTTTATGCCTACAGCCGAGTTTAATAATATCTATGACGGTATAACAGTTGGTATTAAAACATACAATAAAACTTTATTACGTAAACATTTTAATTACAAAATAGAACCACGATACGCATTTAAATCTAAATCTTTAACTGGCGCAATATCAGCTTCAATTACACACCATATTGAAAATAGCAATCTGTATTTTATAAACTATGGAATAAGAGGTAACTACACATCGTATGCTGAGAATTTATTTGTTAAAAAAATAATCCCATCACTAACCTTTCAATTTAGAGACGATAATGATTTCCGCTCAAACACAAGAAAAATTCTAATTTTCAGGTATTTAGATATAAACAGAGATGAAGATGTTACCAATCCATTTAACACCACAGAACCAAACTATAATGTTTTTAATGTTCATTATATAAATTCTGATGATAACTTAATTAATTTCAACAAATGGTCTGCTGATTTTCAATTAGAAAAAACATTTAGCAAAGTGTCGTTTAATTACGAATACAGACGTTTGTTTGAAAGCAACAGGCAATTAAATTTAAGGTTTTACACAGGTGCCTTTCTTAAAAATAAAACAGACCCAACTTCCGATTATTTTAGTTTTGCGCTAGATAGACCAACAGATTATTTGTTTGATTATAGTTATTTAGGGCGCTCGGAAGCCTCAGGTATTTTTAGTCAGCAATATATTCCTGCCGAAGGTGCTTTTAAATCTAAATTAAAAACACCATTTGCTAATCAATGGATTTCTACATTTAATGCAAGCACAACACTTTGGAGGTATGTTTTAGTTTATGGCGATATTGGGTTTGTAAAAAACAAATTCAACAATTCTAAGTTTGTATATGATTCTGGAATTAGAATTAATTTAGTAACCGATTATTTTGAAATCTATCTTCCTATTTATTCAAATTTGGGTTGGGAAATTGGACAACCTAATTACGACCAAAAAATTAGATTTAAGTTTACTCTCGACCCACAATCACTACTAGGTCTTTTCAGAAGACGCTGGTTTTAAAGTGTTAAATTTTTATTGAATTACTTGGTAAGTGTTAATTTTATTGAATAATATCTATTTTATTCATTTTTTTTAACATTTAGCTACGAATTACACAAAGAGTAGGTCGCTTGTTTATTGCAAAATCGACAAACTTTTACTACTTTCGCAAAAGCCAAAAGCGTATATACATGCAAATAATTCCTGATTTGAAAAACAACATTTCTTTTAACGATTTTAAAACGGAAGTTTTAAATGATTACACTCTTGCTGTAAAAAGTCGCGAGTGTAGTTTATTAGGTCGCAGAGAAGTGTTAACAGGGAAAGCTAAGTTTGGGATTTTTGGCGATGGAAAAGAAGTGCCACAACTTGCTATGGCAAAAGCTTTTTTAAAAGGCGATTGGAGGTCGGGTTATTATCGCGACCAAACATTTATGATGGCAATTGGCGCACTAACTCCAGAACAGTTTTTTTCTGGTTTATACGCAAATACCAATTTAGATTTAGAACCCATGTCGGCGGGGCGTCAAATGGGTGGTCATTTTATCACACATAGTTTAGACGAAAACGGAGATTGGAAAGACCTAACCAAACAGTATAATTCTAGTCCAGATATATCTCCTACTGCAGGACAAATGCCTCGATTATTAGGATTAGCACAAGCCTCTAAAATTTTCAAAGAAGTAAAAGGAATAAATACTACTGGATTTTCAAATAATGGAAATGAAGTAGCATGGGGAACTATTGGAAATGCAAGTACAAGTGAAGGTTTATTTTTTGAAACTATTAATGCTGCGGGCGTATTACAAGTACCAATGGTTATTAGTGTTTGGGATGATGAATATGGTATTTCTGTACACGCAAAACATCAAACAACAAAAGAAAACATCTCAGAAATATTAAAAGGATTTCAACGAGATAAAGACAATAAAGGTTACGAAATATTACGTGTTAAAGGTTGGGATTACGCTAACTTAATTGAAACATATCAAGAAGCATCAGCAATAGCAAGAGAAGAACATGTCCCTATATTAATTCATGTATTAGAATTAACACAACCACAAGGACATTCCACTTCGGGTTCTCACGAACGCTATAAAAGTGCAGAACGTTTAGAATGGGAAAAACAGCATGATTGTAATACAAAAATGCGCGAATGGATAATTGAAAGCGGTATTACAACTAATGAAGCGCTTACAGAGATTGAAAGAGCGATGAAAAAAGAAGTTAGAAACGCCAAGAAAAATGCGTGGGCAACTTTTTTAAAGCCTATTCAAAACGAACAGCAAGAGCTAATTTCAATTTTAACTAATGTAGCAACATCAAGTGTTAACGGTGTTTTTATTAATAAACTAAAAGATACTTTATCGGCTATCGACGAGCCAACTCGTAAAGACATATTATCATGTGCAAGAAAAGTTTTAAGATATACTATTGGTGAATATTCAACTGAGAAACAACAACTTAGTGATTGGATAAATAATTGTTTTGAGAAGAATCAACCTAGATTCAGCTCACATTTATATTCTGAAACTGAAAAATCACCTATTCTTATAAAAGAAGTTAAGGCAACTTATAACGATGATGCAAAACAAGTTGATGGCAGAATTATAATTCGAGATAATTTTGATGCCATATTCAACAACTATCCAGAATCTTTAATTTTCGGAGAAGACACAGGAAATATTGGCGATGTAAATCAAGGATTAGAAGGTTTGCAAGAAAAATATGGCGAATATCGAGTTGCCGATACTGGTATTCGTGAAGCTACAATTATTGGGCAAGGTATAGGCATGGCATTACGTGGTTTAAGACCCATTGCTGAGATTCAATACTTAGACTATATTCTATATGCTTTAAATGTAATTAGCGACGATTTATCAACGCTACATTACAGAACAAAAGGCAAACAAAAAGCACCTTTAATAATTAGAACTCGTGGACATAGACTAGAAGGTATTTGGCATTCTGGTTCTCAAATGGGTGGTATTTTAAATTTAATTAGAGGCATTCATGTTTTAGTACCAAGAAATATGACTAAAGCTGCTGGTTTTTACAATACGCTTCTACAAGGTGATGACCCCGCATTAGTTGTTGAATGTTTAAATGGCTACCGACTGAAAGAAAAAATGCCAAATAATTTAAGTGAAATTAATACACCTATTGGAGTTGTTGAAACAGTAAAAGAAGGCACAGATATTACGTTGGTTTCTTACGGTTCTACGCTTCGTATGGTTGAGCAAACTGCAAAAGAACTTTTATCGGTTGGCATTGATGCCGAAATAATTGATATTCAATCGTTATTACCTTTTGATATTAATCACGATATAGTAAAAAGTATATCTAAAACAGGTCGTTTTATGGTGATTGATGAAGATGTTCCTGGTGGCGCTTCGGCTTATATTTTAAATGAAATATTAAATACCCAAAACGCATATCAATTTATTGATAGTGCACCAAAAACATTAACCGCAAAAGCACACAGACCAGCTTATGGAAACGATGGTGATTATTTCTCAAAACCATCAATAGAAGATATTTTTGAAGCGGTTTACGATGTGATGCACGAAGCTAATCCTACCGATTTTCCTAAACTACGCTAATATTTTTATGTTATATTGCATTTCATCACTCACATAAAAATAATATAGATGAAAGCAGTGCCACTTAAAGACATAAAAAAAGAACTGAATACGCTTTCTAGTATCGAAATTCAAGAATTGTGTTTGCGCTTATCTCGCTTTAAAAAAGAAAACAAAGAGCTTCTCACCTATTTATTATTCGAATCGCATAACGAAAGTGGTTATATTGAAACGGTTCAAGATTATATGGATGAGCAGTTTGAACGCATCAACATAAAAAGCTATTTTTATATACGTAAAAGTGTTCGGAAAATATTAACCAACACAAAAAAGTATATTCGTTATTCTCAAAAAAAGGAAACCGAAGTCGAGTTATTACTTTATTTCTGTAAAAAACTGAAAAACTTTTCTCCTAGTATAAAATATAGCGTTCAGTTACAAAACATGTATAATCGTCAAATACTTTTAATTGAAAAAACAATTTCAACATTGCATGAAGATTTGCAATACGATTATAATTTGATGTTAGATGATTTATAATACGCTAAAAATCATTAATTTACATTTATGAATAAAAGAAAAATTGCAGCATCAATATTTATATTAATAGCACTAATATTTGGTTTTATATTTTGTTTTAAAATTGAGCTTTCTTATCATTTAGAAGCCTATTTTAAAAAAGAAAATTACACGCAATTTGGTCCATTATCAATTAGTATTGAGCTACTAATCGCTGGCATTTATCTATTTATTAAACACACTAAAACCAATTTTGTCTTAGCATTATTTGGATTTACTGCCTTATTAGACCCGTTTTTTAACTTAATTGGGCTTTTTACAAGCAATGTATCTATATATGCGATGGTGGTTTTTGTATGTTGTGGTGGTTTTGCGCTCTGGTTAGCTTTTACAAACACATATAAGTTAGGACGTATATCCTTTATTGGAGCTATTGTTAGCTTTATTATAGGAACTGGTGTTGAACTGTTTTTTAATTACTTGTAAAGAAACTATTTCAACTTTACATGAAGATTTGCAGTATGATATAATTTAATGTTAGAAGATTTGTAAGTTGTTGAAAACTTTACTTTTAGTCATCAATA
>CAZLXG010000017.1:20623-35513 GCA_964563585.1 uncultured Flavobacteriaceae bacterium | reverse complement strand
ATTATGGAGTGATTTTATTAATATTTGGAAGCTCGCTTTTTGGTGTAGTTAAAGATAAGATATAGATTTTATGATTTAAATCATTTAACTTTGTCTACTTCATGATAAAAAAAATAGAACAGTTTTATAGAAATAATATACTATTTAAAGTAGCATCTTTTAATTCGTTAAGTGTTTTTGTAAGATTAATTTCTGGCTTTATTTTATCAAAGACTTTAGCATATTTTTTGTTGCCACAAGGCATGGCCCTTACGGGTAATTTAAGAAGTTTTTTACTTAGTTGTCAAGGAGTCTCTGTTAGTAGTGCTCAAAATGGAGTTATTAAATTTATTGCTGAAAGTAAAGAGAATAAAAAGACTTTAAAAAAAATCATTTCAACATCTTTCTTTTTAACGACCCTGTTCACTTTTGTAGTTTCAACCATTTTAATTGTTTTTTCAAACTATTTTAGCAACTTAATTTTTGGCGTGAATACTTATGCATATGCTATTAAAGTTTTAGCTTTTATACTCCCATTATATACCATTAATACTTTTTTGCTGTCTGTAATTAATGGCTTAGGTAAGTATAAAAGTATTATAAAGATTAATACTATTGGTTATATTTTAAATGTAATCGTAGTTGTATTTTTACTATGGAAGTATAACCTAAAAGGAGCTATAATTGCTATAATATTAGTACCATCATTTTTGTTTTTTTTAACCTTATTTTGGATAAAGGATGTTAAGTTTATTTTTGCGAATATTTCGATATCATACTTTTCCAATAAATATATTAAAGGGCTGTCTTCATTCATGATTATGGCAATCTTTACTGCACTAACTATTCCAATTGTACATGTTATTGTAAAAAATTATATAATAGATAATATTGGTTTGTCAGAAGCTGGTTATTGGGAAGCAATGATTAAAATTTCTCAGTATTATTTAATGTTTGTAATGAGTCTTTTTTCGTTGTATTTATTACCCAAACTCTCTCATAACCAGGCAGACGAAGGGTTTAAAAATTTGATAGTGCAATTTTATAAAACTATTATACCAATTGTTATTATAGGATTTATAATTATTTACTTTTTAAGATATTGGGTTATAAGAATTACTTTAACCCAAGAGTTTTTACCTGTACAAGATTTGTTTTTTTGGCAACTAATAGGCGATTTTTTTAAAATAGCATCATTTGCAATTGCTTATCAAATGCAAGCAAAAAAAATGTTGTTTTGGTATATGTTTGGAGAGTTGTTTTATGTGCTTTCAGTATATTTTTTAAGTATTTATTTTATTAATATATTTGAGGTTAAAGGTGCCGTAATCGGGCATGCATGTAGTTATATTTTATACTTTATATTAATGTTATTTATATTTAGAAAACCATTACTAACAAAAAAGAAAATTAAAGTTGAAGGATAAACTCTCTATTTGCTAGCTTTTATTTATTGGTTAATTCTAGAGTTTACCTTAGAAGGTTTTATTTCATTATTTCTTTATGAAACATTTTATTTTTACTAATTTTCAATGCAAATAAAATCCAATCCTTGATTCGCTTTATTGAACTCGTTTAAACTTTTTGTTTTTAACCGAAAATGAGATAGAATTTGTTCTGATGAGGCATTTTTTGAAGAATATAGCATCGCTACACACAAGAAAAGTAACAAAATATGAGTAAATTATAGCCATTTTTTAGGAAATAGAAAAAGTTAAATGAGTTCATTATGTTTATTATTCAAAAAGTTTTATAAAATTATTTAAATATGTATTGGAAACAAAATATTATTTTATTAGTGTATCCTTTATTTTTGTCATTCATTTTAGAAGTTTGTATTCATGAAATTGAATTCTCTACTTTCTTAAATCTTGCAGAAAATATTCTATTTACAATTATTACTTTTTTAGTAATAAATCAAGCTTCAAATTTTAAATTAGGGAATAAAATTGCTGCCTTAATAATAGTATTTTTTTATATTTTTTTTTTAATAGAAACAGGACTGTACTTGCTTTTTCAAACTAGGATGAATGCATCATATATTTATGTTATACTCAGTACAAATTATGATGAAGTTAAAGAATTTAGTTTGGTATATTACAGCAATAATTTAATTTGGTTACTGTTATTTTTTATACCAATAAAGAGTTTCTTTTCTAAAAAAACACACCAACAAGTAAAAGTAAAATCAATTAATGTAATAGTAAGTTTAGTATTCATATTTATAATGCTAATTTTTTTGAAGCATAGTAAATTAATAGTGTATAATTTACCATATATATCAATTAAATCATATATACAATACCAAGAGCAAATAGAATCAATAAAAGAATTTAATATTACTAAGAAAAACATTGAAACAAAATCTGTTACAGAAAATGATGTAATAGTAGTAATAATTGGAGAATCTACTACAAGTAAGCATATGGGTATTTATGGGTACAAAAGAAATACGACTCCCAAATTAAAAGAATTATCTGATTCATTAATTGTTTATAAAAATGTGATTAGTCCACATGTATTTACAACTGGATCTATGTTAGATATTTTGACTTTATCTAATTATGAAAACCAAAAAACATCTAATACACTAATTGATTATTTAAAAAATGCAAAATATCAAGTGTTTTGGTTGTCAAATCAAAGAGCTGTTGGTATCCACGATAATATAATTTCACAATTAGCTTCTGCTGCAGATGAAAGTTTATTTTTAGCCTATAATGACTATCGTAATACTACTTTATATGATGAAGTGTTGTTACCTATATTGGATGAAAAACTTAAGGTGAAAGGAAAAAAAGTAATTTTTCTTCATCTTATAGGAAGTCATTATGATTATAGAAAGAGGTATCCGAAAGGGTTTGATACTTTTTTTTCAAAGATAAAAAACAATAAAACCCAAATAATAGATAAGTATGACAATACTATTTTATATAATGATTTTATTGTTTCTGAAGTTATAAAAATAGTAAGTAAAAGAGAAGAGAAAAGCGCAGTAATATATTTTTCAGATCATGGAGAAGAGGTTTATGATGTTGCTGATTTTTTTGGACATTTTGAAGATAAACCAACCTCTACAATGTACGAAGTTCCCTTTTTAGTGTATATGTCTCCTGCTTTTGAGAAACCAACAGATTTTTTAATTGATAAAACTAGAGTATTTATGTTAGATGATTTTCCGCATAGTTTAACCCATTTTATGGGAATTGAGAGTGAATTATTGAAGAAAAATAGAAGTATTTTTAGCTCAAAATTTGTAAAAAGAAAACGAGTTATTTTAAACAATAAAAATTTCGATTCTATTTTTAGATGAAGAATAAAAAACATATTTGTATTATAGTAGATTGCCTTTGTGGTGGTGGAGCCGAAAAAGTAGCAGCATCTTTTTCCTATTCATTAGAAGCAGCAGGATATAAAGTTTCAATAATATCGCTTTGGGATAAAATCACATATAAATATACAGGAAAACTTTATAATTTAGGTGAAAATGAGTCGCATATAAAATGGATTAAGCAATTTAAAAAAATACTTTTATTTAGAAAATATTATAAAGAAATTGATGCCGATTTTTATGTAGATTTTAGAATGCGTAATAGGTTTGTTTTGGAATTAATACTTCATCTATTTGTTTTTAATATTAAAAAAATGGTAATGAGTATTCAGCATTTTAATATAGCATACCATATTCCTAAAGGGCATTTCTTTAAAAAAGAATACAGTAAAGCAAGAGCAATTATTGGCGTTTCAAAAGATATTGAAAAGGCTTTAAATAAGTATCATACATTTGGTAATGTAACATATATACCAAACTTTATTAATAAAAATTTGTTACAAAATTTTAAAACCTCTCAAGTAGATATTCCAAATAATGCCATTTTAGCAATAGGAAGATTAATTAATCCAGTTAAGCAGTTTGACAAGCTTATCTTAAGCTATAAAAATACAGAATCTTGTAAAAAAGGAATTCCATTAATTATATTAGGACAAGGAAAAGATAGAGAAAAATTAGAAGCAATAATTAAAACTAATAATTTACAAGACACAGTAAAATTGTTAGGTTTTGTTTCAAACCCATACGATTATATTAAACATTGTAAATTTTTAGTGCTATGCAGTAAATATGAAGGCATGCCATTAGTTATATTAGAAACACTTGCCTTAGAAACACCTGTAGTATCTTTTAATTGTAAATCTGGTCCATCAGAATTAATAAAGAATAAAAATAACGGACTTCTTGTTAAAGATCAAGATTTTAAAGAATTAGAGAAAAGTATTGACCTTTTACAAACTAACAAAGATTTGTATAATAAATTAAAAGCTAACGCAAGTAACTCTATTAATAATTTTACAGGAGACTCTGTAATTAAATCTTGGGAAGTTATATTTAGTTAATCATTAAAAGATGTTAACCTAATATTATACCTTAAAAATATCTTTTTAATAAATTTTAAAAGCTTTAAAAGAAACAAAGGACTTTTTAAAAGAAACTTTTGTTTAGTAGAAAGGTTGTTGTAGTTAATGTGTTTTGCCATTAAATTGTATGTTGCCTTATCATTAAAAATTCTAGAGTTAATTAGAAAAAAATATCTATTATAATCTAAAAATTTTTTAAGTGATGGATTTGTAGCAGCTTCTTGCTCAAAAGCGTCAAAATCTGGTAATCGTTTTCCTTTATAGTTTTTACTTGTCATTTGGTTGGGAATATTCAAATGAATTGTTGCTAATGCTCTATAAGTATATGCAAATTTGTACTTTAAATTGCTTTTAATATAAAATTCAACATCTTCTCCAAAATCAATAGTGTCATTAAATTTAATGGTTTTAAATACTTCAGTTTTAAATGCAAAATTACTTTGACTAACAATTAATTGAAACAAGCTTACATTAAAAAAATTTTCAACTAAAAAAGATTTATTTTTTAATGAAGCATCTAAGTTTTTTTTAGGTTCTAAAACATTTGTATTGCTATATTTTTCAAGATAATCAGTACCATATAATGATGCTTCAGGAAATTTATTCCATAAATTATATATTTCACTTAAAAACCCTATATCCCAAATATCATCTGCATCCAATAACGCTATAATCTTCCCTTTTGCAATTGAAATACCTTTGTTTCTAGTAGCCGACAAACCTTTGTTTTTCTGATGAATAATTGTGTGATTTTCATAGCCTAAAAGCGCATTTTTAGCTTTTTCTAAACTATTATCTGTAGATCCATCATTAACTATAATAATTTCAAAATCTTGAAACGTTTGATTAAAAACGCTTTGTAGTGTATTTTCAATAAAGTTTTCTTTATTATATAAAGGAATAGTTATAGAAAAAAAAGGAATCATATTTTTTTGTTATAGATGTAACAAAAGTAACTTAATCTGTATAAATTAAATATTTTTAATGAAGGGTTGTTAGAGACTAAATTGTGTTTCATTTTGTTTTTAAATCGTTTATAAAACATTGTTAGAATATAATCTATTTTATAGCACTTTAATTTTTTATGAACACTTAGCATTTTTACAAAATCTGAGCTTATTAAGTTATGTTTGCTAATGTATTTTAAGTTGTTTAAAGCTGTTTCTGTTTTTTTTAAAAAGACGTAATTTTCATCTATGTCTGCATGCATTATACTATTGTTAATATGTTTTACGTCCAGTTTGGCTAAACTTGCTTTATAAGCAAATAAAGTATCATCATGACCATATTTATTAGTTATAACATCAAATTTAATTAAACCAAATACATTTTTTTTAACAAGTGTGTTATTAAACATTAAGGCTTCATATTTTTTCTCAGCTCGCTTAGCTGTAGATTTATCTTCTCTAAATTTACCATATTTCCATCGTAAACTTTTATAAGGATTTTTAATTGAGTTTGGATGAATTCTTCCTCCATATACAATATCAAATTTTTTAGAAAGTATGTTTAAATATGTGTTAATATATAGGTTGCTTATTATAATTGAATCACCGTCAATAAATATTAAATTTTTAAATTTAGATATTGAGGCTAAAAAATTCCTATTACTACTATATCCTAAATTTTTTTTATTTGAAAAAAAAGTAGAATTTTTCAAGGAATTTATTTTTTCATTATGTTTATTTAATAGAGATTTCGAAGCGTCATCTACACAAATAATTTCGAATTCAATTTTAGCTTGAGTAGCTTGTCTATGAATTTCACTAACAAGATTTACAACATTGTAATTATATACAGGAATTAAAATGGATAGCATACTTAGCCTTTCTTTTGCACAACTTCATAAACTTGATTTTCATCACACTTTAGTGTTTTACTTGGATATTTAAGTAGTAAAGCATAATCGTGTGTAGCCATCAATATAGTATTGCCATTTTTATTAATTTCTTGTAACACTTCCATAACTTCAACGCTAGTTTGTGGGTCTAGATTTCCAGTAGGTTCATCAGCTAAAATAAGTTCAGGGTTGTTAAGTAAAGCTCTAGCAATAGCTATGCGTTGTTGTTCGCCACCAGAAAGTTCGTGCGGATATTTAAATCCAGTAGTTTTCATATCTACTTTAGTTAAAACCTCCTCAACACGTGTATTCATTTCTTCTTTGTCTTTCCATCCAGTAGCCTTTAAAACAAATAATAAGTTGTCGTTAATAGTTCTATCAGTCAATAATTTAAAATCTTGAAAAACTACACCTAATTTTCGTCTTAAAAATGGAATATCTTTTTCTTTAAGATTTTTTAAATCGTAATCAACAATATGTCCTTCACCTTCGGTTAAAGGTAAATCTGCATAAAGGGTTTTCATAAAACTACTTTTTCCAGTTCCAGTTTTTCCTATTAGATATACAAAATCACCTTTATTAATTTCTACATTCACGTTTTTTAGCACTAGGCTTTCTCCTTGAAAAATAGAAACGTCTTTTAGTTGTAAAATGGGGTTTGGCATAAATTAAAATAATTTTAAAGTCTTGTAAATGTATTACTAAAAAGTTAAAACTTAAAAAGTAACGCTTAAAAGTTTGCTTTATTTTCTAATAGAATTTAACATTTAATAACTTGGTTTATAATTATAGCACGATTGTTGCGTTATAGGTTTTAGATTGAATTATCTTTATAACATCAAATTAAAAAACGAATCGTTAATGACTAAAAAGAATATTATTTCCCTTTTAGTGGCTATAAGTTTTAGTTTTCAAATTATAGCACAAAAAACGGCTACCTATACCAGTGGTTTAGTCGATTACCAAAAAGCCTTATCACTATATAATAATCAGCAATACCTTGCGGCTCAGTCGTTATTTGCTAGTGTAAAGAAAACAGCTAAAGAAGAAATTTTACAGTCGGATTGCACCTATTATATAGCTAATTGTGCTGTACGTTTAAATCAAAAAAGTGCAGATCAATTAGTTGAAGATTTTGTAAAAGAGTATCCAACAAGCACAAAACGTAATACTGCTTTTGTTGATGTTGCCGATTATTATTTTGAAAATTCTAAATACGCTCATGCTAGAAAGTGGTATAACAAAGTGAATGAAGAAGCTTTAAGTAAAAAAGAAAAAGAAAAGTTTAATTTTAATAATGGCTATTCTGCATTTTCTACAAAGCAATATACTATAGCGAAAAAATACTTAACGCGTGTTGAAAACTCTCAAGAATATGGTTCGCAGGCAAAGTATTACATAGGTTTTATGGCTTATGAAGGTGATGATTATGACAAAGCTAACGAGTATTTTGATCAAGTAAGTGACCAAGAACGTTACAAAGAAAAGCTATCTTATTATCAAGCAGACTTACATTTTAAATTGGGAAAATTTGAAAAAGCTATTGAACTCGCTAAAGAAAGACTAGAAACAAGTGATAATGCTGAAGTATCAGAACTTTCAAAAATTATAGGAGAAAGTTATTTTAATTTAGAAAAATATGCTGAAGCTATTCCTTATTTAGCCGAATATGAAGGGAAAAGAGGCAAGTGGAATAATACCGATTTTTATCAATTGGGTTATGCTCATTATAAACAAGGTGATTATGAAAATGCCATTTCTGAATTTAATAAAATTGTTGGAGGAAATAACTCCATTGCGCAAAATGCGTACTATCATTTAGGAGAAAGTTACATTAATTTAGATAAAAAACAAGAAGCTTTAAATGCGTTTAGATATGCATCTCAAATGAATTACGATTTAAAAATTCAAGAAGATGCATGGTTAAATTATGCGAAAATTAGTTATGAAATAGGAAACCCGTATCAATCGGCACCACAAGTTTTGGCGGCATATTTAGATAAATATCCAGATACGAGTTATAAAGAAGAAATTGAAACCCTTTTAATTGATTCATATATCACATCAAAAAACTATAAAGAAGCCCTTAAATTATTAGAAGGTAAAAAGAGTTTTGAAAATAAAGTAGCCTACCAAAAAGTAGCATTTTATAGAGGTATTGAGCTTTATAATGATACTCAATATTTAGAAGCAGAATCACTTTTTGATGAATCTTTAAAAGAGCCTAGAGTTGCTCAATACACGGCAAGAGCTACCTTTTGGAAAGCTGAAGCAGATTATAACTTAACTAATTATGATGATGCATTAGTTGGTTTTAAACAGTTTCAGCAGCAAACAGAATCTTCAACAACTCCAGAAATTGAGAATATAGATTATAACTTAGCGTATACTTATTTCAAACAAAAAAACTATTCGCAAGCAACCCGATATTTTAATCAATTTATATCAAATAAAAAAGATGATAAAGTAAGATTGAATGATGCGTATTTACGTTTGGGTGATGGGCATTTTGTGTCTAGTCAATATAGTAGTGCTATTAAAGCTTACAATAATGCTATTCAATTAAGTGAAATAGATTCAGATTATCCTGCTTTTCAAAAAGCAATTAGTGTTGGCTATTCTGGACAAGCTTCAAAAAAAATATCAGAATTAGAAAATTTTATTGATAAATATCCGAAGTCTAAACTACGTGATGATGCTATGTATGAATTAGGAAATTCATATGTAAAAGCCAATGAGACTGATAAGGCAATGCAAGTTTACAATCGATTAAGTTCAGAATATAGAATGAGCTCGTTTGTTCCAAAAGCGTTACTGCGTCAAGGATTGGTGTACTATAATGGAAGTGAAAATGAGGTAGCTTTAAGTAAATTTAAAAGAGTAGCAGGTGATTATCCAGGAACCCCAGAAGCTGTTCAAGCTGTAGCTACGGCACGTTTAATTTATATAGATTTAGGTCGTGTGGATGAATATGCAGCTTGGGTGCGTACTTTAGATTATGTTGAGGTTACCGATGCAGAATTGGATAATGCTACTTACGAATCTGCCGAAAAACAATATTTAGATAATAATACAGATAAAGCGATTACATTATTTAATGGTTATTTAAATGAATTTCCTCGTGGTTTACATGCTTTACATGCCCATTTTTATGTAGCGCAATTGTATTACAAAAAAGATTTGACTTCTAATGCGGCATCACATTATAAATATATTGTTGATGCTTCACAAAGTGAATATACCGAAGAGGCCTTATCACGTTTATCACAACATTATTTAGAAAGTAAAAGATGGAATCAAGCCATTCCATTATTATTGCGTTTGGAAGAAGAAGCTAATTTTCCGCAGAATGTCATATTTGCACAATCTAATTTAATGAAAGCTAATTATCAATTAGAAAACTATGATGCAGCCGTTTCTTATGCCGAAAAAGTATTAGCAAGTTCAAGAATTGATAATAAAATTAAAAGTGATGCACATATAATAATTGCACGCTCTGCAATTAAAACTGGCGATAAAGATAAAGCGAAAGGAGCTTATGCGAATGTTGAAAAAGTTGCTACAGGCGAAACCGCAGCAGAAGCACTATACTATAATGCTTATTTTAAACATAAGGAAGGTAAGCACGAATCATCAAACAAATCGGTTCAAAAATTAGCTAAAAACTATTCAGGTTATAAATATTTTAGTGCCAAAGGTTTAGTACTTATGGCAAAGAATTTTTATGCTTTAGATGATGCTTTTCAAGCTACTTATATTTTAGAAAGTGTTATCGAAAATTTTGCAGAGTTTAATGATGTTGTAACAGAAGCTAAAGCCGAATTACGAAAAATAAAAATCGAAGAAGCAAAAACAAATTCATCAATTCAATCAGAAGAAAATTAAAATTATGCGTAAGCAAATAAAAAATATACTAGTAGTTGTTATTACATTAAGTGTAACTTTTGCGTTCTCTCAAAACAGAGATAATGATACCATTAATACAGGTGTTATTGATGTTGTAAAACCTTATACACCATCAATATCAGATGCGTTTAAAGTGAAAGAAATTCCGTCGTTAGATGATGCAGAAACCACAACAAAAAAGAAAATTAAATATAATATTTTTTCGTTTCCGGTTGCATCAACGTTTACACCGGCAAAAGGAAAAGCGGCAGTTGTTGAAAAAAGGAAACCCGTAAAATTGTATGATAATTATGCTACGTTAGGTGTTGGTACGTATACAACTATTTTAGGAGAAGTGTATTTAAATCATGCTATTAGCAGAACCGAAAGTGTTGGTGGTTATGTTAGTCATCATTCATCACAAGGCGGTATTGAGAATTTATCTTTTGATGATAGTTTTTCAAATACAAAAATTAATGTCAATTATGCTACAAGATTAAGTGATTTAGCATGGAATGTTGAAGCTGGTTTTCAGCAACAAATGTATAATTGGTATGGTGTGCCGCAATCCCAAATTGCACAAGCACAAACTAATAATATAGATACAGACCATTCTTTTTTTAGCGCACATTTTGGTGGTGATATTACGTTTGAAAATACTTATATTAACTCAGGAAGTTTCTTTTTTAGACGTTTTGGAGATAACCAAGGCTCGGGTGAAAACAGATTTATTTTTAAGTCGACTATTGATGTGCCAATTAATGGAGAGGAAATTTCAACCGATATTAAATTAGATTATTTAAGCGGTACATTTGATAGAAATTATGTTACAACTGATGAATTAAATTACGGTAATTTCCAAATAGGAATTACACCAACATATCAACTAAAACAAGACGATTTAACCGTTAATTTAGGTGTTTCTGCGGTTTATATGAGAGATTCTGAATCAAAAGACAGTAAGTTTTTTATCTATCCAAATATTACAGCAACTTACAGATTGGTAAATGATGTATTGATAGCTTATGGTGGAATAGAAGGCGATTTAATTCAAAATTCATATTATGATTTTGCTACCGAAAATCATTTTGTATCGCCAACTCTTTTTATCACACCAACCGACCAACAATACAACGCATATATTGGTTTAAAAGGTAAATTGTCTAGCAATATGAGTTATAACATTAGCGGACGTTATGTAGCAGATAATAATAAAGCTTTGTTTAGAAATAATGATATTACACTTACAGCAGAAAATTATACTTATGGAAATTCTTTTGGAATTACCTATGATAATGTTGATACTTTTGGAGTTGCAGGTGAAATAAATGTAGATGTAAATCGAAATTTCAAATTAGGTATTAAAGCGGAATATTTTAAATATACAACCAAAACAGAAGCTGAAGCGTGGAACTTACCAGACATAAAAGGGTCACTATTTTTAGATTATCAAATAAACCAACATTGGTTTGCTGGGGCAAATTTATTTTATACAGGCGAACGTAAAGACCAGTTCTTTTTAAATGATGGAATAACAATTACTACACCATTTACTGTTGTTTTAGATAGTTATTTTGATGCTAATGCACATTTAGGCTATCATATAAACGATCAGATTTCGGTATTTGCAAAAGCTAATAATATAGCGAATGAAGGTTACCAACGTTGGCAAAATTTTCCGGTACAAAGTATTCAGTTTTTAGCAGGAGCTACTTTTAAGTTTGATTTTTAAATTCCTGCAAAGGCAGTAATCTGTTTTTTAATATGAAACATTACAAAATTCTAATAATATTATTTCTTTATGCAAATCTAAGTTTTACACAAACAGCAACACAAGAATTAGAATTATCTGATGCTGCTTTACAATTAACACATCAAAAAGTAACCTACGACCCAAGTTATTTTTCAATAGACTATCCAAATGGCGATGTACCAAGTAATAAAGGTGTTTGTACAGATGTAGTTATTAGAGCTTATCGAAAATTAGGAATTGATTTACAGAAAGAAGTTCATGAAGATATGAAAGCCAATTTTAGTTTGTACCCAAAAATCTGGGGATTAAAAACTACCGATAAAAATATTGACCATAGAAGAGTTCCTAATCTTATGACATATTTTAAAAGGAAAGGTGCAGAAATGCTAATTACTAAGAATCCTAATAATTATAAACCTGGTGATGTAGTTTCTTGGAATTTAGGTGGAGCAATTACACACATAGGCATTGTGGTTAATAAAAAGTCAAGAGATAGGAAACGATATTTAATTGTACATAATATTGGTGCAGGACAAGTGTTGGCAGATTGTTTGTTTGATTTTAAAATTATTGGGCATTACCGGTTTAAGGTTAATAACTAACATGTTAAAAGCATTCTAAATTAGATTGATTTTTTTATTTTTATAAAAAAATCAATCATGAAAAAGTTAAAAATCTTTTTACTTGCTTTAATTACCATAAGCTGTTCAACAAAACATCAGGTAGATTTAATAGTTACTAATGCCAATATTTACACCGTAAATAATAATTTTGATACTTCTGAAGCGTTTGCTGTTAAGGATGGAAAATTTGTTGAAATAGGTTCTACTGAAGATATTATATCTAAATATCAAGCTTCGAATATGGTTGATGCCGACGGACAAACCATTGTTCCAGGTTTCATAGATGCGCATTGTCATTTTTATGGATTAGGATTAGCTGAACAAAAAGTAAGGTTAGAAGGTACTAAGAGTTATAACGAAGTTATTCAAAGACTTGTCGCTTTTCAAAAAGAAAAAAATCTATCATTTATAACAGGAAGAGGTTGGGACCAAAATGATTGGGATGTAAAAAAACTACCTACAAAAGATAAGTTAGATTCGGTGTTCCCTAATACGCCAGTTGCTATTGGTAGAGTTGATGGTCATGGATTATTAGTAAATCAAGCCGCAATTAATTTAACGTCTTTAAATGAAAACACACATATTGAAGGTGGAGAAATTATAAAAGAAAGCGGTAAAATTACAGGTGTGCTACTAGATGCTGCTATGGGCTTGATTTGGGAAATAATGCCCGAAACAACTATAGAAGAAGCTGTATCTGCCTTAAAAGATGCCGAAAAAAGCTGTTTAGCTTTAGGATTAACCACAGTAGACGAAGCAGGACTATCGAAAGAAACCATTCAACTTATTGATAGTTTACAACAAGCAGGCGAATTAAAAATTCGCGTGTACGCAATGGCTAATGCAAACAAAGAAAACTTAGATTATTATTTAAACAAAGGGATTATTAAAACGGATAGGCTAAATATCCGTTCGTTTAAATTTGTGGCCGATGGTGCTTTAGGATCACGTGGCGCAACATTACGAGAACCATATAGTGATAGATCTGGACACTATGGAACGTTAAGCAATAGTTTTGAAACTTTGCAAGAAACTGCAAAACGTATTGCAAATTCAGAATACCAAATGAATACCCATGCCATTGGTGATTCTGCAAATCATATTGTACTCAATACATATAGAAAAGTTTTAAAAGGTAAAAATGATAGACGTTGGCGTGTAGAACATGCACAAATAGTATCTCCGGAAGATTTTGCTTTGTTCGATAATATTATGCCGTCTATTCAGCCAACTCACGCTACAAGCGATATGTATTGGGCAGAAGATAGAGTTGGTAGCGAGCGAATTAAAGGTGCTTATGCATATAAAAAGTTATTGAATGCTTACGGAAAAGTAGCTTTAGGAACAGATTTTCCTGTGGAATATGTAAGTCCATTTTATACGTTTTATGCTGCCGTTGCAAGACAAGATTTAAAAGGTTATCCAAAAGAAGGGTATCAAATAGAAAATGGATTAACCAGAGAAGAAACTTTAAAAGGTATGACAATTTGGGCAGCATATTCTAATTTTGAAGAAAATGAAAAAAGCAGTATTGAAAAGGGGAAATTTGCTGATTTTATAATTTTAGAAAAAAATATTATGAAAGTTGAAGCTTCTCAAATTCCTGATATAAAAGTAAAAGCTACTTATATTGATGGGGAAAAATTATAAGTTTTTGTCATTCCTGCGAAGGCAGGAGTCTATATTTAACTCAACCTTGCCAAATAATCAAAATGCTCACCTTCTAAAATCAATTCACATTGCAATCCAACAGTTTCACTGGCAAGTTTTAAAGTTTCATAATCTAAATACAACCATTTTAAAGGATCTTCTTTTTTGTCTTTATACGATAAAAAATAATCGAGTTCGCCATAATAAGTTGTATTGGTATCAACCCAAAAACCACCATCTTCATCTTCGTACATATATTTAATATCAGAAGAATCAATTAAAATTTGCCCGTTTAGTTTTAATAGACTTTTTAAATGCGATAAGTATTTTGAAACTTGTTTTAATTCTTGAAAAATTCCTGTACCATTCATTAATAAAAGAAGAGTGTCAAAAGTTTCAGTTTCATCTAAAACATTTTTTACTTCAGCATGATTAACACCACGTTGTTTAGCTACGTTAATCGCACCTTTTGAAATATCGATAGCTTTTACTTTGATACCTTTTTTCTGTAAATACAAACTATGGCTTCCACTACCACAACCAACATCTAAAACATGACCTTTTGTTAGCTGTAAAGTTTTTTGTTCTAGTTTTGGCATTTCAGAAAAGCCTCTAAATAAATAGGGAAGTGGTAACACATCTTCATCAGAAATACTTGTTGAAGTAATAATATCTTCGGTATAATTCCCGTTTTGGTAATCTAATAATGCTTGTCCGAATAAATCTTTCATTTGTTTGTCATTGCGA
>CAZLXG010000017.1:0-20523 GCA_964563585.1 uncultured Flavobacteriaceae bacterium | reverse complement strand
TTGGTAATCTAATAATGCTTGTCCGAATAAATCTTTCATTTGTTTGTCATTGCGAGACTTTTATAAAGTCGCGACAATCTGTTAATTTTTAGTTTCAATTTTAAAGATTACTTCAGTCATTCTTTCTTCGTAATGACGTAAATTAACTATTTTTACACCATGCAAAACATTCTTAAAAACCTTTCAAAGCTCGCCAAAGATAAGCATAACGAAAATAAAAAATTCTTTACGAAGCTAAAAAAGAAGTCTCCTAAAAATTTAGATTATGTAATGCAAGAATTACATGACGATGAGTTTGAGAAAATTGATTGTTTAACTTGTGCAAACTGCTGTAAAACCACTGGACCATTATTTACCGATAAAGATGTTGATAGGATTTCGAAGCATTTTAGACAAAAATCACAGCAGTTTATAAGTCAGTATTTGCGTATTGATGAGGACAACGATTATGTATTACAAAGCGTGCCATGTGTGTTTTTAGGTTCAGATAATTATTGCTCTATTTATGATGTTAGACCAAAAGCATGTAGAGAATTTCCGCATACCGATAGAAAGAAGTTTCAACAAATTTCGCATTTAACTTTAAAGAATGTAGCTATGTGTCCTGCAGCGTTTAATATTGTTGAGGCTATGAAGAAAAGAATAAAATAAGTATATTTAGAAATAAATTTTATCTTTTGGAAACCATTTTAAATTATTTCGAAAATATTCCTTCATCGCATCGTGCGATGATAGTTATTGGTGGATTAACATTGTTCTGGCTTATTGAAAGCGCAGTGCCATTATTCAAGTTTAAATACAACAAATGGAAACATGCAGTTCCAAATATATTTTTTACAATAACAACCATACTTATAAATTTTACTATGGCTTTTTTATTGTTAAAATCGGCAGATTGGGTTATGGCTAACGATTTTGGAATTTTAAACTGGTTGCCCGAAATGAATATTTGGGTTTATGGTATTTTGGGGGTATTGTTAATGGATTTTTTCGGAGCCTATTTACCGCATTTTGTAGAACACAAAGTGCCACCACTTTGGATGGTGCATTTAGTACACCACACCGACCACAAAGTAGATACTACTACAGCCAACAGGCATCACCCACTAGAAAGTGTTATTAGATATGTGTTTACACTTTTTAGTGTTTTTGTTATTGGAGCACCAATAGCCATTGTTATGTTATACCAATCCATGTCTTTAGTTGCTACACAATTTAGTCATGCTAATATTAAGTTGCCAAAAAAAGTTGATAAAGCACTGAGTTACTTTTTAGTATCTCCAGATATGCATAAAGTACATCATCATTATGTGTTGCCTTATACCGATTCTAACTATGGAAATATTTTTTCGGTTTGGGATAGATTTCTTGGTACTTATAAGGAATTAGATAGAGAAAAAATAATATATGGTGTTGATGTTTTTCCTGATGAAATTGAAAATGGAAAGGTTTGGAGTTTGCTGAAACAACCGTTTCAGAAATATCAAAAGCCAACTATTTTACCTGAAGACGAATAATAATCTGTCATTCCTGCTAAGACAGGAATTCATTATTCATACAGCAAGTATTTTGCTCTAGTTTTCTTAAAATTATTCAAACCTTTTTGCCACGTTTTTTTTATTTCAGCTTCTGTTAAACCAGCTTCAATTTGTTGTTGTAGTTTTTTAGTTCCAGCATGGATTGTAAAGTTATCAGTATTAAAAACTAAAGATTTATCAGTTGAGTTATTATAAGCTTTTATTAACCATTTAAGTGTTATTTCATCATTTATAGTCTCATTTTTTAAATCCTCACCAAAGCAATATTTTTCTTTATGTTTTGGATATTTAGCACCAAAATTTTCAATAGGCGTATAAGAAAAACTAAACACTCTTTCGTTTAAAAATGGCGCACCATAGCGTTGAAACTGAAACTCAGTGCCGCGACCAGCATTTATGTTAGTGCCTTCAAATAACCCCAAACTTGGGTATAGTTCAATAGATTTATCATTTGGTAAATTTGGAGAAGGTCTAGTAGGTAAACTATAAAACCTCTCATGTGTGTAATGTTTAATTGGAATAACTGTAATATCACATTTAACTTTATTTTCTAACCATTGTTCTCCATTAATCATGTGTGCATATTCGCCAATAGTCATACCATAAACTAAAGGCACAGGATGCAATCCTAAAAAGCTTGTATGTTGGGTTTCCATCATTGGACCATCAATATAATGCGCATTTGGGTTTGGTCTATCAAGAATAATTACAGGAATATTAGCTTCGGCACAAGCTTCCATAACATAATGTAAAGTAGAAATATAAGTGTAAAATCGAACACCAACATCTTGAATATCGAATATTATAATGTCAATATTTTTCAGTTGTTCTTGAGTTGGTTTTTTGTTTTTGCCATGAAGCGATATAATAGGTAAACCCGTTTTTGTATCTTTACTATCATCAATTAGTTCGCCAGCATCAGCTTTACCACGAAAACCATGTTCGGGCGCAAAAACTTTAGAAATATTCACATTCAAAGACAATAATGAATCTACAAGGTGAGTGTAATTTATATAAGTGATTTCAATTCCAGATTCAACTTTCTTTTTTAAACCAGAAGTTTTTTTAATGGTTTTAATAACAGATGTTTGATTCGCAACAATACCAACACGTTTTCCGTTTAGTAAAGGCAAATACATGTCAACTTGATTCGCACCAACTATAATAGAACTGTCATTCTTAACTTGTTTCAGAATCTCATCTTGTTTAGTAGATTTTTTTTCACTTTTAGAAGCACAAGAAATCATGACTAAAACAAATAATAAAACTGTATTTTTGAAAACATTAAACGTCATTAATCTAATTTGAATTACGAGTATTTTATAGCTAAACGCATTATTGGTAGTAAAGCGTATAAAAGTAGCATATCGGCACCAATAATAAAAATTGGTATTGCAGCAATTGCAATTGGTATTATTGTGATGCTAATTTCTATTGCTACAGGCATTGGCCTGCAACAAAAAATTCGCGATAAAGTGGTGGCATTTAATGGGCATGTAACCATTACAAATTACGATAGTAACAATTCGCAAGAAACGGTTTATCCAATTTCTAAAAACCAAGATTTTTACCCAGAATTTAAATCTGTAGAAGGCATTAGCCATATACAAGCGGTTATAACAAAATTTGGAGTTATTAGAACAGAAACCGATTTTGAAGGCACTATTTTAAAAGGTGTAGGAGGCGATTATAATTGGAGTTATTTTGAAGAGTTTCTAGTAGAAGGGAAACTTCCAGATTACACAAAAAAACGAAACGAAGATGTTTTAATATCGCAATATTTAGCAAATAGATTAGGGTTTAAAGTAGGTGAAAAGTTTCAAATGGTATTTGCAAAATCAGACCCAAACAAACCACCAAGTCAAATAAGCTATAAAATTGTAGGTATTTATAATTCAGGTTACCAAGATTTTGATGCCACATATTTAATAGGCGACATTCGTCATATGCAACGCATCAACAAGTGGGAAAGCGACCAAATAGGAAACTTCGAAGTATTTATAGAAGATTATAGCCAGCTCCAAAAAAAAGGCATCGAAATATACCAAAACACCCCATCAACATTCAATACACAAACCATATCAGATAAGTATTATTCCATTTTCGAATGGATAAAAATATTCGTCAACAACATATACGGCATTATCGGTATTATGATACTCGTAGCAGGCATTAACATGATAACCGCGCTACTTGTTTTAATTCTCGAACGCACCCAAATGATAGGTATTCTAAAAGCCTTAGGAAGTACTAACCTCAGCATCCGAAAACTCTTTTTATACAATGCATCCTATCTTATTCTTTTAGGGCTATTTTGGGGTAACATTATAGGTTTAGGCTTGCTATTTGCGCAAAAATATTTCAAACTTTTCCCGCTCGACCCCAGCGTCTATTACGTAACTCAAGCACCAGTTTATATTAGCATTGGCTATCTAATTGCCCTAAACATCGGCACACTCATACTGTGTTTTCTCATGCTTTTAATCCCATCGTACATCATCACAAAAATATCGCCTGTAAAAGCCATTAAATTCACATAAATAAAAACAGTTTGGGCGTTCCCTTTTAGGTCGTGCTTTCCACTATATCTTTTTCTCGTGCCTCAAAAAAGGATGCCGTTGCAATCACTAACGCAGTAATCACCATAATTAATTACATTATATTTAAATTAATTGCATTTTGTTGAGATAAGTATAATTTTAAAATCAGTTTTTAACTTCTAACAATTCCCTTTTAGTTATTTTTGTAGCGAAAAATTAAACTATGCAGTACGCAA
Organism: uncultured Flavobacteriaceae bacterium; assembly: GCA_964563585.1. GTDB lineage: Bacteria > Bacteroidota > Bacteroidia > Flavobacteriales > Flavobacteriaceae > CAZLXG01. Next base: position 16,209 of record CAZLXG010000017.1, on the reverse strand, counting down.
AAAACATACTAGAAACAATAGGTAATACTCCATTAGTAAAACTTAATAAACTTACTGAAGAATTGCCATGTTTAGTATTAGCAAAATACGAAGCCTTTAACCCAGGCAATTCTACAAAAGATAGAATGGCACTTAAAATGATAGAAGATGCAGAAAGCGACGGTCGATTAAAACCAGGCGGAACAATAATAGAAGGCACATCGGGTAATACAGGTATGGGTTTAGCTTTAGCGGGCATAGTAAAAGGTTACAAATGTATATTTGTAATAAACGATAAACAATCAAAAGAAAAAGTAGATATGCTTCGTGCAGTAGGCGCTGAGGTTGTTGTTTGTCCGACTGATGTTGAGCCAACCGACCCAAGAAGCTATTACTCTGTCTCAAAGTGTTTGGGAGAAGAAACTCCAAACTCGTGGTATGTAAATCAGTACGATAATCCAAGTAACGCTTTAGCACATTACGAAACAACTGGACCAGAAATCTGGAAACAAACCGAAGGTAAAATCACACACTTTGTAGTTGGTGTTGGTACAGGTGGTACTATTTCTGGAATTGGAAAATATTTAAAAGAGCAAAACCCGAATATAAAAATTTGGGGAATTGATACGTACGGAAGCGTATTTAAAAAATACCACGAAACGGGAATTTTTGACCAAAACGAAATTTACACTTATGTAACCGAAGGTATTGGTGAAGATATTTTACCCAAAAATGTAGACTTTAGTCTTATTGATGGTTTTACTAAAGTAACCGATAAAGACGCCGCCGTTTACACACGACGTTTAGCGAAAGAAGAAGGTATGTTTTTAGGTAATTCTGCAGGAGCAGCCATAAAAGGATTGTTACAATTAAAAGAGCATTTTAAAAAGGACGATGTAGTTGTGGTCTTATTTCATGATCATGGAAGTCGTTATGTAGCCAAAATGTTTAATGATGATTGGATGCAGAAAATGGGGTATTTGGATTAATTCAATCTTAAAAAATAAATAGGAAATCCTAAAGATAGTTCTTCTTTAATAAGTTTAAAGCCAAATTTTTGATATAATTGTGCGTTCTGTAAAGATGCAGCATCTACAATAACAGGTAATGAATTATTTTCCTTTAACGGTGAAAAAGCAGAAATTAATATTTCTGCCACTATTTTTTATCTGTAATACTCGCTTTTTTCAAAAACTATGTAATTTTTATAAAATATAAATTATTTGCGTTTAAGTTAAACTCATGCGAAAATTCATTTATTTTTAATTAAAACATATTAACTATATGATTTCAAATATGTTGATTTAAGAAAATGTTTTTAAATGAAACAGAATTACTGATTATAACTCATACTATCACCAACAGTTAAACCCCAAGCTTTAACCAAGCCAGCATTCACTTCTAAAACATATTTAGCAGGCGCATAAGATGGTAATGAGCTTTCATCAAAAGGTTTTGCGTTTTTTTGAAAACTAACAATAGTTTTGGTATCACTAATAAAAATTAAATCTAAAGAGAATTGCGTGTTTTTCATATAAAAAGAACGCTCTCTAACATCGTCAAAAACAAACAACATGCCTTGATCGTTTTTCATAGATTTGCGATACATTAATCCTGTTTGTATTTCGTAATCGTTATCGGCTATTTCAATATCTATAGTGACTTTTGTGGAATCGGTTGAAGTTTTAAAAAGAGTAAGTTTACCTTCTTTGGTAAAAGTAACTTCGGTTTGTTTGATAACTTTTTTATTCTCTTTACAAGAATAAATACCTAAACTAAAAATAGCTAAAACAAAGCAAGTAACTATTTTAAAGTCTTTAAAATGCATGTTATTTTACTGTGTTTTTGGCTTGTAAACAAACATAAAGTATAAACCAATAAAAATAAATGGAATACTAAGCCATTGCCCTGTATTTAAACCAAACCAGTTAATATACTCATCGCCTTGTGGTTCTTTAATGTTTTCTACAAAGAAACGAACCGTCCATAATAAGATTAAAAATAACCCAAAAAGAAAACCAGTTTGTTCTCTTTTCTTAGTTTTTGAATAGAAATACCATAAAATTAAAAACACAAAAATATAACAAAACGATTCGTATAATTGTGCTGGATGTCTATAAGGAACAGCATCTAAAAGATTTTGAAATTGTGGGTTATCTGTTACTGCTGCATAAGCATTTTTAACATCTTTAATACCCGTAAGTTGCGTGATTTCTCGTTTGTAATATTCATCTTGAATAAACCGAACTCCAAAATTTGAATCGGTAACTTTTCCTATAATTTCAGAGTTAATAAAATTTCCAATTCTAATAAAAACAGCACCAGAAGCTACTGAAATTACTAGACGGTCTAAAATCCAAAGTAATGATTTGTACTTGTATTTTCTTCTATATAAGTACATGCCAGCAATAATACCTATTGCAGCTCCATGACTTGCAAGTCCTTGAAAACCTGTAAATTCAAAGCCTCCTTTAAACTTAAAAGGAAGAAAAATACTAAAGAAATCTTGTGATATTAATTCCGATTGATAAAACAATACATGTCCTAAACGTGCGCCAATCATAGTTGCTAAAACCGTATATATAAATAAAGGGTCTAAATATGTTAATGAAACTTTTTCTTTCGTAAAAATACGCTTCATAATATACCAACCTACAAGAAAAGCAGCAACCCACATAAGGCTGTAAAAATGTAATTTGAAATTTCCAATAATATCAATCCCAGTTATAGGATTCCAATCGAACTTTAATAATTGCATAAGTTTTGTTTTACAACGTAAAGATAAGTGTTTGTTATAATTTTTATGTTAAATTTTGACTAGCTTATTTTAATATTTCTATAATTTCAACTTCAAATACTAAATTTGATTTTGGAGCAATGCCTCTTCTTCCAGCTTCTCCATAAGCTAAATGATAAGGCACAAATATGGTTGCTTTATCACCCACACTTAATTGTTTTAAGCCTTCTTTAAAACCAGCAATCATACTAGCGTTAGGGCTTATATCTGCATCAATTGGTAGATATTGATTACCTTCTTTACGTCGTTTATTTACAGCGTCACATGCTTCGGCAGTTTCTAATTTACTAGTTTCAAGTAGTTTTCCGTTTTCAAAATAAACAGCATAATGCGTTAATATTTTCCCTGTTTCTGGAACTTTTTCTCCGCTACCTTTTTTGGTAATTGTGTATTGTAAACCAGATGGTAATGTAATAGCTTTTTCTTGTTGTGTATTAAATTTATCTTTAGTGCCTTTTATTATAGTTTCAGCTTTCGCAATTTTTTCTTTTTCTTTTTGTTCTGCTATGGCAAAATGATTCTTAAAAATATCGGCAGCATCAAAATCTTTTGCTTCTTTACCTTTTCTAATAATATTTAATGCCTCAATAACAACATCTTCTACTGGTTTATTACCAGCAGCAACTTTTACATTAGAAATAGAATCTTGAATATCAATTCCTACTACTAGTTCTCCAAAAACACTATGTACATTATCTAAATGTGGTTTAGGAACTTCCAGAATAAAAAACTGACTTCCATTCAGGTTTACTCCCGAATTTGCCATAGATAAAACACCAGGTTTGTCGTGTTTTAAATCAGGATGAAACTCGTCATTAAATTTATAGCCTGGATCTCCAATTCCTTTTCCAAGAGGGTCTCCTCCTTGAATCATGAAGTTGTTCATTACACGATGAAAAATAAGACCGTTATAGAATTTTTTGCCTTTATATTTTTCATCAACCATAGTGTTTGTGCCTTCTGCTAACGATATGAAATTGGCAACTGTTATTGGTGTTTTTTCGTAAAATAATTCTGCAACCATGACACCTTTAGTTGTTACAAATTCTGCATAAATACCATTTTCTAAATCTGGATATTGTGCCTTACAAGATGTTAAGCTTAATAATAAAGCTACAATTGAAATTTTAAAAATCTTCATGATTAATTTGATTGATTTTGAATAATTGAAAGCACAGTTACTTCACAAATTAAAGAAGTGTTTGAGCCTATTTTATTTTCATCGCCATAATAGCCATACGCTTTTTGCGAAGGGAATAAAAAAGTAACCGTTTCACCCGTTTTCATAAGTTTTAAACCCTCACGTAAACCTGTGAATAATTCTTCTCTATCCATGGAGTAGCGTTGTGTGTTAAGTTCTTCTTTAGAATATATTAAAGCGCCACTTAAGTTTTTTACATTATAATTATAACTTATAATATCACCAAAATTTGGTGTATGTAACGTGTCTGTTTCAGTTTTATTATTGTAATAATACCAAAACCCACTTTCGGAAGCTATATAATTTGTGTCTTGATGAAGCGCCATAAGTTTTTTAATACTCGCTTGATCTATGGCATTTAACTGTTTATTACGTTCTACAGATGCATCAATAAACGAACCTGTTTTTACAGTTATAGGTTTTCTGGCTTCGGGTGTTTTGCAACTTATAGCCAGAAAAACCATCGCCAATAGTAGTAACTTATTCATTATTTAGGGCGTTTTTGTATTGAGGCAATATACTAATAAATTTGTCAACGGTATTTTTTAATGATAAATTACTCTTTCCTCCAGCCGCATTTGTATGCCCGCCACCTTCAAAATGAGCACGTGAAAATTCATTTACCGAAAACTCACCTTTTGAGCGTAATGATATTTTTATAATACCTTCTTTTCTGTCTTCAATAAAAATAGCTGCAAAAACAATATTTTCTAATGATAAACTATAATTTACAACACCTTCAGTATCACCTTTTTTGTAATCGAAGGAATTTAATTCATCTTGTGAAAGTGTTATATAAGCGGTTTTTAATTCAGGAATTACCTTTAAATTATTTAATGCACATCCCAAAAGCTGCAATCTTTCATAACTATTAGTATCATAAACATTATTATGAATTTCAGCATTATTAGCGCCCTTTTCAATAAGATGTGCTACAATTTGATGCGTTTTATTCGTTGTAGATGAGAATCGGAACGAACCAGTATCTGTCATAATACCAACATACAAACAAGTTGCAATATTTTCATCGATTAACTTTGTGTCATTTAACATATCAATAAAATGATAAATCATTTCACAGGTAGAACTCATGCTAACATCACTAAACATATAAGTTGCATAGTCATCAGGTTTTTGATGATGGTCTATCATTATTTTTAGTGCGTCGCTTTCTGATAAAACAGTTTCCATCTGCCCAGTTCTATGCATTGCATTAAAATCTAGAGTAAAAATAATATCTGCATTTTTTATTAAATCATCACATTCTTCAGTTTGTGAATCGTGCTTTAAAATACTGTGTTCACCAGGAATCCATTTTAAAAATTTCGGATAATCATTTGGAACAATAACTATTGCTTTATGATTGTGTTTTAAAAGATAATGATATAAGCCTAAAGTAGAGCCAATTGCATCGCCATCTGGATTTCTATGAGGCACTATTACTATGTTTTTTGGAGTAGCTAATAACTCTTTTATGTTTTCAATATCTTGCTTAGTCATAGGTAGCGAATATACAAATTTTTTAAAATTGGAATGACTTGTTTTTAATGAGAAATAGGTTATTTTTGCTCAAAATTTAAAATAAGAAAATGGCAACAAATAGAACATTTACTATGCTTAAGCCAGATGCTGTTGAAAAAGGACACATTGGCGCAATATTAGAAAAAATATCAGCTTCAGGATTTAGAATTGTAGCAATGAAATTAACACAAATGACTAAAGCTGATGCTGAAGCATTTTATGCAGTACATAGCGAACGTCCGTTTTATGGAGAATTAGTTGAGTATATGACACGTGGTCCAATAGTTGCAGCAGTTTTAGAAAAAGAAAATGCAGTTGATGATTTTAGAACTTTAATTGGTGCTACAAATCCTGCTGATGCGGCCGAAGGTACAATACGTAAATTATACGCAGCTTCAATTGGAGAAAATGCTGTACACGGAAGTGATAGTGATAATAACGCTGCTATTGAAAGTGCTTTTCATTTTTCAGGTAGAGATATGTTTTAGTATTTTAAAAGTTATATAACTAAAAAACCCACCAATTGGTGGGTTTTTTGTTTTCAAAAAGTTATATAATATATATTAAATTACTTTTACGTTTACAGCGTTTAAGCCTTTCTTTCCTTCTGTTAAATCGAATTCTACTGCATCACCTTCTCTAATTTCGTCGATTAATCCAGAAATGTGAACAAAATGTTCTTTGTTGTTGTCATCTTCAGTGATAAATCCAAATCCTTTTGAATCGTTGAAGAATTTTACTGTTCCTTTACTCATTGTTTTAAATATTAAGTTAATTTAATAGGTTCTATACAAATGTAGTGCCAAAAAATCGATAAACCTTACTATTATCAAAAATTGTTTTTTTTGAAAAGTAGAAAACACAAAAAAGCCAATCAAAATATTTTGATTGGCTTTTACTTTGTAATTGTTAAAGTATATATATTAGATTACTTTTACGTTTACGGCGTTTAATCCTTTTCTACCTTCTTGTAGATCGAATTCTACTGCGTCACCTTCACGAATTTCATCGATAAGTCCTGAAATGTGTACGAAATGTTCTTTGTTGTTGTCATCTTCAGTGATAAATCCAAAACCTTTTGAATCGTTGAAGAATTTTACGGTACCTTTACTCATTGTATTTGTATTAAAATAATTAAGCTACAAAGATACTATAAATTATATTACTTTGTATTTTTTTGTATTTTTTTTCTTTCAGAATAAAAACCTAATTATCGTAGTACTAGCTTTTTAATAATTTCTTTACCTAATTCTTCATTAAGCATATCTATTATTTTTTGTTTACCGTAGCTTAATTCTTCTCGTAGTACGCTAGAGGTTAGTTGAACATAGAGTGTTTCGCGTTCTAAATTAACTGAAGCTGTATAATTGTTTACGCCATTGCCCATAAGTTTTACCCAAGCATCTGCCACATTAACTTTGTTTAAGCCTTTTTCTAGTTTATTTTTTTCTACAAACTCTTTTAAAGCGTCACTTATACTTATATGTTCGTTATTGCGTTTTGCCATTGAATTTAATCTAAATCTTTAATGATTTTTTCGTCTTTTTCTGCATGAAACATATTCTAATAGCCTTCAATTAATTTAATATCATGATTTTTTTCATTTTTTATAAGTTAAAAACCTCATAAGATTGATGCACTTGTTTTATAGCGTTTTCGGTGCGTTCGGCATGTGTATCGCTAATAAATAGTTGTCCGAAATTTTCATCGTCTACTAATTTAATAATTTGTGCAACACGTTGTTCGTCTAATTTATCAAAAATATCATCTAAAAGCAAAATTGGGTTTACACCACATTGCGCTTTTATAAAATCGAATTGTGCTAACTTTAAGGCTATTAAAAATGATTTTTGCTGACCTTGACTTCCAAATTTTTTAATTGGATGTTCCTCAATATTAAATTGTAAATCATCTTTATGCACACCAACACTTGTGTATTGTAATGCCTTGTCTTTATTAATGGCGTGTTGTAAAAGTGAGGTTAAATCAGCATCAAACAAATCACTTTTATACGTTAAATCTACAATTTCGTTACCATTACTAATGGCTTCATAACGCATTTTAAAAATAGGAATAAATTCTTTTAAAAAAGCATCTCGTTTTTCAAAAATACGGGTTCCGTAATCTGTTAATTGGTCGTTATATATATCTAAAGTGTCACTACTAAACGTATGGTTTAATGCAAAATATTTTAATAAAGCATTACGTTGCGCTAGTACTTTATTGTATTTAATTAAATCGGTTAAATAGACTTTGTCGCTTTGCGAAATCACACTGTCAATAAATTTTCGTCGTGTATCGCTACCTTCAGTAATAAGGTCTCTATCTGTGGGCGAAATTATAACCAATGGTAAAAACCCAATGTGTTCACTAAATTTCTCGTAAGCTTTCCCGTTGCGTTTTATTACTTTTTTTTGTCCGCGTTTTAAACTAACTATAATTTTTTCAGGTTTATTTTCTTTTTCATAGTCACCATTAACCACAAAAAACTCTTCATTATGCTTAATATTTTGAGTTGCTATCGGATTGAAATAACTTTTACCAAACGATAAATGATAAATGGCATCTAAAATATTTGTTTTTCCAATACCATTATTACCAACAATACAATTTATTTTATCGTTGAATTTAAACGATTTACTATCGAAATTTTTATAATTGAGTAACGAAAGTGATTTTAAAATCATAAAAAAGTAACTAAAAAGGTGTTAAGAAGTTGTAATTCTTTAAAAGGAAGTGCAAATTATTGAAAAATATCAAATAAATACCCTTTTAGTTCTTAAGAAAAATTATATTTTTGCGGCGCAATAATATAGAACAATAATGGCGACTTATAATAAAAGAGGTTTCAAACCTAAAAACAAAGCAGAGAAGGAACAAAATATTGAAGATGGTTCTGCAACAGCAGAAGTTTTTAATACACTTGATGAAACTGCATCAAAAACGGAAGCGTTTGTTGAAAAGAATCAGAAATATATATTTATTATTATAGCTCTTGTGGCTGCAATAGTTTTGGGGTATTTAGGCTATAAAGAGTTTATTGCAAAACCAAAACAAACATCTGCAATGAATGATATGTTTCAAGCGCAAAAATATTTTGATGAAGCTGTAACAGGTGTAGCAAAAGATTCACTTTATAATTTAGCTTTAAACGGTGGTGAAGGAAAGTTTGGAATGTTGGATATTATTAATGAATATGGCGGTACACCTTCTGCGAATTTAGCAAGCTATTATGCCGGAACTGCTTATTTAAGATTGAAAGATTATAAGAATGCAGTTGAGCATTTAAGTAATTTTAAAAGTGATGACGAAATTTTAGCGCCTTTAGCAAAAGGAAATATTGGTGATGCATTTGTGCAATTAAATCAACAAGAAGATGCTTTAGATTATTATGAGCAAGCTGCTAAAATGCGTGATAATGAGTATACTACACCAATGTATTTGTTTAAAGCTGGAGCAATTGCTTTAGATTTAGGAAAAGCTGATAAAGCATTAACTTACTTTAAGAAAATTAAAGACGATTATTCTAATTCTACTGAAGCTGCAACAGTTGACGTGTTTATAGGAAAAGCCCAAGTGTTAGCGAATAAATAATATGGCCACGGTAAATAAAAATTTATCTAACTACGATAAAACAACAATCCCAAACGCGAATACATTTCGGTTTGGGATTGTTGTTTCAGAGTGGAATGATACAATTACCGAAGGCTTGTTTCAAGGGGCTTACGATACTTTAATTGAAAATGGAGTATTGCCAAATAATATTATCCGTTGGGATGTTCCTGGAAGTTTCGAGCTTATTTATGGTAGCAAGAAAATGCAAGAACAAATGGTTAATGCTGTTATTGCTATAGGAAGCGTTATACAAGGCGAAACCAAACATTTCGATTTTGTTTGTGAAGGCGTAACACAAGGCATAAAAGACCTTAATGTTACTCAAGAAACTCCAGTTATTTTCTGTGTGCTTACTGATAATAACATGCAACAGGCTATAGACCGTTCTGGTGGAGAACATGGCAACAAAGGAACAGAAGCTGCGGTTGCTGCCATTAAAATGGCAAGTTTACGCGAAAACGCTTAAGTTTGTATTGTCATTGCGAAGGAGGAACGTCTTTGGAAACCTGCCTATCGATAAAGAGACTACCTCAATTTTTTAAAAAACAAAACTCGCTGTGGCGTAAAGCTTTTTGTTAATAATTTTTGGCTGTTCTACCCCTAATTTCTGCCTATTTTTAAGTATTTTTGAAAGATAAGCATTCATGTACTTTGTTAAAGCAACGCAAAAATAAAACCTTTAATTATAACCCTCGATTTTCTCAAGATGGTAAGAAGAATACTGTTGAAAATGAGTCAGATACAAAAGATTTTATTTCGAAGTGGCAACGTGAACGAGGTAGAAAACGTAAAGTAGGTTTTAGTAAATCAATACGAACTTTAATAATAATCTTGGTATTATTATTGTTAGGTATGTATATGTTGGATTCTAAATTCAGATAACTTAAAAACTTAGAAATTATGGGAATTTTAAAAGGACGTCAAAATAAAAAATTTAGCTACACACCTCGTCATTATGATGATAAAGGAGAAGGGAACCCTTTTGAAATTAAACATAAGTTTGACGAATACAGGTCTACAATTGGTAATAATTCTGGATTAAAATCTAAAGTAAATAATGCTTTTGATGATTTAAAAAATAACCCAAATAAAGAAGCAAGAAAACGCATTATAATTATTGTTGGTATTCTTATCTTAGTATTCCTTTATATTATCGATTTCGATTTATCTATTTTCTTTTCTAAATAATATATGGCAGACATTATTCAACTTTTACCAGACCATGTAGCAAATCAAATTGCCGCTGGAGAAGTTGTACAACGACCAGCTTCTGTGGTTAAAGAGTTGTTGGAAAATGCTATTGATGCAGATGCCACAATCATTAAATTGATTATAAAAAATGCAGGAAAAACACTAGTTCAAGTTATTGACGATGGTAAAGGTATGAGTACAACCGATGCACGATTAAGTTTCGAGCGTCATGCCACTTCTAAAATTCGTTCTGCCGATGATTTATTTCAACTCAATACAAAAGGTTTTCGTGGTGAAGCTCTAGCGAGTATTGCTGCTATAGCTCATGTAGAGTTAAAAACGAAACAAGAACACGATGATGTTGGTAATACTATTATAATTGAAGGTAGTAAAATTGTGTCTCAAGATGTTGTAGTAACCCCTAAAGGCACATCTGTTTCTATAAAGAATTTATTTTTTAATATTCCTGCTAGACGTAATTTTTTAAAGTCGGATACTGTAGAATTACGCCATATTATTGATGAGTTTCATCGTGTTTCATTGGCGCATCCCAATATTAGTTTTGCGATGTATAATAATGGAAGTGAAACTTTTAATTTGCCAGTTAGTAATTACAGACAGCGTATTGTAAATATTTTTGGTAATAAAACGAATGAAAAATTAGTTCCTGTTGAAGAAGAAACAGAAGTGCTTAAAATTTCGGGATTTGTTGGAAAACCAGAATATGCTAAAAAAACTAGAGGCGAACAATATTTTTTTGTAAATAATCGTTTTATAAAAAGTGCTTATTTGAATCATGCTATAGCTTCTGCATTTGATGGATTATTGAAAAGCGGAACACATGCAAGTTATTTTTTAAACTTAACGGTAAATCCACAAAGTATAGATATAAATATTCATCCAACAAAAACAGAAATAAAGTTTGATGACGAACATACGTTGTATGCTTTATTACGGTCGGCAGTAAAACATAGTTTAGGGCAATTTAATATTGCACCAGTAATGGATTTTGAGCGCGATGCTAATTTAGATACACCTTATAATTACAATAAAACAAGTGCGCCAGCAATACATGTAGATAGAAGTTTTAACCCGTTTCAAGAGGAAAAACAATCGCATTTAAAAGCAGTGGCTTATAAAAAAGAACCAGTTGCAAGTTGGGAAAACTTGTATGTTGGTTTAGAGTCGAAAGGCACAAAAACGCAACACGATTTTAGTGAAGTTCATTTTGAGAGCGAAGAGTCTACATCATCAATGTTTGATGATGATAATGAAATAGAGCAGAAACATACAACTTATCAGCTTCATAATAAATATATTGTAAGTACGATAAAATCGGGTATGTTGGTAATGGACCAAAATCGTGCTCATCAACGTATTTTGTATGAAGAGCTTCTTAAAAATATGACCATAAAAGAAGCTACAAGTCAGCAATTATTGTTTCCGTTACAGCTTCATTTTTCAGCACAAGAAATAGAAATCATAAATCAATTAAAAACCGATTTAGAGCATACAGGATTTATATTTTCAAACGTTAATAAAGAATCGGTAGAAATTACAGGCGTTCCAGTAATTGTTCCAGAAAGTGAAGTATCAATTATTTTGGAACAGCTTATTAGCGATGTAGAAAATGAAGTGCCAGATAGTCATTTTAGCGCAACAGATTTATTAGCAAAATCTATGGCAAAAAGTCTAGCTATTAAAACAGGACAAAAATTAAAAAAAGATGAACAAGAGCATTTGGTAAATAGATTATTTGCATGTAAAGAACCTAATGTGTCGCCTACTAATAGAATAACATTTGTTACTATGAGTGTTGATGAGTTAGATAAAAAATTTATTTAGAATATGATGAAAATTTCAGATACCGTTAAGCATTTAATAATCATTAATGTGATTATGTTTGTCGGTACATTAACCATTGGAGATGGAAAATTGTTTTATGAATGGTTTGCAATGTATTTTCCGAAAAATGAAGCATTTCAACCTTGGCAAATAATTACACATATGTTTATGCATGGTGGACCAACACATATTTTATTTAATATGTTTGCGCTTTGGATGTTTGGTTCGCCAGTTGAACAATATTTAGGAAGTAAAAAGTTTTTGTTTTTGTACATATCGGCAGGTTTGGGAGCAGTTGCACTTCAAGTTGGATTCTATTATTTTAAATACTTACCTATGGAATCTCAAGCTCTAAGCCTTGGTGTAAGTCCTCAAGAAATAATTGAAATTTTTAAAGACGGCAAAGTTTTTACGGACATTGGGCAAGAGTTTAATGAAATTTATTATGCTTCTATGGTAGGAGCATCTGGTTGTATTATGGGGGTTATGGTAGCATTTGGTATGATGAATCCTGATGCAAAATTGATGATGATTTTTTTACCCGTACCTATAAAAGCAAAATATTTTATTCCTGGAATAATTATTCTAGACTTAATTTCTGGTATTTCTGGACAATCCTTTTTTAGCCCAAGTAATACTGCGTATATGGCTCACGTTGGAGGCGCATTAACAGGTTTTATAATTATGTGGTATTGGAAAAAAAATCAGTTTAATAAAAACCGTTGGAATTAATGAGTTTAACTGATGATATAAGAGATAAGTTAAAAAGACTTAATGTTTTAGAGAAAGTAATAGTTGTAAATATAGTTGTTTATATTTTAGGTTTATTACTTCAATTTAATTGGTTTGAATTACCAAGTGATTTTACTGATGCTATCTTAAAACCTTGGTCTATTATTACCTATGCATTTTTGCACAGTAATTTCTCACACTTGTTTTTTAATATGCTTATGCTGTATTTTATTGGGCGTATGTTTATAAATATGTTTAGCGCAAAAAAGGCATTAAATATATACTTTTTAGGAGCTATTTCTGGCGGTTTATTATTTATGTTATGTTATACATTGTTTCCAAATATATTTGGTACTAATTCTAGATTAGTTGGTGCTTCTGCGGCAATTAGAGCTTTGTTGATTTTTCTTTGTGCTTATATGCCTAATCAGCCATTACGTTTTTTTACTTTTAATTTAAAACTTTGGTATGTTGGTGCTATTATTGTGGTTTTAGATGTTTTTGGACTTTTCGGACTTAATACTGGCGGTAATTTAGCACATCTTGGTGGTGCTTTATTAGGCTATTTTTATGCCAAACAATTATTAAAAGGACAAGATATAGGCAAAGGTTTTGAAAAATTTATGGATGTTATTGTTAGTATGTTTAAGTTCTCAAAAAAATCACCTTTAAAAACAGTTCATAAAAGTAAATCTAAAATGGGTGGTTATACTAAAGGCGATTTTAATCAGTTTAATAATCAGAAGAAAATTGATATCATTTTAGATAAAATAAGTAAAAGTGGTTACGATAGTTTAACTGCTGAAGAAAAAGAGTTCCTGTTTAAAGCAGGAAAATGATTGATTGAAGATATTAGCATAAAATGAAAAAATTAAGTTTTATAAATAAAATCATTTACTTTTTCAATGCACTTGTAGCTGTAATTCTTCTTCTTTCTTATATTTTACCATTTGCGCCACCAAAAACATTTTCTGTACTTTCTGTATTAAGTTTGGGAGTTCCTTTATTAATGTTATGTAACGCACTGTTCTTGTTATACTGGTTGTTTAAGCTTAAAAAGCAACTTATGTTATCTCTTGTTGTGCTTTTAGTCGGTTACTTTTCTTTTGGGTCGTTATATAAATTTTCATCAACAAATAGTGATGAAAACACGAATGATTTAAAAGTCATGAATTATAATGTTAGGTTATTTAATTTATATAATTGGATACCTGAAAAAAATATTGAAACTCAAATGGTAAATTTTGTAAAAACTGAAGCACCAGATGTTTTAAGTGTACAAGAGTATCATCCACATAAAAACATTGATTTATCTTTTTTTAAATATAAGCTTGAAAAGCTTTCTGGAAAAAAAACTAAATACGGACAAGCAATTTTTTCGCAATATCCTATAATTAATTCTGGCTCTATTGAATTTCCGAGTACATCAAATAATGCGATTTTTGCAGATGTTGTAAAAGGGAATGATACCATTAGAATTTATAATATTCATTTAGAATCAATGCGAATTGACACTAATGTTGAGAGCCTGCAAAAGGAAGATTCTGAGCGTCTTTTTAAAAGAATAGGAACAACTTTTAAAATGCAACAGTTTCAAACTGAATTATTCTTAATGCATAAAAAACAGTGTAACTACAAAATGATAGTTTGTGGCGATTTTAATAACACGGCATTTTCGTATGTATATAGAGAAATTAAAGGTGATTTAGTTGATACATTTAAAGAAGCTGGAAATGGTTTTGGACGTACTTACGATTTTAAATTTTTCCCTGTAAGAATTGATTTTATTCTAGTTGATGAAGCTTTTTCAGTTGACGAATTTAAAGCCTATAACGACCATTTTTCCGATCATTATCCTATTATGACTAATCTGAGTTTAAAATAGCTACATCATTGCGAAGGAGGTACGACTGTAGTAATCTGTTTTTTAATAAGTTGCTAGTAATTGAGAAAAATCATTGAACCGAACTAATACGAATGATAAACCAATCAATAAAATATCCAGACTCTCTGCTTAAATTTTTGCAAAAAGAAGAATTAGAAATTATCTCAAAATTATTCAACGTAAAAGATTTGAGTGTTATTGATGTCGAAAAAGAACTTTCAAAAGCCTTATTACCAGTAGGTGGATTACTTCAAAAAAAACTTACATACAGCCAAATATTAGACAAACTAATCCGAAAAAAGAATTTACCTGAAAATGCGAACGACAGCGTTCAAGAAAAAGAAGAAAAAATACTTCTTTATAAATTCAAAAAATTTGTTGAGAATTTAAGTCCAGAAGAAAAAGCAAAGTTTGATAGCGAAATCCAAAAATACACTTCCGAAAATGGAATTAGTAAAGGTCAAGTACTATCGGTTGGAGCAATTTCTACATTGACGATTGCAAACCTTAGTGGATTTGGCTTATACCTTATGGCATCAACAATAGTTGGTGGATTGACAAGTATTTTAGGAATTACATTGCCTTTTGTTTTTTACACAAGTATGAGTTCTGTTCTATCAATAATTACAGGACCAGTTGGCTGGACAGTTGGTTTAGGTTATATCGCATACTCTTTTAGAAATGATAATTTTGAGAGTGCTTCGAACAAAATTCTTAACTATACAAAAAGTGTAAAAAATACTATTGTTGGAAATGTGGAACACACAATGTTAGCTGTTAGTTTTATAACTTCTTGCAGAATAATTTTAAAAGAGGAAAATTTAAAAAGAAAGCAATCATTTGTGCAGAACAGACAAAATCTTTTAGATAAAGCAAAGGAATTAAAATCGGACAATTTTGAGTTACTTAACAAGATAGAACAAGCGAACAATACTTTAGAACAAAACAAAATCGACATTAAAAATCTTGAAGAAAAATCTTTTAAAATTGAGGTGGAGATTAGACGAATAAACAATTTTATTAACCAAACATCATTTTAATTATTATGTCAGGAGAAGCATTAGTAATGGGAGCAGCTGCTTTCGTAGTTGCAATTGGATATTACATATTTAAAAGTATATTTAGTTCTGCAAAAAAATCTCTATCTAAAACTAATCACATTCAAGAAACTAAGGTTATGGATAGATTAGACATCAGAAATAAACAGAGTATTTTAGATGGAATTGACCATTGTACAGATATTGGAGAAAATCAAGAAGCTATAAAACTTTGTGATATGTACGTAGAATATAATGGGTTTGACGAGGATATTGAAAAAAGAAAAAACTATATTAAAAACTTACGCTGACCATAGTTGAAATTAACATTGTGGAATAACAATTACTGGCAACAAAGAACTGTGGCTAAAAACAAGTAAAAACTAACTTATTTTAACCAAGGTAC
>CAZLXG010000016.1:25099-36643 GCA_964563585.1 uncultured Flavobacteriaceae bacterium | reverse complement strand
TACTCCCGCTTTGTCTTATAACTGGGGTTATACCTGCATAGGAACATAATTCTGACGCGGAATTAAACCGCTCAAAACCGTCTGTTAAAACCAATAATAGTATTCCTGTTTTCCTTCCTATCCCTGGAATACTTTCTACCCATGTGAGTAATTCTTGATGTTCTTCTTTTATTAAGTTATTTAACTTTAGCTCTTTTTCTATAGATTTCAAACTCCTCTTTATAGACATTAGGGCATCTTTACTGATATCTATACCATAAAATAATGTATCTTTATTCATAAGAATTTTTTTTTGAAAGGACAATCTACTTTACTTTCTACGACTTAAAAACGAGGTCTAAAGCCTCAAACAACTGTTCGAAATGTAGGTAGAAAAGAGAGGGGGTTTTCAATGTTGACGAAGTCTAGGCTTCCACGTATAAAATAACCTTAGTCCTCTCTTTTGTTCTTTCTTGTTTATTAATTGAATTTATGAAATGTAAACTTAAGACGTGTATAATTTATTGCTAGTTCTAGCCTACTTACGAAAATCTTCACGGATTTTCTATTCGGTTTGTATTTGCTAAATTAGTTGGCTTATATCACGCAACTAATCTTATACATCAACATTAAACGAACCTATCCAAAAATAAAACAACTTTCGATTTAAAATTTAAGCTAGCGAACAACTGCGTTAGGGATTGTAACGGCATCCTTTTTTGAGGCACGAGAAAAAGATATAGTGGAAAGCCCGACCCAAAGGGTAACGCCATAAAAAACATATAGATTTATAACAAAAAACGCTCACCAATTGGTGAGCGTTTTGTTTATCTCAACTAATTAAACTAACTAATAAAATTAAGAGATAAAGGGTATGTTGGTATTTCGCCATTGTTTGCTTTTATTGCATTTATAATGGGAAATACTACGGATATGATTCCTAAAACTATAAAACCTAATAAGCCTAAACCAAATAATAAAATTAGTGGCACGCATATAATGGCATATACTATTAAACTTAGCTGGAAGTTTATAATGTTTTTACCGTGTGCATCCATTTGATACACTTTTTCTTTTTGTGTAAGCCAAAAGATTAATGGTAGTATTAAACTCCCAAAACCAGTAATTAATGTAATTAACTGACTTAAATGGGCGATTACTAAAAGCTGTTTGTCTTGTCTCATGATGGTGTGATTTATTGATTGATACTTATTTGACGCACAATCTTTAAAAATGTTACACCATAATTTTTAAATTATTTGAAATGAAATTTTACAGTACCAAAAACGGGACATTAATACTAAAGGCAAACGTTTCTACAGCGTGTTGTGTAAATAAACGTTCTAGAAATGAATGTTTTTCGTGCATCATTGCAAGCATTTCTATATCATTATAATTTATAAATTCATGTACAGCATTAAACATTTCTTTACTATTAGAATCTATATATTCATGTTGTGCATTTGGAAAATATGTAGCAAAAAAACTAGTGTTTTCGTCTTGTTTCTGCGCTAAATGATTTTCGTCGGCAAGGTGTAAAATATTAAACTTAGGATTGTAAAGCTTAAGTAATTCGTTTAATGTAGATAATTCTTCAGCTTTAAACAGTGTTTGATGATTGGTTGTAAATGCTATTTTGTTAAGTCCTAAAAACTTACAATGATTTGGTATAGCAAGCACTGGCACATTACATCGCTGCATAACTCTAACGGTATTACTACCAAAAATCATTTTTCCAAAACCAGACGCTCCATTTGTTCCCATAACAATTAAATCAACTTCATGTTTTTTAGAAACTTGATTTATCGAATCAATAAAATTATCGTAATCTACAATAGAGTAAAATGTATGATTACTGTTGTTATACTTAGCTTCAATATTTGAAATAATATTAGAAATAGACTTTTTTGCTTCATCAATTATACTATTATATATGGTTGCGGAGGAAGATACTAGCATCATATTGTCCGATATAAACGAAGATACTTTTTGCACATTAAGTATGTAAAAATCACAAGGTACATCCTTAAATAAATCCGTTGCATAATGAATGGCATTTATTGAATTTTCTGAAAAATCTGTGGGTAACAATATGGTTTTCATAACAATAAATAATTATATTATCTAGTAAATATATAATACAGCTTCAAAAAAAACTATGACAAATATCAGTCGATAAAAAAATTAGCATAATAATTTAAAGCATTGTATTTTCGGCACAATAAATGATTATTACCACGTAATAATCTATAAATATAATTTTATGATGCGGTTAACTTACCTACTAATTTTTATACTAACACTTAATGTATGCGCACAAAACAATGCCATTGCTCCAGGTGAAAAACTAGTTTATACAGCATCTTATAATATGTCTGGTATATTAACTGATATTGCTCAAGTTACTATGCAAACCAGCTCGGTTAAAACATCGAAAGCTATTTTATTAAGATTAAAATGTACCGCAGCAACTTACAGCAAATGGGATAACTTTTTTAAAATTAGAGATTTATACGAAAGTTATGTAAACCCAAAAACATTAACACCATATTTATATAAGCGTGATATTAATGAAGGTAGCTATTATAAGTATATGAAGTATACGTTTAGTCATAAAACAAAAACGGTAAAGTCTGTTCAAAAGAAAAAAAACAATCAAGTAGAAAACAAAAATATTACTATTCATTCTGGTACAAAAGATATAGTTACTACTTTATATAAAATTAGATTATTTGACTATAAAAACATGAGTATTGGCACTAGAAAGTCGTTTACAATTATCTTTGACAGAAAAGAAGTTCAAGGTCAAATTACATACTTAGGCAAGGAAACTATTTCTACCGCTATTGGAAGAAAAGAATGTTATAAATTAGCTGTAGGATCTAACCAAACCAACGTATTGCAGGGAAAAAATAGTAATTTTGTTTGGCTTACTGCCGACGAAAATAAGATTCTTGTTTACGGAAAATTTAAAATACCAGTTGGTAATGGCGAATTAAAAATTAAATCGGCTACTGGTTTAAAAAACTAAACTTATAAGATGAAAAAACTATTAACAATTTTAGCAATTATAGCTTCCGTTTTAGCAATTATATTATCTGTTTTGCCTGTTTCTAACTTAGCAATTATACCTGCAATTGCAGCACTTATATTTGGGATAATAGCATTTTATTTATCTAAAAAAAATGGGCAAGTAAAAAAAATAATTCAATTCACATTTTTTCTTACAATTTGTGCATTAGCATTAACTACATATAAAGCTGTTTTTAGTGAAACCGAAGTAAGTAATACTGAAGAATTAACTATTAAAGAAGAAGCATCAAAAGAAGAAGCTATCGAGGAACTTGAAGAACTCGATTTAGAAGAATTAGAGATTGACGACGATATTGATTTTTAAGAGCTTGAAATAGAGGGTATAAGTATTGAATAATACAGAATTTTCTTATTTTTTTGTATTATATTTGGTAAATTTTTAATGAAACTCTCAATAGTTTTCTAGGACTCAAGAGAATGATTATTTGTACCCAAAACAGCTATTAAGACACATGAAAACCTTTTACATGCTATTTACATTTGCGTTTGTTGGTACTTGTGCAACTACAAAGTACACTACAAAAATCCAAAACCTAAAAGATAGTATTCAATTAACCGATAGTACACTTGTAGTCAATTATGCCAATACAATTACGGCGGAAGAATTAAGCACACATTTATATCAGTTCTCTTCAGATGCTTTTGAAGGTAGAAATGTAGGTGAACTAGGTCAAAAATTAGCAGCACAATTTTTAAAAACATATTACCAAAACGAAGGTATAAAATCACCATATGGAGATGACATATATTATCAAATAGTTCCAAAAGATTTTTTACCAAAAGGTGTTAATGCATCCGAAAATATTTTAGCATATATTGAAGGTACAGAAAAGCCAGAAGAACTATTGATAATCTCTTGTCACTTTGACCACATAGGTATAAATAAAGATGATGGACTAATTAACAATGGTGCAGATGATAATGGTTCTGGAACTTCCGCTGTTATGGAAATAGCTCAAGCTTTTAATATAGCAAAACAAGAAGGTAATGGTCCAAAAAGAAGCATCCTTTTTTTACATTTAACTGCTGAAGAAATTGGTTTACAAGGCTCAGAATATTACACACAACATCCAGCTTTCCCTTTAAAAAGCACTATTGCAAATCTTAATATTGATATGATTGGCAGAGTTGATAATAGGCATACAGACAATAAAAATTACATTTACTTAATAGGTGCCGATAGATTAAGTAAGGAGTTGCATTATATATCTGAAAAAGTAAACAACAGCTATATTAACATTAGTTTAGACTATAAATATAATGCTGAAAACGACCACAACCAATATTATTATCGTTCAGACCATTATAACTTTGCAAAACATAAAATTCCAGTAATTTTCTACTTTAATGGCGAACATGAAGATTATCACAAACCATCAGATACAGCAGATAAAATTGATTATGAGTTATTAGAAAAACGCACCAAACTCATTTTTGCAACCGCATGGCAATTAGCCAATCAAAAAGAACGTGTAAAACTAGATGAAGATAACGAACTGTTAAAATAGATTGAAAACTAATCGTTTAACAAATCATTTTTGTAATATCGTATTTTAAAATAAATTAATCAAATGAAAAAAATAACATTCCTTTTATGCACTGGTTTTTTAGTAGTAGCATGTGGTACTTCTCAAGAGAAATCAACAACAAAAAACAATGCAGACACTGTTTTAGAATATGCTAAAACTATTACCGCAAGCGAATTAAAAGACGCGCTTTACACGTATGCTTCAGATGAATTTGAAGGTAGAAAAACTGGAGAACCTGGACAGAAAAAAGCTATTGAATTTATAAAAAATCATTATGTAAACATTGGATTACCATCACCAATTGCTGAAGGTGATTATTTTCAAGAAATCCCAAAAGAATTCTTTAATGGTAGAGCAAAAGCATCGTCAGAAAATGTAGTAGCCTTTTTAAAAGGCACAGAAAAACCAGACGAAATTATAGTTATATCTGCGCATTTAGACCATATTGGAATTTCAAAAAACGGAGACATTAATAATGGTGCAGATGATGATGGTTCTGGTACTGTTGCTGTTTTAGAAATTGCAGAAGCTTTTAAAGCTGCCGCTGATAAAGGAAACGGGCCTAAACGTTCTATACTATTTTTACACGTTACAGCTGAAGAAATTGGGTTATTTGGTTCTAAATATTACGCAGATGTCGACCCTATTTTCCCACTAGCAAATACTGTGGCTGATTTAAATATTGATATGATTGGTCGTGTAGACCCAAAACATGAAGACAATAGAAACTATTTGTACTTAATTGGAGCTGATAAGTTAAGCACAGAACTACACAATATTTCCGAAGCAATAAACGAAAAATACTTTAAAATGGAATTTGATTATACTTATAATGATGAAAACGACCCAAATCGTTTTTACTATCGTTCAGACCATTATAATTTTGCAAAAAATAACATTCCAGTAATATTTTATTTTAATGGTA
This sequence comes from uncultured Flavobacteriaceae bacterium, assembly GCA_964563585.1. Classification (GTDB taxonomy): domain Bacteria; phylum Bacteroidota; class Bacteroidia; order Flavobacteriales; family Flavobacteriaceae; genus CAZLXG01. The sequence continues at coordinate 31,117 of CAZLXG010000016.1, read as the reverse complement.
CGCATGCCGATTATCATAGACCATCGGATACTCCAGATAAAATTGAATACGATTTATTAGAAACTCGTACACGTTTGGTTTTCCATACCGCTTGGGAATTGGCAAACCGTGATGAGAGAATTGTGGTTGATAAAAAGTAATTTTTGATAATATAAGAGATGATTACAAAAATAAGTTGAAAAACATACAAAAGTTAACCATCGGTCAACAATTATTTTGGTCAACTTGGATAATTGAAGGAAAAGTATATAACGGTGGATTTAATCAATTCTATTTTAACTCAAGTGGACAATATGCTAAAATGGCTGAAATTTGATAATGGAACTATTGAAGGTTTTAGTGAATCATATAAAGAAACCCCTTTAAACAGTTTAGATAGTGAATTTTACAGTTTAGGAGAAATTGAAAAAATAAGTGAGTTAAGAATCAAATATATTCGAGAACATAAAAATGAATTTGTTACTCAACCAAAATAAACAGTATTAAACTATACTAACCAAAAAAAGCCTTTCAATTTCTTGAAAGGCTTTTACTTTTTGGGTGGAAGACCGGATTCGAACCGGCGACCCTTGGTACCACAAACCAATGCTCTAACCAACTGAGCTACAACCACCATGTAACTTGCATTTTTAATGCGTGTGCAAATGTAATTTATTTCAATCTTATCTACAAAGACTTTTATAATATTTTCAAACTATTTTAAATCATATAAACTATCTACAGCCACATAACGTTCAACTGTAAAACCTTCTGCATGCTTTACGCCTATTAAACGCCCTAAATCTCTAGCTCTATACTCAATACTATCAGTAAAATTTTTACTAGAAATAGGTGTTTCAGGCTCTTTACTAGTTTCATCATAAAACTGTGTTTTATATGCTAAAACAGATTTTATTTTAACAGCCATAAACCCAGAAACATCAACAACAAAATCGGGCTCTATATTTTTCCATTGTATATAATGATATACATGCTTTGGTCTCCATGGTTCTTGTGATGCCTCTTCTACTTCAGTTTCAATTTTAATAAGTCCACTTAAAAAACAAGCATCACTTACTAATTTACTTCCTTTACTGTGGTCAATATGTCTATCATCTATCGCGTTACAAATAACAATTTCTGGTTTGTATTTGCGAATCATTTTAATAATTTCAATTTGATGCTGTTTGTCATTAATAAAAAAGCCATCAGCAAACCCCATATTTTCTCTAACTGAAACCCCAAGTATTTCGGCAGCATTTTCAGATTCAACACCTCTAGTTTCTGCTGTACCACGAGTACCTAATTCGCCACGAGTTAAATCAATTACACCTACTTTTTTACCGTTTGCAATTTCCTTTGCAATGGTAGCTCCGCAACCTAATTCTACGTCATCTGGATGTGCTCCAATAGCCAAAATATCTAATTTCATCTATGTTTATTTATTTTTAAAATCTAAATTTATAAAAAAGAACCGAATTACTTAAAAACTCAATATTACGAATACGTTTTCGCAAACATTATCTCTATTATTTTATGGCTGATTATAATAATAATTAAAAAGTTATTAGAGGTGTAAAAATATGACATTCGTCATAAATCATCAACCCTATCAATAGTAACTTTATCATATAATTAAAACAAACAATATGTCATATGAATATAATCTATTGTATAAATCAAAACTAATAAACAATTATAAAATATTATGTATTTAATGCTTTTCATTTTAGTTATAATAATTAGTCTCTTTATCTGGGGAAAATTTACACCAGATATTGTAGCGCTAATTTCTATGATAAGCCTGTTTTTAACAGGGATTTTAGATACTAAAGAAACCTTAAGTGGATTTAGCAACCCAACAGTAATTATGATTGCTGCTCTTTTTATAATTGGAGAAGGTATTGCCCAAACAGGCTGGACAGCTATGGCTGGTAAGAAATTTGTAGAATGGGCAGGAAAAAGTGTACCTAAACTACTTGTAATTATAACTTTGGGCGCAGGTGTTTTATCCGGTTTTGTAAGTAATACAGGAACCGTAGCTACTTTAATGCCACTTACTATTTCGTCTGCTTGGAGTATTGGCACGCTACCATCAAAAATGCTAATGCCAGTTGCTTTTGGCTCTAACACAGGTGGTTTATTAACACTTACTGGTACGCCACCAAATATTATTGCTAGCAATGCTTTAGTCGATGCTGGATTTGAAGAATTTTCATTTTTTGAATTTGGACTTATTGGTATTCCATTACTAATAGTTGCTATACTATATTTTAGATATATAGGATATAAATTATTACCAAAAAACAAGACAAATAATAAGCCTGTAAATATTGAAACCACATTACATAAATGGATTGAAGCTTATAAAATTAATGATGATTATTACAGATTACGTATCAGGTCGTTATCACCACTTATTAATACCAAAATTGAAGATTGGCAATTAAAAAAAGAATATGGGATAACCATTATTCGAATAAAAAGAAGACATCCAAACGTATTGAAAGGCATTCATGCTTTTGAAGAATTCCCTAATCAATCAACCGAGTTATTTTATCATGATATTATAACTGTAAAAGGTGAAACTGAAGCTATTAATAAACTAATGATAACTTTTAGATTAGGTCTTCTACCTTTAGAGCCTATTACAGATGAGTTGAAGCACAATCTTATAAATCAAGAGGTTGGAATGACCGAAGTTATAGTAAACCCAAATTCTATTTTAGTTGGAAGAAAATATAAATTAGGCGAATACTTTAAAAGATATGGTATACAATTATTAGCAGCTTCAAGAAACAATAAACCTCTACTAGAAAAAGAAATTAATGTAAAAGTTGGTGATGCCTTTTTAATTCGTGGTACTTGGGAACATATTGACGATTTAAAAAAACAACACGAAAACTTAGTAATATGTGGCAGTCCTGAAGGAATGGCTAAAAATGTTGAAAGCCTTAATTCAAAATCATATATCGCTTTAGGAGCATTGTTATTAATGATTGGCTTTATGGTTTTTAAAGTTGTGCCAGGTGCAATAGCTGCTTTAATTTCAGCAGGAATCATTCTATTAACAGGCTGTGTACCAATATCAAAAGCATATAAAGGTATTAGCTGGAGCAGTATAGTTATGATTGCAGCGATGATACCAATGGGTATTGCTTTACAAAAAACTGGTACTGCACAAGTTATAGCCAACGAATTAGTAAAATATTTGGGTTCTGTACATCCAATACTACTATTAGGAGGCATATTTCTGCTAACCACAACATTTAGTCAAGTTATCAATAATTCTGCTACAGCTGTATTAATGGCACCGATAGCCATATTAGCAGCAGGGTCATTAAATCTATCACCCGAACCTTTTATGATTGTAGTAGCAGTAAGTGCTTCAACCGCTTTTTTAACACCAATAGGCACTACAACCAATGCTATGGTTATGACAGCTGGTGGATATAAATTTATAAACTACTTAAAAGTAGGAGCACCTTTACTTCTTATGTTTTTCATTATTACACTAATACTCGTGCCAATAATATGGCCATTTTAAATAAAATTATTAATAGGAACCTTTAAAAATGAAATCAAAATGAATAAATCAAAAACTAATACAGATTTAGGACAGTATGGTTTAAAAGATGTCAATGCACATTGGAATTTATCACCTGAAACACTTCAGAAAATTACAGTTGATAAAGGAATGGGTAAAGAAACAGCAAACGGTACTTTAGCAATTAATACTGGAAAATTTACAGGAAGGTCTCCACAAGATCGTTTTATTGTAAAAGATGAATATACTAGTGATAAAGTTTGGTGGGGAAAAGTAAATAAACCTATTTCATCAGAGAACTTTAACAAACTTAAGGATGAAGTAACTAACTACCTTTCTGGAAAAGAAATTTATATTAGAGATGGTTACGTATGTGCCGAGCCAGAATTTAAAACTAATATTAGAACAGTTACCGAATTACCATGGTCTAACCTGTTTGTTTTTAATATGTTTTTAAGACCTAGTGAAAAAGAATTAGAAAATTTTAATGAAGATTGGTTAGTGCTTTGCGCTCCAGATTATGTTTGCCCAAACCCTAGTGACTATGGTATTCGTCAAGGTAATTTTTCAGTTATAAACTTCACTGAAAAAATAGCTTTAATTGGTGGATCTGCTTACACAGGCGAAATAAAGAAAGGTATTTTCTCTGCTTTAAATTTAATTTTACCTGTAGAAAGAAATGTGTTACCAATGCACTGTTCTGCTAATGTTGGTAAAAAAGGAGATACTGCAATTTTCTTTGGATTATCAGGTACAGGAAAAACAACACTTTCTGCAGACCCAGACAGAAAATTAATTGGCGATGATGAACATGGTTGGACTGCAGATAATACTATTTTCAACTTTGAAGGTGGTTGTTATGCAAAAGTGATTGACTTATCAGAAGAAAAAGAACCAGACATTTTTAGAGCTATAAAACCCGGTGCTTTACTTGAAAACATAGTATTAAAAGATAATAACGAACCAGATTATGAAGATTTTAGCATTACACAAAACACACGTGTAAGTTATCCAATTTATCATATTAATAATATTCAAGAAACTTTATATGCTAATAATCCTAAAAATATTTTTTTCTTAACCTGTGATGCTTTTGGAGTTTTACCTCCAGTATCAAAACTAACGCCTGGTCAAGCTGCATACCACTTTATTTCTGGTTATACTGCAAAAGTTGCAGGAACCGAAGCTGGTATTACAGAACCTGTACCATCATTCTCAGCTTGTTTTGGCGAACCATTTATGCCTTTACACCCAACGGTTTATGGTGAAATGTTAAGTAAAAAAATGACAGAAGCTGGAGTAAATGTTTGGCTAATTAACACAGGTTGGAGTGCTGGACCTTACGGAGTTGGTTCTCGTATAAAATTAAAATATACAAGAGCAATGATTACTGCAATACTTAATGGTGACTTAGATGAAGTAGATTACGATCAAAATTTTATTTTCGGATTACACATGCCTAAATATTGCCCAGGTGTTCCAACAGAAATATTAGACCCAATGAATACTTGGTTACAAAAAGGTGCTTATGTGGGTAAAGCTATTCAATTAGCTCACTCATTCCACTTAAATTTTGAAAAATTTTCTCATCAAGCATCTGAACAAATTATTGAAGGTGGGCCATTAATTGATGAACATCATCACTTACACGAACACTTTTAATAGGTTCTTATTAAAGGGAGTTCTTTTTAGAACTCCCTTTATTTTTCATTCTAATATATACTAATGAAGTATTATATCGCTTTGATTATTAGTCTTAGCATTACAATTTCTTGTGCCCAATCTAGCCCTGAAAACAAAACTGGAACATGGCTTACCTACTCAGGTAACCATCGAGTTTCTGAAAAAATAAGCATTAACACCTATGCACAAATATGGCAATATGAAATTGGTGAAAACTTTAATTTCTTATTATTAAACACAGGAATAAATTATCATATTTCATCAAAATTTACGGTAACCATATCTTATGGTTTTGCAGACATTGATAGTGGTTACAACACAAATACAGCTCACACTTTTGAAAATCGGTTATATGAACAAATTGCGTTCAAACACAAAATAAAAACACTCTCTATAGATCATCGGTTTAGAACGGAACAACGATTTTTTAATAAACCAGAATCAAACAAAACAAGTCATCGATTGCGTTACCGAATTGGAACAAAAATCAAGCTAAATAAAAACTTATTTATTCGTTTAAATAATGAAATTCTATCAACTATAGAAAATGATATAAATACCGAAAACAGATTCTATAGTGCTTTAGGTATTAATATTTCCAAATCTAGTAATATTCAAATTGGATATTTAAATCAGAAAAAAAACAAATTGAATTTACACCGATTACAAATTGGTATTTTCATTAAAACAAATCATATAAAGAAGAATAACATATAACGTCATTGCGAGTGCAACGAAGCAACCTCATAAATAAAACGTCAATAAAAAGTAATTTTAATATGTATTTAAATTAATAACGGGCAGATTAC
>CAZLXG010000016.1:0-24999 GCA_964563585.1 uncultured Flavobacteriaceae bacterium | reverse complement strand
AACGTCAATAAAAAGTAATTTTAATATGTATTTAAATTAATAACGGGCAGATTACCACGTCGTGAAAAACTCTTCGAAATGACGTTAATTACTTAAAAGTCCACGCTACAATACGCGATGTTTTGTTGCCGTGTCCCATATTAATGGTTTTTATATTGGTAGCTCCTAACTTTTTTAAAGACACATACATACCTTTTACTAAATCTTTTTTAGACACCAAAGTTGTAAACCAAATACATTGATTTTTATACAAAGAGCTTTCATATAAATAATTATGAATAAAGGCTTTTTCACCGCCTTTATAGCATAGCTCGCTGTGTGTTCCCGCAAAGTTTCTAACTGGCTTACCTTCTGCCTTATTTAAACCCTTTAATTTTCGAGTTGTTGACTCTAAAGCTTCTTCTTCAGATTTGTAAAATGGCGGATTGCATATTGAAACTGAAAACGCATCCGTTTCATTTAAAACACCTTTAAATATTTGTGAGCTATTTGATTGTAGTCGTAAAGTAATAGAATTACTTAATTCATTTTTATTAATAATTTTTTGAGCATATTGCAAAGATTTTTCATCAATATCAGTTCCCACAAAATTCCAATTATATTCAGAGTTTCCTAAAATAGGATAAATGCAGCTTGCACCTGCCCCAATATCTAAAACACTTATGTTATCATTAATTTTAGAGTTCTTCAGCAAAGTAGCTATATGATGAATGTAATCTACACGTCCTGGAATTGGCGGGCATAAGTTATTATCTGGAAATTCCCAAAACTTAATATTATAATACTTAATTAATAAAGCTGTATTAAGTGCTTTTACGGCTTCTGGCTTTGCAAAATCAATGGTTTTTGTTTCGTATTTATTTACAAATACAAAAGGTATTAAATCTGAATGTATTTTACACAACGCATCTAAATCATATCCTAATTTATACTTGTTTTTTGAGTGAAAATTTGTATTTGTTTTGATAGCTATAGATTTAAAATTCAAAATTACATATTTAATTGCATTCTATAAGCCTTCTATTATATCTTAGCACAAAAAAAATTAAATATGCTTAAAGCTGTTATTTTTGATATGGATGGTGTGATTGTAGATAGCGAACCTTTACATCACAAAGCATATCATAAAATGTTTGATGATGTAAATATTAAAATTTCTAACGAGCTATACGAATCATTTACTGGGCAAACTACGCTTAAAATTTGTAGACGTTTATGTGACGAATTTAAACTAGATGCAACTCCTGAAACATTAGTAACTTTAAAGCGAAAGCACTTTAAATATTTGTTTGACAACGATATGAGTTTTAAACTTATTGATGGCGTTTTCGATTTAATAAAAGGTTATCACAAAAACGGATTAACTTTAGTGTTAGCATCTTCAGCATCAATGCCTAATATTAATAGAATTTTTGAACGCTTTAATTTGAATCCATATTTTGTTGCCAAACTAAGTGGCGCCGATTTAAAAGCATCTAAACCTCATCCAGAAATTTTTATTAATGCAGCAAAAGCCTCAGGTTTTGAAAGAAATAAATGCTTTGTAATTGAAGATTCTACAAATGGCATAAAAGCCGCTAATGCTGCCCATATTTTCTGTGTTGGCTTTGATAGTTTTCATTCAAAAAATCAAGACTATTCAACTGCCAATAAAGTTATATCAGACTTTAAAGACATTGCATATAACAAGGTTAAAAAGCTGTTTTCAAACTAAAATCTAGCTTAATTTACTAGTTAAAAATTCATCTGTAGAATCGATTGTAATCTCTATCCAAACTAGATTATGGTCAGAAATTTGATTCCGTTTCCAATATCTATGGAAGTATGATTTAAAAGCAGCATCGTCAACTAAGGTTGTTGGGTCGTCTTTATGAAGTAGCATATATGCATGATACAAACTTCGTTTAGCTTCGGTATAAACGGCATCAAAAGGTTTATAAACATCACCTATTTCTTTTCCGTTATCATCTTTTTCTAAATGAAAATATGTTTGATTAACATTCAAGAAAATACGGTCATAAACCTCTGTTTCACTCACATTTGTTACTTTATCATTTAAACCATCAGCTTCAACAAAATCTGCATTATTTATTAAATCGACTATACCATCATCCGTTTTATATAAATTTGTATCACCTAATAAAATTAAATTTTCATTCCAAAAGTGTTTTTTATGAAGCTTTTCTTTAATGGCTTCCATAAGTAATCTAACTTCTTCTTTACGAATATCATCAGCTTCTTTTTTAGGTTGCAAATGCACATTAATAAGTGAAAACGATTTCCAACCAGCTTTAAAACCTGTAATTGCTGGCGTGCGTTTTAACTGCTTAACAATTGAATTTTTAGTTAAATCATTCCAAAGCACTATTTCTCCGCTAAGTCCAGATGGTTTTACTTTTCTGGTATCAAAAACATACGCAAAACGTTCTTTGTTTCCATCAACACCTTCGGTAATATCAGTAATAATATAGCTCCAGTTTTTCCCTAAAAGACGCATGATAATAAAAAGGTCGTCTAACTTAGATTTCACTTCTTGAACTGCAACAATATCAAATCGATTTATAATTTCTGCAATAAAAAAATACGAATCTGCAATACGTTCTTTTAAGTGCCCAAATTCTTTAATATTCCAACTGGCAAGTAATAAACTACGGTCGCTATTCTTTTCAGGGACTTTGTTTGTAAGATCAATTCTTAAGTCAAGAATATCCTTAATAATACGTTTACGTTCGGTGTTTTTTAATTTTGGAAAGACAAGTGAATAATCAATTTTCCCATCGTCTGATACGGGTCTAAGGTCATTATACCATGGCATAGTTTTAGTTTTTAAAGGTTATACTAAAGTGCTAATGAATTCTTAGGAAGGAATTATACTATAAAAGTACCACTATTAATTTGAAACTTCTAAATATGCTATTCTTTTTGCTCTTTTGATTTTTGTATAATCGCTTTTAAACGTTCTTTTCGTAAAGCTACCTCAGACCTTTTCTTGTTCTTTTTCTGAGCCATTAACTTAGAATGCTTCCCTTTATTTTTTGTATTTTTTTCTCGACCTGTTTTTGCCATAAAACTATTTCTTATAATACTTCGAATAACCTCTGTATGCGAAAAAGCCTAAAACAACAACAATAGCACAAGCAATACCAATAAACTTCACACTTACTATTTGGTCGCCACTAGCATAACTATGCAGTCCTGCTAAGTAAAAATTAACTCCAAAATAAGTCATTAAAATACTTGCAAATGCTACGATAGACATTAAGTTGAAAAACCAACGACTACGAAGTCCAGGAATAAGTCGCATATGAATTACAAATGCATACACCATAATACTAATAAGTGCCCAAGTTTCTTTTGGATCCCAACCCCAATAACGTCCCCAACTTTCGTTTGCCCACATACCTCCTAAAAAGTTCCCTATGGTAAGCATAACTAATCCAACGGTTAAAGACATTTCGTTAATTATAGTTAGCTCTTTTATATTGAGATACATTTTTTCTTTATTCTTTTCATTGGTAAAAATCATAAGAAATAAAGCAACAACACCTAATATCATACCTAATGCAAACGGACCATAACTACCAACAATTACAGCTACATGAATCATGAGCCAATAACTATTTAATACAGGCTGCAGGTTTGCAATGGCTGGATCCATCCAATTCCAATGTGCAATCATTAAAATCATAGATGTTACAAATGCTGTAGATGCAATGGTTAAATCACTTTTCCTTCCGAAAACTAAACCGAATAACATCGTTGCCCAAGCCACATAAATCATAGATTCGTAGGCATCACTCCAAGGGGCGTGACCCGATATATACCAACGTGTAATTAAGCCTGCTGTGTGTAAAATAAATACCCCTAAAATAATCCATTTGAATACCCTAATGGTTACGTTTATAGCTTTACTTCTATCTTTAAAAATTTGAATAATTAATATAACAAACAGCAAAGTACCCGCATACATATACCAGCTAAATAGCTTTTTGAAAATATCGTATTTGTTGTATAAAATCTCCGTTTTCACTTTATCATCACTCAGCATTACATCAGTTCCGTATTGATGTTGCGTTTTTTTGAAAGCCTCTAAAAGCTTTGAAGCTTCAGCAAAATCACCTGTTTCTTTTGCATTATTAAGCGTATACAAATATGCTCGGAAGCCATTTTTTACAAAATTACTATAAAGCGAATCTTCAATTTTAAAATTACCGTGTCTATAATCGTTAGTAGAAATCCATTTGTTATTTTCATCATTAGGTATAGGGTATATTTTTAATGATGCACCTTCAATTGTATTAAACATTAACCTAACTCTTTGGTCGGTTTCTTTAATCTTTTTTTGATACCCGTTTGGAACATTAACACTATAAACATCATCTAAATAAGGTTCTAATTTATAAGTGCCATCTTCATTTAAAAAATCGATTAAAGCAAAATGTTTATCTTCTTTATTTACTCCTATAATTTCTCGTAATGAATCTGTTTCTTTTGGTCTTAAATAAATAACTGGTACGTTATACCAAAGCGCAGGACTTTCTTGTATAGATAGAAATATTTGGTTAGCATCAAAACCTTCATAAGTATCACTTTTACTTAATTTACGAAGCATTTCTGATGCATACGTATTTACAGGCATCATTCTACCACTTAAATCTTGAATAACTAAATGTCCAAACTCATCGGCATGCGGTTTCGGAGTTATGTTAGCTGATAAAATAGAATCTATTTGAGCTTTTGTTGGTTTAGAATGGTCGTGACCATCATTTTCAGAATGCTGTTGTGCAAACGAACTCAATCCAAAACATAACAATATAACCGAAAGTAGTTTCGCCTTTTTTGATTTCACCCTATTAAGTCGTGCTTTTAAATCGCCAAAACGAGAATGCTTACTAAACAAAATAGATAGCATACCAAAAAACAACATAAAATACCCAAAATAGGTTAACAATGTTCCCCAATAATCGTGATTTACAGATAGAATTGTTCCTTTTTCGTCAGGGTCGAAACCCGATTGAAAAAAACGATAACCACCATGGTCTAAAATATTATTCATGAAAATTTTGTAATCGTAATCACCTTCATTCTCATCTAAAATAGTGACTTCGCTCGAATATGCTGAATAGCCTCGTTCTGTTCCTGGATAACGTTCTGCCTCAAAATCATTCAACTTTATTTGAAAAGGTAGCTCTAGAATTTTAGAACCATATTTAAAAGCAAAATCTAATCCGCCAACTTTAATTTGTTTAAATGCACTATTTGTTCCTTTACCACCAAGCAATCCAACGGTTTTAGTTTCGCCATTAGTAGTTACTTTAAGAACAACTCCATCTTCATCATTTTTTAATATTTTAGATTTTTGTACAATATCAAAAAAGCCTTTTACTACTGGTTTAGGAAATACCATTTGCATATTCCCGATAATATATCGTGAGCGTAATATTAATGGCTGTAAACTATCTTTTACTAGTTTCCCTTTTGCCATTGTAGCCATTGTCATGTATTCGCCTTCAAAAGGCGATTGAATATTAAGCGAATCGCCTGTATATGTTATATTTATAGCACCTTCGGTAGGTTTATTTAATGCAAATAATATACTGTGAATACTTTGTACTTCTCCTATTTTTAAAAAGTGATTGTGTGGACCGCTGCCTCCAGCTTCAACAACTTTTAAATAGGCTTCACCTTTTTCGTTTGGAATAATATCTTCTTCCGCTCCAGTGATAAATTTTTCTAACTCAATAGTTACGGGTTGCTGATTATATTTTGTTTCAATTTTAAACTTATTATCTAATCGTTTTGAAAAATCTACTACGCGTTCAACTGGTAAACGTTGTGCAACTCCATCAATCAAATAATCGCCATCAATGTAAGTTGTAATATATGTTTTACTTGATAGAAAAGTGTTTTCAGTATCGCCTTCTCGAATGGCCATCATACCTTCAAAACTCACATATCTAGTAATAAATGCGCCTAATAAAATAAAAATGAATGCTAAATGAAGTATTAATGTTGCCCATTTTTCTTTTTTGTAAAGTCTGAACCTAAAAATATTTCCTGAAAAATTAATTACAAAAAACACCATAATAGTTTCAAACCACCACGCATTATAAATTAAATTCCTGGTATAAGGTGTTGGCGAAGTATCTTGTCCTACATCTAAAAAAGTACCTGTTGCCATAGCAACGGCAAAAGCAATAAATAGAAAGGCGGTAAGACGGGTGGAAAAAAGAATTTTGGCAAGTTTATCTAGCATAATAACACCTTTTTAAGGTTGTGCAAATTTAAGTAATTATGTTGTCATTACGAGGAAGTTCAGATAGTAATCTGAACAACGTGGTAATCTTTAAAATTAAAATACAAAAGTAACAGATTGTCACACTTCATTTTATTTCATTTACAATAACGGTTAAGATTGATTTTGTCTTGCTTCAAAGATTTTTAAGTATAAAAATGTGCCCATTTTTCTGGCGCGACGTTTTGCATTTTCAGCATAATCACCTTCAAAAAGTTCGTCAATAGTTTGAAACCAAAGATTTAACCAAATGCCAAAATGCAATTCGGTAATCGAATTATTATTATCCTTATCAACTTTAGCATGTGCTTCTAAAGGGTTTCCTAAATATCTTGTTTTTAAAAACAAACTAGATTCCCAAAATGTAGTTAAGTTCTCTAAATGTGCATCCCAATCTTTAATGGCATCATTAAAAAAATGTCCTAAAGTTTCATCTTTTCTAACCTTTACATAAAACGAAGACACTAATAAAAATACATCTTCTCGGGTTTTAATATCATGCTTTTCCATAGTAAACAAAGATACAATAATGTGCTTTTATTTATCACAATTCTTACCTATTTTAGCAATATGATTTCAGTTGTTTTACTTGGCGCAGGAAATGTTGCTTCACATTTATTTAAGGCTTTTAATAATGCAGAACATGTTACTATAAACCAATGGTATAATAGAACATTAGATACTATTAGCAAACACAAAAATCAAGTTGAAATAATTGATGATTTATCGAAACTTGTTGATGCTGATGTTTATATTTTAGCTGTAAGCGATGATGCAGTTTTCGATTTAACGAAACAACTCCATTTTAAAGATAGATTGGTTGTACACACTTCTGGTAGTGTTGGTATTTATGATATAGATATGAAACACAAACGGGGTGTATTCTATCCTTTACAAACATTTTCTAAAGATGCCAAATTAGATTTTACAACTGTTCCAATTTGCATAGAAACCATTCATAAACCAGATTATCAGCTTTTAAAAAAATTAGGAATTGCTCTAGGTTGTAAAACACATCGTGTAAATAGCGACCAACGTAAAATATTACATTTGGCGGCTGTTGTGGTTAACAATTTTACTAATCAACTCTATAGAATTGGACATGAAATTACAGAATCTCAAGGTGCAGAATTCGATATTTTAAAGCCACTTATTTTAGAAACCGCAAAAAAGGTTCAAGACTTATCGCCTTATAAAGCCCAAACTGGCCCCGCAAAACGTAACGACAAAAAAACAATTAGAAAGCATTTAAAACAGCTAGATAATCAGCATCATAAAGATATTTACGAATTACTAACCGCATCAATACAACGTACACATGGAAGAAAGAAGTTATAAAGAATACCTAGAATATATAACAACCTTTATTTTTGATGTTGATGGTGTACTTACAGATGGCAGCGTTTTGGTTGACAACAATGGTGATATGCTTCGTAGAATGAATGTAAAAGATGGGTATGCGTTAAAAACAGCCATTAATAACGGTTTTAATATGTGTATTATTTCTGGAGGAAGTAACGAAGGCGTTCGTTTACGCTTAGAAGGATTGGGTATCAAAAATATTTATTTAGGTGCTCACAATAAAATCGAACAGTTGAATGACTATTTAAAAGCAACCAACATTAAACCAAAAAATGTACTTTATATGGGAGATGATATTCCTGATTTCCCTGTCATGAAACAAATAGGTTTACCCTGTTGTCCACAAGATGCTGTTCCAGAAATCAAAGCTATTTCTAAATATATTTCGCATAAAAAAGGCGGTAAAGGTGCTGTTCGTGATGTAATTGAACAAGTAATGAAAGTACAAGGAAAATGGAATGGAAATTTTGATGCGAAGTATGATTAACGTAGACAATACTTCAAATTAAATAATAACTTAACAACTATTTTTTGAACTTCTTAAACCTCATTCGCTGGAAAAACTTACTAATGATTGCACTTGTGCAATTGCTTATTAAATATGCTTTTTTAGAACCTTTTGGAGTAACCTTTGGTTTAGATGCTTTAGGTATTTCTCTTTTAATTACAGCAACTATTTGTATTGCAGCAGCAGGTAATATTATAAATGACATTTATGATATTGAAACCGATTTTGTAAACAAGCCCAACAAGATAATTATCGGTAATAGTATTTCAGAAAAAACAGCTTATAATCTTTTTATCATTCTAAATATAATTGGTGTTGGTATTGGTTATTATTTATCAAATAGTGTTGATAAAAATGCTTTTTTCTCGCTTTTCGTAATTATTTCAGCCTTACTTTATATCTATGCAACCTATTTAAAACGCACGCTTTTAATTGGTAATATTGTTGTATCAATTTTAGTCGCATTAAGTATTATTATTGTTGGAATATTCGAATTACTCCCAACGTTAACACCCGAAAACAGGCTAACACAATTAACCTTTTTCAAAATTATATTAGACTATGCGTTGATGGCTTTCATTTTAAATCTCATCAGAGAAATAGCAAAAGATATTGAAGATATTGATGGCGATTATAAGGCGGAAATGAACACCTTACCTATTGCCATTGGTAGAGAAAGAGCCTCCTATGTGCTTTTTGTTTTAACACTTATCCCTTTATTTACAATAGCGTATTATACCATAAATTCTTTATACACAAACTTAACTGCGGTCATCTATTTTTTAGTTTTTATTATTGCACCTCTTATTTATATTAGTATTAAAGCCTTTAGTGCAAAAACTAAAAAAGAACATCATCATATTAGTAGTATGCTAAAATTAGTCATGTTTTTCGGAATACTTTCTCTACTTTTATATAAGTATATTCTACTATGATAATGCTAAACGAAAAACTTAAAAATTTCAATATAATTCTAGCTTCAGGTTCTCCAAGAAGACAAGAATTCTTTAAAAATTTAGGGTTAGATTTTGAAATTAGATTGAAACCAGTAAAGGAAGAATATCCCCCACGACTAACACATTTCGAAATCAGTAATTATTTAGCACAATTAAAAGCACTTCCTTTTAAAGATGAATTAAAAGAAAACGATATTTTAATTACAAGCGATACCATTGTTTGGCATAATAATGAAGCTTTAGGAAAACCAAAAGATGAAGATGATGCATTCAATATTTTAAAATCGTTAAGTAATACTACGCATGAAGTTATTACTTCGGTGTGCTTCACTACAATTAACTCCGAAAAAACAATACACAACATCACAAAAGTTACTTTTAAAGATTTAACTGATGATGAAATTTCATACTATATAAAAACCTGTAAACCATTTGATAAAGCTGGTGCTTATGGCATTCAAGAGTGGATTGGACAAATTGGAATTACAAATATTGAAGGCTCTTATTTTAATGTTATGGGCTTGCCTGTGCATTTGGTGTATAAAACTTTAATTTTTTTGGCAGAAAAAAGCAATTTATAATACTAGAATGTTAAAACATTAATTTTAAGTTAAAGAAACATTAAAACCTCCTTTATCACTATTTTACTTTGCTATATTTGAGTGTTAGCTAATCAAACACTTATGCAAAGGTCTATATACTATTCTTTTATATTACTATTCTCATTTTCATTTTTACAAGCCCAAAAACCCAAAACACCTTCATCTTCTGAGATTTACGAATCTGTACAGAAGCTTAATTTTTTAGGTTCGGTGTTATATATTGCAGCACATCCTGATGACGAAAACACACGATTAATATCGTACATGTCTAACCACGAAAAAGCCCGAACTGGATATTTATCGTTAACACGTGGTGATGGCGGACAAAACCTTATCGGACCAGAAATAAGAGAGCTTTTAGGAGTTATAAGAACCCAAGAATTATTGGCTGCAAGACGTATTGATGGTGGAGAACAATTTTTTACACGAGCAAACGATTTTGGATATTCTAAACATCCAGATGAAACTTTAGAAATTTGGAATAAAAATGAAGTTTTAAGTGATGTGGTTTTAGCTATCAGACAATTTAAACCAGATGTTATTATTAATCGTTTTGACCATAGAAGAGCCGGAAAAACGCATGGTCATCATACAAGTTCTGCGATGTTAAGTATGGAAGCTTTCGATTTAGCAAACAATAATTCTGCATATCCTACTCAACTAAAACGGACTAGTCTGTGGCAACCAAAACGCTTGTTTTATAATACGAGTTGGTGGCGTTATGGTAGTAGAGAAGCATTCGAAAAAGTTAATAAAAGCAATATGATTAGCTTTAATATTGGTGTGTATTATCCACTAAAAGGCTTATCAAATAACGAGGTAGCATCTTTGGCTAGTAGTAGTCATTTATGCCAAGGATTTGGTAGATTAACGCAAAGAGGTTCACAAACTGAGTATATTGAGCTTTTAAAAGGTGATGCTTTAACAGATAATAACAACGTGTTTGCTGGCATTGACACCTCTTGGAATCGAGTAAAAGGCGGACAAGCCATTGGTGATATTTTATATGAAGTAGAAAATAATTTCAATTTTAATACCCCCTCAACACACATCTCTCAACTTATTGAAGCTTATAAGTTGTTACAAAATATAGAAGACGAGCATTGGAAAACTCAAAAATCAAAAGCGTTAGAATCTATTATAGAAATGTGTGCTGGATTGTATTTGGAAGCTTCTGCTGAACATCCAACAAGTGCTTTAAATCAATACGTTAAAATTAAAATTGAAGCATTAAATAGAAGTGACAATTCAATATCTATTGAAAGTTTGATGTTATGGAACGGAACTAACATTCAAAAAAACTTAATGCTTCCATCAAATGAAAAACAAAACTTTGAAACAGAATATTATATTTCATCAGAAGAAAGATATAGCACACCGTATTGGTTAGATAAAAAAGGAACAATAGGCATGTATCGTGTTGATAACAAAGGGTTAATAGGCAATCCTGAAACACCACGAACTGTTGTAGTAAACTTCAATTTAAAAATTAACGGTTATAAAATCACTTTTAGAAAACCAGTAATTTACAGACATTCAAAACCAGACAAAGGCGAATTATATCGTCCATTTGAAATTATTCCAGAAGCATCAGCAGAAATAATCGAAAATGTTATCATTTTCGAAAACAATAATCAACGTGATATCTCGGTAGTTGTAAAAGCCGGACGAGATAGTTTAAATGGTTTTGTTCAAATTGCGCATCCTAAAGATTGGAGTATTTATCCTGAAAACCAAAAGGTTACTATTGATAAAAAAGGGCAAGAACAAATCTTGACGTTTACTGTAATTCCACCAAAAAATCAAAGCGAAGGATTAATTACACCAATGGTTCATATTGGTGATAAAATATACACCAAAAAACTTATTGAAATCGATTATGAGCATATTCCGTTTCAAACGGTTTTATTACCAAGCGAAAGCAAAATTATTCGTTTAGATATTAAAAAGAAAGGTGAAAATATTGCTTATATAAAAGGTGCTGGCGATGTGGTTCCTGAAAGTTTACAACAAATTGGTTATAATGTTATAATTGTAAAACCAGAAGATATTAATGCTGAAACCTTAAGTAGATTTGATGCTGTTGTAGTTGGAATAAGAGCTTATAATATTGTTGAAGACCTTAGATATAAACAACAAATTTTATTCGATTTTGTTGCCGATGGCGGAAATATGATTGTGCAATACAATACCAGTTACAGATTAAAAGTAAATAAAATTGCGCCTTTCGATTTAAAGCTTTCTAGAGATAGAGTTACCGATGAAAATGCTGAAGTACGTATATTAAATCCAAATCATCCTATTTTAAATTATCCAAATAAAATCACACAAAAAGATTTTAAAGGTTGGACACAAGAACGTGGTTTGTATTTCCCTAACGAATGGTCTAGCGAGTTCACTCCTATCCTATCTATGAATGATAAAGGTGAAACTCCAAAAGATGGTAGTTTACTAGTCGCAAAACATGGTAAAGGTTATTATATATACACAGGTTTAAGCTTTTTTAGAGAATTCCCTGTTGGAGTTTCTGGTGCGTACCGACTATTTGCCAATATGCTTTCTATAGGAAAAGAAGATTTAAAATTAGAAGCTAAATTAAACGACTAACCATGAACGAAAACAAACCACAAAAACAACCTTGGCTAAAATCGTACACATTGGTTTTAGTGGCTAATATTATCTATATCATATTGTTTTACTTTATCATGAAATCCTTTTAATTATGCAAACATTAAATTGGATTGATTGGGTTGTTCTTCTAGTAACATTATTAGCTATTGTTGGTTATGGCACATGGAAAACCAGAGGAAGACATAGCGCAGAAGATTATATAAAAGGTGGAAATGACACCAAATGGTGGACAATTGGTTTATCAGTCATGGCAACACAAGCAAGTGCCATTACTTTTTTATCTACCACAGGACAAGCATTTACAGATGGTATGGGTTTTGTGCAATTCTATTTCGGTTTGCCAATTGCCATGGTTATTATTTGCTTAGTTTTTATTCCACTATATCACAGGTTAAAAGTTTATACTGCTTATGAGTTTTTAGAAAGCAGATTCGATCTAAAAACCAGAAGTTTAACAGCCATTTTATTTTTAATACAACGTGGTTTAGCAGCAGGAATTACCATTTTTGCACCTGCGATAATCCTTTCTGTTGTTTTAGGTTGGAATATTATTTACCTAAATATAGCCATTGGAATCCTTGTAATTATCTATACCGTTTCTGGTGGAACTAAAGCAGTTACAGTAACTCAAAAACAGCAAATGTTTGTCATATTCGCTGGTATGCTAGCGGCTTTATTTATTATTTTAGATTTAATTCCTGAAGACGTTTCGTTTACAAAAGCATTAGATATTGCTGGAGCAAGTGGACGTATGGAAATCTTAGATTTTTCGTTTGATTTAGAAAATAGATATACCGTTTGGACAGGTTTAATTGGCGGAACATTCTTAATGTTGTCTTATTTCGGGACAGACCAAAGTCAAGTGCAACGTTATCTTTCTGGAAAGTCTATGAAAGAAATGCAAATGGGTTTAATCTTTAACGGATTATTAAAAGTACCTATGCAATTCTTCATTCTGTTAGTTGGTATTATGGTATTTGTATTTTATCAATTTAATCCTCCGCCTTTAAATTTTATTGATGCTTCGACAGAAAAGGTATTAGCTTCGGAATATTCACAACAATATCAAGACCTTCAACAAAAACAAAGTGTTCTTTTCAATAGAAAAAAAGAACTGAGTATTGAATTATCAAATAGTGATAATGATAATTTACGTCAAGATTTATTTCATTTAGATAGTATTGAAAAATCACACAGACTAGAATCTAAATATTTAATAAAACGAGCTATTGACCCAACGTATGCAAATGCGTATGATAAGCTAAATACCGAATTAAATAATTTAGAACTTAATAGTGTTGCTTATAATGATAAAAAAGCAGAATTAAACACCTTTTATAAAACAGCTGCAAAAGATACACAAACGAATGACAGAGATTATATGTTCATTACGTTTATATTAAAATATTTACCTAAAGGACTAATTGGATTACTATTAGCTGTTATTTTAAGTGCAGCCATGTCGTCAACAGCTTCTGAAGTTAACGCATTAGCAACTATAACATCAATCGACTTATACGGTAGAAATCTTAAGGAAGAAAAAGACGAAAAACACATGGTAAAAGCTACCAAAATATTCACTTTAATTTGGGGAATTATTGCCATAATTATTGCATGTTTCGCAAATTTAGCAGAGAATTTAATACAGCTTGTAAATATTATAGGTTCTATTTTCTACGGTAATATTTTAGGAATATTCTTATTAGCATTCTTCTTTAAATTTGTAAAAGCCAATGCCGTATTTATAGCAGCCATCATCACACAAATTATAGTCATAATTGGTTGGCGGTATGATTGGATGCCATATTTATGGTTAAATTTATTCGGCTGTATTTTAGTAATTGCAATTGCATCATTAATTCAACTAACACAAAAAACAAATGTCCCAACAAAATAAAACTATCCGCTGGGGAATTATAGAACTTGGAAACATCGCAAGCAAATTTGCAGAAGGTTTATTAACCATTAAAGGTTCAAAAT
Organism: uncultured Flavobacteriaceae bacterium; assembly: GCA_964563585.1. Classification (GTDB taxonomy): domain Bacteria; phylum Bacteroidota; class Bacteroidia; order Flavobacteriales; family Flavobacteriaceae; genus CAZLXG01. The sequence continues at coordinate 10,665 of CAZLXG010000016.1, read as the reverse complement.
TACAAGCTATTGCTTCTAGAACGCAATAAAAAGCAGACACATTTTAATCAACTCATTCGTGACAAAAAAGAAAGTGATGTTATAACCTTCTAGTTCAGTAAAAATCTTATCAAACCCCTTGACGATGTGAGTTCTAAAATTGGGTTAAAATATTAATATTTCATTATATAATTATGGTTAAATTTCAAGAATTTAAAGTTACAAATAACTAACCTGTAAAATAGTTAACAAAACCTTAAATTAGCACATTGTATATTTGCAACTTATAATATAATTATAGCGTTACCCAAGGGTCAGGCTTTCGGCAGTCGCTATTTTTGTAAAAACAAAAATGAGCTTCAACAAATGCCTCAATCCTTAACGCAGAAATAGTAAAAATTAAAATAAGCATGAAAAAATATTATGCCGAAATAATAGGCACATTCTCCATGGTATTCTGTGGTTGTGGAGCCATGACGATAAACGAAATAACTAACGGAAGCATCTCGCATGTAGGTGTAGCCATCACTTGGGGGCTTATCGTAATGGCTATGATTTACGCCTTTGGCGAAACATCAGGAGCACATTTTAATCCCGCAGTAACCATTGGATTTGCCTTTGCCAAAAAATTTGCGTGGGCAGAAGTCCCAAAATATATTTTAGCGCAAACCGTAGGTGCTATTTTAGCCAGTTTTATACTGTGGTTTCTATTCCCCGAAAGTCAGTTTTTAGGCGAAACCACACCAGCAGCAGGATTTTTACCGTACAAAGCAGCCATTTTAGAATTTCTACTCACATTTTTTTTAATGGTCGTTATTATTAATATATCAACAGGCAGTAAAGAAATTGGTTCAGCAGCAGCTATAGCTGTTGGTGGCGTTATACTTTTAGAAGCCATGTTCGCAGGCCCAATGACGAAAGCTTCCATGAATCCTATTCGTTCCATAGCACCAGCCATTTTTACAGGTAACTTTCAATATTTATGGCTTTATATAACAGCACCTATTTCTGGCGCAATAATTGCAGTTTTAAGTTGTAAACTGATGAAAAAAGACAGTTGCTGCACAAATTAACAAGCATAAAAACTAGATACTGTTAATTTTAAACTAATAATTCTGTAAAAAAAATCATAAATATCGCAGATTTTATTATATTGGCGCATCTGAAAATACAAAATGTCAGATATTTATTAAAAAAAATTGATTAGAATACATGGAAATCATTGAACACGCTTTAGAGTTTGAACAACGCAAACAATCGTTTAAAACTACTAGCGACAGAATAAAAGCTTCAAGAGAAGTAAAAGAACTTATATTAAGTATTAACAACATTTATAAAGAAAACGCAGATCCAGAACTTATGGATTTAATGAAACGTTTAACCGTTATAAAGCAAAAAATAGAAAAACGTTTAAAAGGAAGACGATAAACAGTCTTATCTTTTTAGCTAAAAAATGCGTGCAAATTATTGCACGCATTTTTTTTGCTTCATGTTTTTGACTCTAAGTTAAAAAAGAAGCATAATAATGTTATTGAGGAAGTTAAAGGTAAATCTATAACAGATTTATTTTTATATAGTGAAAAAATAATTGATGATGAAAATAAAGAAATTTTAATCGTTGAATTAAAATCCCAAAAGTAAAGATTGGGCAAAAAGAAATAAACCCAATTCAAAAAAAAATACGCACAAGTACGTATTTTTTTTGATGTTTTATAATTCTACATTTGGAATGTACAATATTATAAATCCATTAAATATGTTACGTCTACTAAAACCTTCAATAATAAAAAGCTTAAATTTTAATGAAAAAGAAGAATCTTTAGAAATAGAATTAAGAAAAGGTGTTAAAACAGCAAATCATATTAACATACCGTTATCTATTATAAAAGATTATATAAATTCAGTTAAAGAAAATATACTTCTGGAGAATAAAGAAAATAATCAATCGAATTTAAGAATAGTGTATTCCAATTTTAAAGTATCTTAAAAATTAAATCCGTTCAATCTTCGCACCAATAGCACGTAAACGTTCGTCAATGTTTTCGTAACCTCTATCAATTTGTTCTATATTTTGTATTGTAGAAGTTCCTTTTGCAGATAAAGCTGCAATAAGTAACGAAACACCCGCACGAATATCTGGCGATGTCATGGTGGTTGCTTTTAAAGATGATTTAAAATCATGTCCAATTACGGTGGCGCGATGTGGGTCGCACAATATAATTTTTGCCCCCATATCAATTAGTTTATCAACAAAGAACAAACGACTTTCAAACATTTTTTGGTGTATTAAAACACTTCCTCTTGCTTGTGTTGCTACTACTAAAATAATACTTAATAAATCGGGTGTAAATCCAGGCCAAGGTGCATCAGATATGGTTAAAATAGAACCATCAATAAAACTTTGTATTTCGTAACCATCAGTATGCGCAGGAATATGAATATTGTCTCCTTGTCTTTCAACTGTGATTCCTAATTTTTTAAACATAATTGGTATTACGCCTAAATCGTCCCAACTTACATTTGTAATAGTCAGTTCGCTTTTAGTCATAGCCGCTAAACCAATCCAACTACCAATTTCAATCATATCTGGCAGCATCGTGTGTTCGGTTCCGCCTAAATTATCAACACCATCAATAATCAACATATTTGAACCAACACCGCTAATTTTTGCGCCCATGCGGTTCAGCATTTTACATAATTGTTGTAAATAAGGTTCACAAGCAGCATTGTAAATTGTAGTTTGTCCTTCGGCTAAAACAGCAGCCATAACAATATTTGCAGTTCCGGTAACCGAAGCTTCTTCTAAAAGCATGTAAGCTCCTTTTAGCTTTGGAGATTCTACACCATAAAACTGGTCTTCTTTACTGTATTTAAATTTTGCGCCAAGGTTTATCAAACCTTCAAAGTGAGTATCTAAACGGCGTCTTCCTATTTTATCGCCTCCTGGTTTTGGAATATATCCTTTACCAAAACGTGTTAACAACGGGCCAACAATCATAATAGAACCACGTAATCCTCTGCCATCAACTTTAAAAGCATCAGATTCTAAGTATTCTAAATTAACATTATCAGCTTGAAAGGTAAATGTACCGTGTTTTATTTTTTCAATTTTAACACCTAGATTTTTTAATAAACTTATTAGCTTATTAACATCTACAATGTCGGGAATGTTATTAATTGTAACAAGCTCTGGTGTTAGCAGAACTGCACATAAAATTTGTAAAGCTTCGTTTTTAGCACCTTGAGGTTGTATACTTCCTTTTAGCTGATGTCCACCTTCAATTTTAAATGTTCCCATATATGATTAGTAGCGTTTTCTTCCTCGGTTATTATTCTTTTTAGAGTGACCGCCTTTTTTATGATTATTGGTATTAAACTTGGTTTTTGTACGTAATAAACTAGAAGATTCTGATAATGCTTCTTCTGAGTTTCGTAAATCTATTTTTCCTTCAGATAATTCAAATAAATGATTGAATATTACAGCATCATCCACCGTGTCTTTATTCCAATTTAAAAAACACTTTTTCATGTGGTTTGCAATTGTGTACAATAAGGCTTCTTTAAGTTCGCCATCTTCCCACGTATTTGCAACGTCTATCATGGTTTTTATATTGTTACCATAAAAACGATATTTTGGAAAATTCTGTGGATATTCTAATGGTTCTGGAGCTTTTTCAATAAGTTCCTTTGAAGGTTTTGGGTATGGAGATTCTGCATCTAATTCAAAATTAGACATAATAAAAAGCTGATCCCAAAGTTTATGCTGAAAATCTGCTACATCGCGTAAATGTGGTTGCATGTTTCCCATTACAGAAATTATTGCTTTTGCCAATTTATCGCGTTCTTCTTTTGTTTCTCTGCTTTTAGCGTAATTAATCATTTTCTGCATATGGCGACCATATTCAGGTATAATTAAATGTTCACGCTCTGTGTTGTATTCTAAATTATCTATCAAAATAAATGTGTGAGTTTTGTTTGCATGTAGTTGTTATGCATGCGCAAAATACAAAAAAAAACTAAAGGCTTATAACACCATCAACTTTTTCTGCAACTTCTTTATATTTTTCTATTACAGCATCGGGATTTCGCATAAGCACATCAATAGAAATACTGGTATACTTCCCATTTTTAGACTCGTTTGTACTTATAACTGCTCCAATATCATTAAAAATAGCTTCTATTTTTGCCATTTTCTCAATATCGGATTTAAAAATAAATTTATATAAATATTCTGCTGGCCAACTTGTAGTATCATACAACTGGCTCTTTAATTTTTCGTAAAATGCATCTATATTTGGAGGTGTACTCATAATAATTTGTAAGTCGCAAAGATACTATTTCCTTTCAATTTTTTTTATAGCAGTTAAATTCCGAATTTTACATAAAATTTCATCGATTTGAATACAAAACGAATTGTAATTACTGGAGGTCCAGGAACCGGAAAATCTTCAATTATAAATGAATTGATTAAAAGAGGTTACACCTGTCTTGAAGAAATATCGCGCCAAGTTACTTTAGATGCCAAAAAAGATGGTGTAGACCAATTGTTTTTAACCAATCCTTTATTGTTTAGCGAGTTGCTTTTAAAAGGTAGAGAAAAACAATTTATTGAAGCTAGAGCATTAGAAGCGGATGTTATTTTTTTAGACCGAGGTATTCCAGATGTATTAGCATATATGCATTTTATAGATGATGAATATCCGCAATATTTTGTTGATGCTTGTAAAGATAATATGTACGATTTTGTATTCATTTTAAAACCATGGCAAGAAATTTATATTAGTGACAACGAACGTTACGAAAGTTTTGCTGAAGCTTTAGAAATTCATGAAAACCTATTAAGCACATACCAAACATATAATTACGATTTACTCGACGTGCCTTTTGATACTGTTGAAAAACGAACCGATTTTATTATAAATGCTCTAAACATGTAAATGGAACACCCAATAAACATATTAGAACGTTATTGGAATTTTACCGAATTTAAACCCAATCAAGAAGCTATTATAAATGCTGTGATTGATGGTGAAGATACTTTTGTATTATTGCCAACTGGTGGTGGAAAATCGTTATGTTTTCAAATTCCGGCTTTAGCTCAAAAAGGTATTTGTATTGTTATTTCGCCATTAATTGCACTTATGAAAAACCAAGTGCAAACACTTACAGATAAAGGTATTAAAGCCATGGCGCTTACAAGTGGTATTTCTTATAGAGATTTGGATATACTTTTAGATAATTGCATTTACGGGAATTATAAATTTTTATATCTATCGCCCGAACGTTTACAACAGGAATTGGTTCAGCAACGCATCAAACAAATGAATGTGAATCTTATTGCGGTTGATGAAGCACATTGTATTTCGCAATGGGGAAACGATTTTAGACCTGCATATAAAAATATTACACTTTTAAGGCAATTACAACCTGCTATAAATGTAGTTGCATTAACAGCTTCTGCAAAACCTGAAGTTGTTGAAGATATTATTAAAGAACTCGATTTTATTCAGCCCAAAATATTTAGACAATCATTTTTTAGACCCAATTTAGCATATATGGTCTATCATGAAAATGATAAATATTATCGTATTGAAACCATTTTAAAAAAATATAAAGAATCGTCTATTATTTATGTTAGAAACCGAAAACTAACGACCGAGCTTAGTGCTTTTTTAGAATCGAAAAACATTGAAGCTACGCATTATCATGGTGGACTTTCAAACGATGAAAAAGATAGCAATATGACGCAATGGTTGCATAACCAAAAACAAGTTATGGTGGCTACCAATGCCTTTGGAATGGGAATAGATAAACCTGATGTTAAAACCGTTATTCATTTAAATTTACCAGAAAGTATTGAAAGTTATTTTCAAGAAGCGGGTCGGGCTGGAAGAAATGGCGAAAAAGCATTTGCTGTTATATTAAAAAATAATAGTGACGAAGTTCTAGTTAAAAATCAATTTTTAAATGTTTTACCTACAGTAGATTTTATAAAACAAGTATATAGAAAACTAAATAGTTACTTTCAAATATCTTATGGTGAAGGTAAGGATTCTGCATTCGATTTTAATTTTAATGCTTTTTGTAAAACATATGAATTCAGTTCAGTTTTATGCTACAATGCATTGCTTATCTTAGATAGAAATAGCGTTATAACTTTATCGAAACAATTTAGAAACAAGGTCACCATTCAATTTATAATATCAAGTACTGCGCTTTTTAATTACTTAAAAACACATCAAAATTTAATCATTATTACAAAATCAATTTTGCGACTATATGGCGGTATTTTTGAACATAAAACAAAAGTTGATATTACTCGTATTTCTGATAAAGCATCGGTAAGCGAAAGTGTTTTCATTAATGGTTTGCATCAATTAGAAAAAGACCAAATTATAGAGTTGAGTTTATCAAAAACAGATGCCGAAGTTACTTTTATTCAACCGCGTGAAGATGATAAAACCATCAATAGAATTGCATCTATAATTGAACAACAAAACAACTTAAAACAACAACAAGTAAAGGCTATGCTGAATTATATTGAAAATGATTCAGTATGTAAAAGCATGCAGCTACTCGCCTATTTTGGTGAGAAAGACACAAAACCTTGTGGTATTTGTTCTGTTTGTGTAAACACCAAAAAAGATAATACACCACAAGATATTAATACCATAAAAAAACGTATTATAGGATTATTAGAAAGTGACGAGCTTTCATCAAGAGCAATAAATACTGCTTTAGATTGCTCTGAAAAAGACATTAAAGACGTTTTAAAACTATTATTAGAACACAACATCATATCAATAACACCAACAAACACATATAAATTAAGGCATTTATGAAGGAATTAAACATTGTATTTATGGGGACACCAGATTTTGCTGTTGCCACTTTAAAAGCCTTAGTTGAACATAAATATAATATTGTTGGCGTAATAACTGCGCCCGACAGACCTGCTGGTCGTGGAAGAAAACTTCACGAAAGTGCCATAAAAGTATATGCTAAAGAACAAGATTTACATATTTTGCAGCCTACCAATTTAAAAAATGAAATTTTTTTAGAAGAATTAAAATCGCTTAATGCAAACCTTCAAATTGTAGTTGCTTTTAGAATGTTACCAAAAGTAGTTTGGCAAATGCCAGAATATGGTACGTTTAACTTGCACGCATCTTTATTACCAAACTATCGTGGAGCAGCTCCAATAAATTGGGCTATTATAAATGGTGAAACAAAAACAGGTGTTTCTACATTTTTTATTGATGAGAAAATTGATACTGGAGAAATGATTCTTCAAAAGAAGATTGATATTGATTCAAAAGAGAATGCTGGCAGTCTTCATGATAAATTAATGGAACTAGGAAGCGACCTTGTTTTAAAAACGGTAACCTTAATTGAAACAGGTGACGTAAAAACGACTCCACAGAAAGATTCTGATGATATAAAAACCGCATACAAACTCAATAAAGACAATTGTAAAATAGATTGGCATAAATCCCGTAAAAAAATATATAATCAAATTCGTGGATTAAGTCCGTACCCTGCTGCTTGGTGCACCTTAATTAATGGTGATGATGAATTAGATATTAAAATTTATTCAGCTAAAAAAGAAAAAGAAAAGCATAATTTAGAAATTGGAACTATTATCTCTAGTAAAAACGAATTGAAAGTTGCTATAAAAAAGGGCTTTATAATTATAGAAAATATTAAACTTCCAGGAAAACGAACTATGGATATAAAATCGCTTCTAAATGGCTATAAATTTGAAGAAAATTCTAAACTGCTGTAAAGCCCTATTACCATTGAGGTTACATATAATCGGTAAAATTCACTTCCTTTATTAACAAAAGCATCAAGTTATCAACAATAGCTTGCATTTCCATTGCTATTACTTGTGTGATTGGTTAATCCGTATAAATTTGTATAGGATTTAACAAAAAATGTTTAACCAATTTATTAATAATTAAATTTTATATTATGAACAAAACAGATTTAATCGATGCAATGGCAGAACATGCAGGAATTACTAAAGCAGCTTCAAAAAAAGCTTTAGAATGTATGTTAATTGAAATTGAAGGAGCTTTACAAAAAGGAAACAGAGTTTCTTTAGTAGGATTTGGTTCTTGGTCAGTTACAAGAAGAGCTGCAAGAGATGGTAGAAACCCACAAACAGGAGCTACAATTAAAATTAAAGCTAAAAATGTTGTAAAGTTTAAAGCTGGATCTGATTTATCAAGCGCAATAAACTAATATTTATTTTACATATTTCATTAAATGCCTTCAAAAATTGAAGGCATTTTTTGTTTATTATCATTAAAACAGTTGCTTTTTTAATAAATATATATTAGATTTAATTACTAATTCCTCAAAAACATGGTAACAATAAAACCAAAAAAAGGTGACTTGTTAATAGCAGAACCTGCAATAATTGGCGATGTATCTTTTAATCGTTCCATAGTATTATTAGCGGATGACACTTTAGAAGGCTTAATAGGTTTTATATTAAATAAACCCTTAGAATATACAATAAGTGATTTAGTACCAGAAATTGAAGTTAAGTTTAAAGTTTATAATGGTGGCCCTGTAGAGCAAGACAATTTATACTTTATACACAAAACACCAGAATTGATACCTGATAGTATTGAAATTTCTTTAGGCATTTTTTGGGGTGGCGATTTTAATAAAGTAGCAGAACTTATTGCAAATGGTTCAATAAAAGAAAATGATATTCGGTTTTTTCTGGGATATTCTGGCTGGAAAACCAATCAATTAGAAGAAGAATTAAAATCTAATTCGTGGGTAGTTACTGAAAACATATATAAAAAGAATATTATCGAAAAAGATTACGAGTCTTTTTGGAAAGAAAAAATGCTAGAGTTTGGTGGAGAATATAGTATTTGGTCTAACGCTCCCGAAAACCCAAACTACAACTAACCTAACCTTATTTTTACATTTAACTTTTGTAATAATATTTTAGATACTTCATTCACAAATGTTTTCTTTCTGTATTTTGTTACTGGTTGAATACCTACAATTACATTTGTAATAAAAATTTCATCTGCTTTTTGAAGTTCAAACGGAGAAATAGATTCTTCAAGTAACTCATATTCTGGTAGGTTTTTAATAATTTCAATAAGTTGCTTTCGCATAATTCCTTTTAAACAACCATCTATTATTGGTGGTGTTTTTATAATATTATTTTTTACAACAAAAACATTACCATTAAGCGCTTCAATTACATGCTTATTAGTATTTAAAAGTAAGCAATTATGTAAGTTATTTTCTTTTGCATAAATGCTCCCTATCACATTTATAGCTTTATTATTCGTTTTTAAAGTAGATAATAAACTGGGTGAAATATAATAGTCTTTAAACAAATCGACTTCATAAAAACCATCTTGATGCAGATAAAAATCTTCTTGAATTGGTTTTACTGTAATAATAAAACTAACCGAATTAATATTTGGTAAATACAACCCGCCTTTATTTCTATGCACTATTAGCTTAATACGAGCAGAGGTTTTTAATAATTGATTTGCATTTAATGTTTTTTGTATTTGGGCTTCAAGAAACTCCATAGTAAAATTCATAGGAATCTCCATACGCATAATACGCATTGATGCCATTAACCTAAAATAATGATCTTCCCAAAATAAAATTTTTCCGTAGGAAGTTTTTATAGTTTCAAAAAGTGCATCACCATAAGCATATCCTCTATTTTGAATAGACAAAACAGCTTTATTTTCTAGAATATTTTCGTTAAAATTTATCATAAAAAAATGTCCTACTCTATTATTATTTAGAGTAGGACAAATATATAATTTAAATTGATTGTTTTAAGCTGAACCTAAGACTTGTTTTAAACTTGAAATTTGATTTTCCCAAAGCATTTTCAACTCCTCAACTTCATCTTCATCTGCAAAATCGGTAACCATTAATGATACATCTTTAGTGATTTCATCAACTTGAATTCTAATTTCAAAATAAGTAGTTAAATCTTCGTCATCATCTTCTACCCATCTAAACTTTATACGCTCACCATTTTTTTTAGTTAGTAGTTTTGCTTGTTCTTCACTATCATCCCAAATAAAAGTAAATAATTCACCTCTAGAATTTACATCATCTGAAAACCATTCTGATAAACCAGAAGGTGTTGATATATATTGATATAATAATTGTGGTGATGCGTGAATAGGAAATTCAATATCAAACTTAACTTTATCGCTCATTAGTTTATTAAAATTTATGTTGTTCAATATATACATTAATTGATAAGTTTTCCAATTATTTTTAATAATATTTTGCACGACTAAAGTTTGCTGACAATAATATTGTTTTTATATTTGCAGCCTTAATTTATGGCGAGGTAGCTCAGCTGGTTAGAGCGTCGGATTCATAACTCGGAGGTCGCGGGATCGTGCCCCGCTCTCGCTACAAAAAAGGACTAATTTAAAACTAGTCCTTTTTTTATATTCAATAATGAACATTTTATACTGACTATCAATTACTTAACGTAATATAAGATAATTACATCATGTATTTTGTCGATTATTTATGCGCTTTGCAGATATTTTGTAAATAATTATTCTATATTAGCAACCTCAAATTCATTTAAATCCCAAATCGATGAAAAAAATTACTCTCCTAAGTACAATATTTTTATTAATAGCACAACTTAGTTTCTCACAA
>CAZLXG010000015.1:0-38024 GCA_964563585.1 uncultured Flavobacteriaceae bacterium | reverse complement strand
TTTTTTTTATGTTTACTAATCATTTTATTCTCAGTTTGTATATAATACTATTTAACTTTACTTCTTAATACCATCTTGTGAATTAATTTAGGGGACAATCGTTTGACATAAACAGCAAAAGATTCAATTTTACCAATATAGGCTTCAAATTTTTCTTTACGTATCGCTTTAATCATTCGTTTTATAAAAGCATCAACATGCAATCCGCTTTGTGTCATATCGTCTTGATAACCTTGTATGCTACCATCAGCAGTTAAAGCATTTCGTGCTACATTTGTATTTACAAACCCTGGACAAATCATAGTCACTTTCACATTGTCTTTATCATGCTCTAAGCGTAAAGCATCAAAAAAGCCATGTAAAGCATGTTTAGCACCACAATATGCCGAACGAAAAGGAGAACTAAATTTCCCCATAACGCTAGACACAACAACATAATGTCCAGAATTATTAGCAACAAAATGTGGTAACAACGCTTTGGTTAATGAAATGGTTCCTAAATAATCAATTTCCATAAGTTTTCTATCTACTTCAATAGATGTTTCTATAATTGGAGACCGCTGACTTATGCCACCATTATTTACAAGAATATCAACTTTTCCGAAAATAGAAATTGCTTTATTTGCAATAGCCTTCATAGCTCCTGTATTAGCTAAATCTAAAGGAAGAACAACAACGTTTTCAGGATTATTACATTCATTTTTAACAGTTTCTAAAGCATCTTTTCTTCTAGATGATAAAATAAGTTTACAGTTATATTGTTTAGAAAGTTCTATGGCTAATCCTTTTCCAATACCACTAGAAGCTCCAGTAATCCAAATTACTTTGTTGTTAAATGTCATTTTTTATGTTATGAGAGTTCAGCCAATCTTCGCGCAAATCACCAGATAATTTCCCTGTGCCATCATGTTTCCAACCTGGTGGTTTTATAAAATATTTTAATCTATTGAAAAACGATTTTTTACCAGAAAAAACATCTTTAAACAGATGCATCCATTCAACAAAAGCAATTTTTATAGGATTGAAAGTATCAATGTTTGAAACTAGACCATAAATCACTTTTTCTTCTTTAAGCTCTGGTTGATAAGTGCCAAATATTTTATCCCAAATAATAAAGATTCCTGCATGATTTCTATCCAAATATAATGGATTACTACCATGATGCACACGATGGTGTGATGGTGTATTCATAACAGCTTCAAACCACTTTGGCATTTTGTTTATAGCTTCGGTATGTATCCAGAACTGATACAGTAAGCTTATTCCCATTTGAAACAATAACATAGCAGGATGAAAGCCTAACAAAGGTAGCCATAGCCAAAATATAAATGAGAAAAAACCACCAGACCAAGTTTGGCGTAAAGCTGTACTTAAATTATAATGTTGTGATGAATGATGAACTACATGTGATGCCCAGAAAAATCGACATTCATGCGACACACGATGAAACCAATAATAGGTAAAATCGTCTAAAAACAGTATCAGTATAAAAGGCCACCAAGTATCAGTTGGTATTGTGAAAAATCTAAAATTTTCATACACTAAAAATAAAGCGAAAAGCACAATAATTTTACTGAAAATGCCCAAAAACACATTGCCTAAGCCCATGGCTATTGATGAAAAGGCATCTTTAGTTTCATATGTTTTAATATCCTTTTTAGCAGTTACATACAATTCTAATAGCATAGCAATAATAAAAAAAGGAATCGCATAAAGAATAATATCTGGAAACTCGGGCATTTTATATAAAGTTTAGACTTCTAAAATACAAAATTAATTGTCTATTTTTGAGCATCCATGATTGCAACTTATCATAAATATATTTTAAATTTTAAACAACCAAGTGGTACATCACGTGGTGTTTTAAAAACAAAGAAAACTTGGTTTATTATTTTAAATGAAAAAGAAAAACATGGTGTTGGTGAATGTGGCGTTTTTAAAGGATTAAGTATTGATGATAGATCAGATTACGAAGAAAAGCTACATTGGGTTTGCGACAATATTCATTTAGGATTAAATGATTTGTTAGATGAATTGATTGAATTTCCAAGCATTCAGTTTGGGTTAGAAATGGCTTTTAAATCTTTCGAAAGCTCAAATAAATTTGAGTTGTTTCCATCAAGTTTCACCAAAGGAAATGATTCCATTCCAATTAATGGATTAATATGGATGGGAACTGAAGTTTTCATGAAGCAGCAAATTAAAGATAAAATTGATGCAGGTTTCAGTTGCATAAAAATGAAAATTGGAGCTATTGATTTTCAAACGGAAATAAATCTTTTACAATCCATTCGAAAAGAATTCACATCAAAAGATATAGAATTGCGAGTTGATGCAAACGGCGCATTCAATTCTAATGAAGCTTTAGGGAAATTAAAAATATTATCAGATTTAGATTTGCATTCTATAGAGCAACCTATAAGACAAGGTCAAATTAATGAAATGGCAAAACTATGTAACGAAACACCATTACCTATTGCCTTAGATGAAGAATTAATAGGTGTGTTTTCTGTAACAAAAAAAGAAAAATTACTACAAACTATAAATCCGCAGTATATTATTTTAAAACCAAGTTTAGTTGGTGGATTTAAAGGTAGTGATGAATGGATAGAAATATCTGAACGCCACAATGTAAATTGGTGGATAACTAGTGCTTTAGAAAGTAATGTTGGGCTTAATGCTATTGCTCAATACACTTATTTAAAACACAGTAGCTTGCCTCAAGGCTTGGGTACAGGAAGCTTGTTTACTAATAATTTTGATAGCCCATTAGAAGTAAAAAAGGGTACATTGCGATACGATAAAAAAACAAATTGGAAATTTAATTTATAATATATGTATATAGCACAAGCGTTTAAATCTTTACACGAATGGTGGCGTTATTTAGTAGGGCTTTTAGCAATTATTACAGCTGTAATAATTGGTCAAATTCCTTTTACAGCGGCGGTTTTTGTTAAGGCTCATAATGATGGAGAAAATCTTTTAAGAATGGATGAAACTAAAATGATGTCTATTTTAGAGCCTAATTTAAACTTATTTTTGATGCTTTTATCGTTTGCGATTGGATTGTTAGGGTTGCTTTTAGTTGCTAAATATTTTCATAAACAATCATTTTTAAAATTAACAACATCGCGTAAAAAAATAGATTGGAAACGTTTTTGGTTTGTCTTCTTTTTATGGGGAATTATTTCGAGCGGGTTTGTATTATTAGATTATTATTTATCACCAGATGATTATATAGTTAACTTTAAGCTAGTACCTTTTATAATACTTTGTGTAATAGCCATTGCTTTAGTGCCTTTACAAACAAGTTTTGAAGAATATCTATTTAGAGGTTATTTAATGCAAGGAATAGGAGTAATAGTTAAAAACAAATGGGTGCCTTTAATTACAACTTCTTTAGTTTTTGGTTTATTACATATTGCAAACCCTGAGGTTGAAAAGTTGGGTTACGTTATTATGGTTTATTACATAGGTACAGGATTGTTTCTTGGTATTTTAACTTTAATGGATGAAGGCATGGAATTAGCTTTAGGTTTTCATGCAGCAAATAACTTATTTACTGCGCTTTTAGTGACTGCAGATTGGACGGCGTTTCAAACACATTCTATTTTAAAAGATATGTCTGACCCTACTGAAATGGGTTTAATGGAGATTTTTGTTCCTGTATTTGTTGTGTTTCCAATACTTCTTTTTATACTTTCTAAGAAGTATAAATGGACGAATTGGAAAGATAAATTATTTGGTAAAGTTGTTGAGCCACCAAAAGAAGATTATAAGATTTTAGAAGACATTGGTTCTGAAGTATAACAAAATGCATAATAGTTTTAAATTAAATGGTATTTATTATTCAAATGAAAACCTAAAGAGCTTAGCTCATAATTTTATAAAAGAAGGATTAGCTTATGAGCAGGTTGTTGGTCAGTTTCTACTTGATTGGTTAAATGACAGTGATTTTGTTAGTGTAAATACCTCGGGTTCTACAGGAATTCCAAAACACATAAAAATCAAGAAACAAGCTATGGTGAACTCTGCTATAGCAACAGGTGATTTTTTTAAGTTACAACCAGAGAATACAGCATTACATTGTTTACCTACTAATTTTATTGCAGGTAAAATGATGCTTGTAAGAGCTATGGTTCTCGGTTTAGAGTTAGATATAGTTGAGCCAAAATCCCAACTTGTATTTGATTATGATAAAGCATATCATTTTTGTGCCATGATTCCTTTGCAGCTTCAAAACACATTGAAGCATTGCGATAATATTGAAACGATGATAGTTGGAGGAGTTTCGGTTTCTAAAACATTGATTGATGATATTCATAATATTAAATCTACTGTTTACGAAACTTATGGAATGACGGAAACCGTTACTCACATAGCTGTGAAACAATTAAATAATTTCTCGTTATTGCGAGGAGAACCGACGAAGCGATCTGTTAAATCGTACTTTAAAACATTGTTAAACGTATCAATCTCACAAAATGAAAGCGGGTGTTTAGTTATTTATGCCCCAAAACTTTCAGAAGAAAAAATAATTACAAACGACATTGTGAAAATTCATTCTGATACTGAATTTGAATGGCTAGGTCGTTTTGATAATGTGATTAATTCTGGAGGTGTAAAATTGTTTCCAGAGCAAATAGAAGTTAAACTTCAAAAAATAATACAGCAACGATATTTTATAGCTTCAGAAAAAGACAATACTTTAGGAGAAAAAATAATACTTGTTATTGAAAGCGAAAATATAGATTTAAATGTCATTTCGAACGAAGTGAGAAATCTCATTACACTTGATAAATTTGAAATTCCTAAAGCAATTTACTGCGTAAAGCAATTTATTGAAACTTCTTCAGGAAAAATTCAACGTAAAAAAACGTTAGGGTTGCTAAAATGCTAGTTAGCTCATTCAAAAGCACACTTCACTCATTATTGGTTTTATAACATAGTATTTGGCTCTAGTTTTATACTAAATTTAAAATCAAAGATGTTGTTGATTTAGCAAGAATAGGAAGAGGCAATGATGAAGATGGATATAGAGCTGAATTTATAAGATTAGTTGATTCTTCTCAGAATTTATAAATTCATTTTAAACTAAAAGAGCGACATAATTGTCGCTCTCTTTTTATACCTGTAAAACACCCATATTAAAAGCCTTTTCAATAGGAGCGTGGTTAGCCGCTTCAATACCCATAGAAATCCATGTTCTAGTATCTAGCGGGTCGATAATAGCATCTGTCCAAATTCGTGCAGCTGCATAATATGGAGATACTTGATTATCATATCGGTTTTTAATTTTATTATAAAGTGCTTCTTCTTTTTCTTTGGTGAATTTTTCACCTTTCTTTTCTAGTGAAGCTTTTTCAATTTGTAATAATACTTTAGCTGCCGAATTACCGCTCATAACTGCAAGTTCTGCACTTGGCCATGCAACAATTAATCGTGGGTCGTATGCTTTTCCACACATGGCATAATTCCCTGCTCCGTAGCTATTGCCAATAATAATGGTGAATTTTGGCACTACCGAATTACTAACAGCATTCACCATTTTAGCCCCATCTTTAATAATACCACCATGTTCAGATTTACTACCAACCATAAAACCATTTACATCTTGTAGAAATACTAATGGGATTTTCTTCTGATTACAATTCGCAATAAAACGCGTAGCTTTATCTGCACTATCGTTATAAATAACCCCACCAAATTGCATTTCTCCACTTTTGGTCTTTACTAATTTTCTTTGATTCGCAACAATACCAACTGCCCAACCGTCAATTCTTGCATAACAAGTAATAATTGTTTTTCCGTAGCCAGCTTTATATTCGTCATATTCAGAATTATCAACTAATCGTTTTATAATCTTGAACATATCATATTGGTCGTGACGTGCTTTAGGTAGAATACCATAAATATCTTCAGGGTTTTCTTTTGGCTTTAAAGATTTACTTCTATTAAAACCAGCTTTATCATAATCTCCAATTTTATCAATTAAACGTTTTATTGTGTCTAAAGCATCTTTGTCATCTTTCGCTTTATAATCGGTCACTCCAGAAATTTCACAATGTGTTGTTGCTCCACCAAGTGTTTCATTATCTATACTTTCGCCAATTGCAGCTTTAACTAAATAACTGCCAGCAAGAAAAATACTTCCTGTTTTATCAACTATTATAGCTTCATCACTCATTATAGGTAAGTAAGCACCACCAGCAACACAGCTTCCCATTATTGCCGAAATCTGTGTAATTCCCATGCTACTCATAACAGCATTATTTCTAAAAATTCGACCAAAATGTTCTTTGTCTGGAAAAATTTCATCCTGCATTGGTAAATACACGCCAGCAGAATCCACTAAATATATAATTGGCAATTTGTTTTCAATTGAAATTTCTTGAGCACGAAGGTTCTTTTTTCCGGTAATAGGAAACCAAGCGCCAGCTTTAACAGTTGCATCGTTTGCTACAACAATACATTGTTTTCCTTTTACATACCCTATTTTAATAACTACACCACCAGAAGGACAACCGCCATGTTCTGCATACATGTCTTCACCTGCAAAAGCACCAATTTCAATAGAGTTTGATTTTGCATCTAATAAATAATCAATGCGTTCTCTAGCTGTCATCTTTCCCTTTGCATGATGTTTTTCAATACGTGCTTTTCCGCCTCCAAGACTTACTATAGCAAATTTGTTGATTAATTCTGAAAGTAAAAGTTTATTGTGGTCTTCGTTTTTATTGAAGTTTAAATCCATGTATTGTTTAGTTTGATGCTAAAGTACAAAAGTTTCAAATTTTATTGAGTTTTTGTTAATCAATTCATAAATAATATTACATGGAGATAGTTTCCTTGGAATATAAATATATTATTTCTACATTTGCTCAACATTAAAATTATAAAAATGAAAAATATAATAGCTTTCGCAGGAAGTAATAGTAAAGAATCAATAAACAAACAATTGGCAATTTATGCATCTACACTAGTTGAAAATGTAGAAGTTACTACATTAGATTTAAATGATTTTGAATTGCCTTTATATGGAATGGATTATGAAAACGATAATGGTATACCTCAAAAAGCACATAAGTTTTTAGAAATAATAAAATCTACAGATGGAATCATTTTATCGTTGGCAGAACACAATGGCGCATATGCAACCGTTTTCAAAAATTTATTTGATTGGATGTCTAGAATTGATGGTAAACTTTGGAGTGATAAACCAATGCTGCTTATGGCAACATCGCCAGGCGCTAGAGGTGGAGCAACTGTTTTAGAAATTGCTAAAGGTCGTTTTCAATTTATGGGAGGAAATATTGTTACCGATTATTCTTTTCCTTCATTTGGTGATAATTTTTCAGAAGGAAAGATTACAAATTCAGAATTAAATGACAAGTTATTAAATGAAGTGGGAAAATTCAAAAAAGCTTTATAGTACTTAAGAAGTATTTAAAATAATATTAATTCAAAATTCTTATTATGAAAACAAATAGATTAGAAGCCTTTAGCGATGGTGTTTTGGCAATTATAATTACTATAATGGTGTTAGAATTAAAAGCCCCAGAAGAATTAACTTTTGAAGCATTATTGCATAGAGCCCCAATATTTATAAGTTATTTAATTAGTTTTATTTACATAGGAATTTACTGGAATAATCATCATCATTTATTTCAAATAACAGAAAAAGTAAATGGCAAAATTCTTTGGGGAAACCTTCATTTATTATTTTGGTTATCACTAATACCATTTGCTGCGTCTTGGATTGGAGAAAACCATGTAGAAAAACTTCCAGTTGCTTTTTACGGATTCATTTTATTAATGAGTGGCATCGCATTTATGATTTTACAGAAAAGTATAATTAAGCATCATGAAGAAGATTTTGTACTAAGTAAAGCCATAGGTAAAAACGTAAAAGAAAAAGTATCAATGCTAATCTATATTATAGGTATTTTACTTTCATATGTAAACCCATGGATAGGAGTTGCATGTTATACATTTGTTGCCATTATGTGGGTTGTACCAGATAAAAGAATTGAAAATAATATGTAGTTTTTAGATAACAAATGGGAGATATTTCAAAAGATATTAATTCGAAATTTCGAAACAAAAAAGTGAAGGCATTATTAAATATAATATATACTTCAAATTGGATTAGTAGTAAGCAAACTACATTTTTTAAACCTTTTGGTATTTCGACACAGCAGTATAATATATTAAGAATATTAAAAGGAGCAGGAGAAGCAATAAAAGTTCAAATTATAAAAGAACGCATGTTGGAACGTTCACCAAATGCAACACGTTTAATGGATAAGCTGTGTGATAAAGCTTTAATTAATCGTTTGCCTTGTCCTGATGATAGACGTGTTGTACATATAGAAATAACAAAAAAGGGTTTGATTTTATTAGATGAAATTTCTAAAGAAATGAATCATGATTATTTAAGTAATTTAACAGAAAAAGAAGCAGGAATTTTAAGCGACTTACTAGATAAAATTCGTTAATAATTTTTGTCGGGTCGAGCGCAGTCGAGACCAAAAACGAGTAACAAAGAAGATTTTCGTTTTTACGAAAAATGAAAGAATGGAAATTAAAATGAAACTAAACACAATTAAAACCGTTGGACGAAGTGATTTTACAAAAATGGGACCAATAGAGCTACGTCAACCCATTCCAACACAGCAAATAGAAATGATAGATCCATTTATTTTATTACACCATTATGGTCCATATAAAATAGATGAAATGAATAACGATTTTGATTTAGGCCCACATCCACATCGCGGGTTTGAACCTGTAACATTTTTAATTCAAGGAGAGCAATTACACCGCGATTCGCTTGGGCATGAAAGTGTTGTAAAAGCTGGAGATGTACAATGGACAACAGCAGGACGCGGTATTATTCATGCAGAAGGCCCTTCAAAAGAATTTGTAAAAAAAGGAGGAATACTCGAAGGTATTCAGTTATGGTTGAATTTACCTGCCGAAAAGAAAATGATTCAGCCTAATTACCAACATGTGAAACATGAAGATTTTAATGTGATTACTTCTGAAGATGGAAAAGTGAATATTCAAATTATTGCAGGAAATCTTGAAGAAACCAACGGAAAAATTACAACGCAAACTTCTGTAAATGTATTTATGATTGATGTTGAGGAAGGTGGAAATCATATTATTCAAATTAATGAAGAGCATCAGTCTTTGTTATATTTAATAAATGGAAATATAACTATAAATGATACTGTTGATTTAATTCAAAATAAAAACCAATTAGTTGAATTTAGTCAAGATGGAAAAGGTTTCAGCTTAAAAGGAAATACAAAAAGTAAATTATTGTTCTTATCAGGAACACCTTTTAAAGAAAAAGTTGCAAGTTGGGGACCATATGTCATGAATTCGCAAACAGAAATTATGGAAGCGCTTCGAGATTACCAAATGGGTAAAATGGGATTTCTTCCAGCATAAGTAAAAAGCATCACGAAAGTGGTGCTTTTTTTAGTTGTGTTAGCTAGCTAACATTTAAAGTGAAAGTAGGATGTTAATTTTAAATTCAAAATTATAAAATTAATGTCATTGTTTATGATTATTAAGGTTTAAAAATTCTTCAAAGAGCTGTTAGTTCTTCAAATAATGAAATTAAGTTAAATCATCTATCCTTTGGAATGTATTTATTAGAATTAGTTTCAGAAAATAAAAGAAGCGTTAGAAAGCTGATTATTAATTGATTCAATATTAATTTTCATATATTAGTTACAATAATACTTTAGCTTATTTTAAGCAATATCAATTCAACAATAATTTCCGATATTTGTCTACTAACTAACCAAAAAATAAGAATTAGATTATGGCAGTGAATAAAAATACAATTTTAGCGTGGGCTACAACAATAATGATTTTAGTAGGATTAGGATTAATGGCACTTGGTGCGTTTAGATATGATGAAGTTGCGGGCTGGGGTTTTGGTGCTGTGGGCTTTGGTTTCTTCTGTATAGCATGGGTGTTTAATGCATTAAAAGGTAGAGTATAATGAGTGATGATAAGAAAGTTATTTTTTCAATGTCTGGTTTAACCAAGACATTTCCAAGTGCAAACACACCAGTTTTAAAAAATATTTATTTAAGTTTTTTCTACGGAGCAAAAATTGGAATTTTAGGACTTAATGGTTCTGGAAAATCTACGTTGTTAAAAATTATTGCAGGTATTGATAAAAATTATCAAGGTGATGTAACGTTTTTACAAGACTATTCAGTTGGTATGTTAGAACAAGACCCACAATTGGATGATGATAAAACTGTAATGGAAATTGTAAGAGAAGGAGCAGCAGAAACAGTAGCTATTCTTGATGAATACAATAAGATTAATGATATGTTTGGGTTGGAAGAAATTTATTCTGACGCAGACAAAATGCAGAAATTAATGGACCGTCAAGCTGTACTTCAAGATGAAATAGATGCTGCTGGAGCCTGGGAACTTGATACCAAATTAGAAATAGCAATGGATGCGCTTCGTACACCAGATGGCGATAAAAAAATAGGAGTATTATCTGGAGGAGAAAGAAGGCGTGTTGCTTTATGTCGTTTGTTATTACAAGAACCAGATGTGTTGTTATTAGATGAGCCAACCAATCACTTGGATGCAGAATCTGTACATTGGTTAGAGCATCATTTAGCGAGCTATAAAGGAACAATTATAGCTGTAACACACGATAGATACTTTTTAGATAATGTAGCTGGTTGGATTTTAGAGTTAGATAGAGGTGAAGGTATTCCTTGGAAAGGAAACTATTCGTCTTGGTTAGACCAGAAATCGAAGCGTATGGCTCAAGAAAGTAAAACAGCATCTAAACGTCAAAAAACTTTAGAGCGTGAGTTAGAATGGGTTCGTCAAGGAGCGAAAGGTCGTCAAACCAAACAAAAAGCACGTTTGAAGAATTACGACAAGATGATGAGTCAAGACCAAAAACAACTTGATGAAAAACTAGAAATCTATATTCCAAATGGTCCACGATTAGGAACAAATGTTATTGAAGCCGTTGGAGTAAGTAAAGGTTATGATGATAAGTTGTTATACGACGATTTAAACTTTAATCTTCCCCAAGCAGGAATTGTTGGTGTTATTGGTCCAAATGGAGCAGGAAAAACAACCATTTTTAGAATGATAATGGGAGAAGAAACTCCAGATAAAGGTGAGTTTAAAGTAGGTGATACGGCAAAAATCGCTTATGTAGATCAAAAACATTCTAATATAGACCCAGAAAAAACCATTTGGCAAAACTTTAGTGACGAACAAGATTTGGTGATGATGGGAGGAAAGCAAGTCAATTCTCGAGCTTATTTAAGTCGTTTTAATTTTAGCGGAAGTGAGCAAAACAAGAAAGTGAAATTGCTTTCTGGAGGAGAGCGTAACCGACTTCACTTAGCTATGACACTTAGAGAAGAAGGAAATGTGCTGCTTTTAGATGAGCCAACTAATGATTTAGACATAAATACATTGAGAGCATTAGAAGAAGGCTTAGAAAATTTTGCAGGTTGTGCTGTAGTTATTAGTCACGACAGGTGGTTTTTAGATAGAATTTGCACACATATTTTAGCTTTTGAAGGCGATTCTCAAGTATATTTCTTTGAAGGTGGTTTTTCAGAATATGAAGAAAATAAAAAGCAAAGACTTGGTGGTGATTTAATGCCAAAACGTATTAAGTATAGAAAGCTAGTTAGATAGATAAATAAAAAGCCCGCTGAAAAGTGGGCTTTTTATTTATCTATCTTTATTTTTTTTATTAAGAATATAAATACGAATGATATAAAATTAAAACAATACCATCCATAAAAGAGAAGTTTATTTATTATCGTACATATGTCCTTCGGTAAAATCTTTATAAGCCTTGTTTTCTTCATCAGAATCTAAGATGCCTATTTTATTTAATTTTTCGTTTTCCTTTCTTAATTTATATGATTTTCTAACACCAAGTAATAATAAAACAGTAAAAAAGACAACAACTACTGAAAGACCAGTAACAATAGCAGATTGATCAATTAAAGTTAATGCAGGTAATAATAGAAGTTTGTATTTGAGAAGCATAGGTAGTGCTTAGATTTGAGTTAATAGCACATCAAATATATGACATTTTATTCTCTAATCAACTATAAATGAAACATTTATAAATTCGGATACCAATCTAATTGTATCACTTTAATCAATAGAATTCCTCGAAGCTCTGTTTCGGGGTTTAGGAACTAAGTATTTATATTTGTTTTATGATTGAGCATATTCATAAGAGGCATAATAAGAGTTTGCTATTATATCATTTAGTTTGTCCAATAAAATATCGAAGAAGTATCTTGTCTGATTGAGTTGAGGAAAGTTTGGTTGAAATATGTATAAATATTGAGCAAAGATTTGAGATTAAGTTTTTGGAGATAGGTTCAGATGAGAACCATGTTCATTTTTTGCTTCAAAGTATTCCAATGCTATCAGTAAAAACAATAGTTCAAGCAATAAAAAGTATTACTGCAAAAGAACTGTTCCGACTTCATCTCGAAGTGAAACAACAATTGTGGGGAGGTCAATTTTGGAGTAGTGGATATTATGTGAATACTGTTGGTCAGTACGCAAATGAGGAAACAATCAAAAATTACATCAGTACACAAGGGAGTAATTTAAAAGAATATAAAAGTTATCATAAGAGTCAACTAAATTTGTTTAGCTAAGTGGATACCTCGAAGCTCTGTTTCTAGGTTATTAATTTCTTGATTTTGAGTCGATTACAATGCTTTTAAACAAAGCAACATCGCATAATCCTTCACTATCTCTGTCTTTGGTATGTCTTGAGGTTTCATCTTCTGGTAAATTATACATTGGTATGGCTTCAATACTAATTTCGTCAACCATTTTTGTAATACTACTATCAATAATTACAAGTGTTTAGACTATATTTTCGGGTAATTTATCGGCTACTGCTTGTGGTGTAATAAACGATGCATTACTTAAATTCAAAACTTCTAAGGTTTTAATACTTAAATGGTCTCCATGTATATCGGTAACTAAAACATGTGTTGGTTTTTTTTTTTGGTTTTCAAAACGTTCTGCTCCACCAGTTGGGTCTATATAAATTACATAATCATCATATTCTAAAATACCAGTTGGAATAATGTTAATTTGTTTTTGCTTAATAACTTTTTCTGTAACTACTTTATTTTCAGAAGTTAAATCTGTATTTTTCGTATCGTTGTTTTTACAACTATAAATTGAAGAAGAAACAATAAAAAGTAATAATACTAATTTTTTCATTTGAAAATATTTTTTGATTATAAAGAGACACACTAAAAAACATTTTTTAAAAACTGTAACATTTTAATAACATATACTACCAATAATTTAAGTGGGATTAGTTTTTAAATTGATATTTTTTAACGAAATTGCTTATCTTAAATATAATTTGTTCAACTTAAATAATACCATAACAATATGTCTGACGATTTTGATTTATTAGAAACCAGTTCTAACGAAAAAACAGAGAAAGTAGATGTCAACTGGGGGAAAGCCATTGATACTATGAAATCTAAATTGTCTCAAGAAGATGACCCGCAAGTAAGACAGAAAATACTAAATGCAACATTAGATGATGTGGTGCATATGGCTGAGAAGGATAGAGCAACACTATTAGATGCTATTAAAGATTTAACCGATTATCAAGATGAGGTTGGTATTATTTTTGAAAAATTTTCTGCACTTAATGCGAATGAACAAAAAGTAATTGATGATGCACAAAAAGCCTTAGAGCGTGCAAGAGTTGAATTAGAAGATGCAGAAAACAAACCAGACACTTGGTGGAATAATCTTTGGGGACGAAAAAGTAAAATTAAAAAAGCACAAGAAGAATTCAAAACTGCTGAAAAAACGAGAGCAGGAGCTGATAATAAAGCTAAAGCTATGTTTCAGCAACGTATTGAAAGTGCTGATATTCAAACTTTGTTAAACGAATTATCATATAAAAGTCAGGCAGCGGTTAGTCGTTTAAAAAACAGAGAAATTGAAATTAAAGAAGTTGAAGAAAAATTAAAAACGGCTATTGTTGAGGCGACTAAAAATCATACTAAAGCTTTAGAGAAAAAGAAAGAAGTTGAAGATAAACTTGAAGAGCAATATGCTTTATTAAAACAAGCACGTCAAGAGTTAGAAGATATCGTCGACAAACAATCGGCTGAATATGCGCAAGCTGTTGGAAAAGTAACTACTATAGAGCAAAAAGTTGAAGAATTAGAAGGCCTAAAAAATGCTTATACAACATTGGCTGCCAGTAAGGATAGCTTTGTACACAAGCATAATTTAACTATAAAAGTATTAACATCGTTACGTAGTAATTTACAAACGCATCGTGCTAAATTAAAGTCAGATACTGAGGAGCGTCTTAAATATTACGATGGTTATGTGGTGGCTTTAAAGGCTAGAACAGATCAAGAATTTGCTGCTATTTTAGAGCATTTAGGTGTAAAAACGGATGAACATATTGGTGAAACATTAGCATCTATGCATACCGCGAGTGCTAAAGCACGTCAAGATATGATGGATAATATTCCAGTGCATGAAAAAGTTATGCAAGGTGTTTATAGCAGTTATGCTGAGGCGTTGCAAGAAATTAGAACTAAGGATGCCGATATACAAAAGAATTTTGCTGAACGTTACGGCATCGATATGAAAGAGATTTTTGAAGATTATTATGCTGCCGATGCAAACAAACCTTCGGATGATGCTGGTGATGAACCTGCTAGCGAACCAAAACCTGAGGCTAGCGATGACGATTTGTTATCTTAAAATAATATGGGCGTTACTCTATTTTGACTTAATGTCAAAATAGAGTCAGGCTTTTCGCTATATCTTTTTTCACAAAAAAAGGATGCCGCTTCAATCCTTAACGCAAAGTAATTGACAATTGTCAATTCATAATTATCAATTAAAATGTCCATAAACCATATAGTTACACCATTAGATTCTGCGATTCTTGACTCTAAAGAGCACTATGTATTCTATCATAAAATGATTGATTTTGCTTTTAAAGAATTAATTGTTGGTGTGCAACAACAAAAACTTTGCAATAACCAAGAAGTGCTTTTATTTAAGCAATATTGCGATTTGTTATTGTACTCGATTGAGGCGATGCGGATAAAATATATGTATGATGATGAGGATAACATGAAGGTAGATTTAACACATTCGGGGTTTCCTAATTATTTGGAATTCAGATATTTGTTTAACGATTTAGAGTTGCGCGAAGAATATTTAGGAAGACTTACGAGTGTGGAAACTTTACGGGAAGAATTTTTGGATACGTTGATGCGTAAAAAAGAACCTATTAAGAAAAGTAAGTTATTTCAAGCGGCATCAATTGTGTATTATTCTTCGGTAAAAAAAGAATATATATTTAATCGGTTTGTACAAGGTAAAATTTTAATTGCACCTAAAAACTCAAAAGGAGATTTACTAATTAGTTGGAGCTTTTTTGATGTGTCGCATAACCGACCATTTATTTGTTTCATGTATTTTGATTACGATGGTACACGAATTAACGATTATAAAGATGAAATTTATGAAGTTTTAAAAACAACTTCAGATAGAGATATGAGTTTAGATACGATGGCTTACACTATTGATAGAAAGTTGCCAAAAGTATCGCCAAAACTTATAAAACGAATAGATTTAGGACCTATACATAACGTTTTTGCTAAAGACGAAAACGAGCTTACACATACTATTTTAGAGAGTATTAGTAAAAAGGAAATTCCTTTAGAATCATTTGCTATTTCCTTAAAAATAGATGAAGTAGAATCTGGTGGCGAATTTAAAGAAGGCGGTTTTTTTACAAAACAATTATTGCAAAAATGGGACGATGTATTTACACAAAAGTATGTATTTGCACCGCATCGTATAATTCAATTATTATATAATAAAACACCTGAGATAATGGATGAATTAGCTAAAGCACCAATACAAATAGCTAGTTTGAAAATTGAAAAGATAAATTAATTGATAACTTTCAATTGATAATTAAAAACATATGGAACACAACTCAACATTCCCGATAAAACAAACCGAACTCGATATGCTCCGTGACGAAGCATCATCATATTTAAAATCTGTACAATGGGAACAAGGTTCACGTGCAAAAAACAAAGAAAAAGATGCTAAAGACGAATCTATTTTATTGTATTTATCTAGAGCAAATAAAGGAAGTAGTGTTACCATAACATCGGTTTCTAAAACAATTTTAGCTTTAAAAAAGCGATTATTACCAGATTCAATAGCTATTCCAAAACTTTTAAATGAAACGCTTTATGCAGTTCAAGAAGGATTAACACTTGGTATTTGGATAAAAGATAGTTATTATGATGCATCTGGTTTATCAAGCTTAAACGAAAATAAATCAGCTTTAGACACCGCAGGAAAACGCGAGTTTGAAAGTAAAATGCATACAGCAACAGCATTTATGTTGTTTGCAACTGCGTATAAAATATTACACGATTTAAAACAGCATGCTTCGGATGATTTAAGTGTGATGAAACAAAAGTTTGCAGGTATTCCTGAGGTTTCAATATTGTCGCCAATAAAAGGGATTTCGTGTAGTTTATTTTATTATGATAAATATTTAGGACATCCAGAAATTATAAAATCTGATAAAGATGTTATTGATTTTACGGTGGTTTATTTTGAAGCTTTAATAGATGAAATTCAGCTTAGAAAAAGTTCTTTAGAATATACTGAAACTATTGAAGATAGAACTTATAAGCTCGAAAACTCAGAGTTCGCCGTGTCAGGTTGGAGCAATGTGTTTTCTGGCACAGCAAAAAGTATTGAGTTTAATAAAATTCAGTTCGAACAAATAGTAGGTAACAGGGATGCAAAACATTTTGCACGCCGTTTAACGGAGCGTATGCTGAGTTACGATTTTACTGCTAAGAAGAATCCGTTTCAAGAATTAGGTGGTTTTATGCCCGTTTTTATGGGTTATGGAATTCCAGGAACAGGAAAAAGTATGCTGATTGCTGCTATTGCTACGCGATTAAAAGAACATTGCGATAATTTAGAAATTCCGTTTTTGTTTCATCCTATGCCAGATACTTTAATTAGTACGTTTCAAGGCGGTTCTGCCGAAAAAATGGTAGAATGGATGAAACCTTTGCAAGACCCTTCAAAATTAATTTTTGCACCAATTGATGATGCCGAAAATAATTTACAAGAACGAACTGCACAAGGTGTTTCGGCTGGTGTAAAAGAAGTTATTGGAGTATTTTTACGTTATACAGAAGGTGCTTATGCAGTAAATTACGGTAACAGTTCTATTGGATTATTTACAAACCTTCCAGAAATGTTAGATAAAGCTGTGATTTCTCGTGTTCAAGGTCGTTTTAAAATTGATGGCGCAAAAACAGAGCACGACTTTTTAGACCAAGACCATTTATGGTGGCGAAAATTAGATAAAACAATGCCAGATTTTGTGAATATGACGAGTCCTTCAGATTATGAGTTTTTAAAAGACCAAGGATTAGCAAAAAATATGGGAGATATTTTAAGCAGTGTTGAAAAACCAAATGAAGAACGTGTTTTAGAAGCTTATGAAAATGCTGAGAAATTGCATAAAACTAGCGAACATTTATTTTATGCGGGTTTATATAAAGAGATTCAGAAAATATTTCCTTTTTTCTCATCACGAGATGTTAGGAATATACAATCTGCAATTTCGTTACGTTTAACCGATTTTGATTTAGAAGAAGATTGGTTCGATAAACCTGAAGTTTATTTTAAACAAGATTACGAAACCAAGTTTAATATGCTTCAAGAATTGATGCGCACCAATATGAAAGGTTTAGATTTTTCTGAAATTAGAAGACAAGAAGTAGTACGTTATTTAGATAACGTGGCAACTATTGCTGATACTGATTTTAAACGAAAAGTGGATGTTAGAGTAAATCAATTAAATATAGAAACCGAAGCTAGAAATAAATTTGAACATGATAATTAAGTGTTAAAAATATTGAAGTGCTAGAAATACCATTTAAAGAAGCAATAAACATGCTAGATAGTGGTAAGATAATAGATGTTAGAACGGTAGTGTTGTTACAGTATAGGCAAATACATAAGTTGTTAGATTAAATGCAAAAACTAAAAGAAGCCAATTTATATAGGAGTGAATTAATTCCAGTAAGCGGAAAGCTTGTTGAACGCTATAATAAGTGTTTGGTAAAACTTGGTTTTACCAAAACAAAGCTTAAAACGTTTTCAATTGATGGTATGGGTTGGAGTCCAGAAATTGCTGAGGAGAAAAAGGAAGTGCACTATTTAAATAACGGAGATGCGAATCCGCACGGTATTATAATTTCACCACTACAAAAAGGAAAACCAGTTTACGAACCCTTTCACACTTTTGATAGGGATATGATGAAATACGTGTTTAAAATCCATGATGAAAAAATCAACAATATTACTCGCGATTGTGCCATATGTTTAGATTTCGACCAAGATATTGATGCATTTTACGAGCCTTTAGATGTTTTAAAATACAATAAGGTTTCTATAAGTTTTCATTTAATTGATAAGTTAGACGAAATTCAAAAACAGCAGTTAAAATTAATAGAAATATTTAACAGAGGTAATAATTTTATTGATGAAGATTTACATGAGCAGCTAATAACTTCGGCAAAAACCTATGGTGATTTACGAAATAGAGATTTAGAGTTGCACACATTGCAGTTTGAAACAGATTCTTTTTATACAAAAGCCTTTAAAGGTGTGTATATACTAAGAGATTTTATAACTCCTATAGTAGTTTTTGAAGATAATAAGTGGTACAAAGAAGCTATAAAAGATACTAATTACGACGTGTTAATTTATCATATTCTGCAAGATGAATTAATGGAAAAACTCCGAGACCATGTTATTATTGAATCCGATTTAGAAGCTGTAGTAAAAACAAAACGTTACGAGCGTATCAAAAAGTTTGAAATGTCTCAATATTTAAAGAAAACACAACATCCAGTAAAAGACATATTAAACGATTCTATTTTATACAAAAGCTATCTTAATAAATTAGAAATTGAAGCTCGAAAAAAAGTAATGAGTGTGGAGCGTTATTTGGAAAAATTAGAAATCAGTAATCAATATAAAATAGCAGATATAGTCGATTTAAAAATGTATGAAGCGTTGCACGAGCCACATTCATCATTACAAGCTAAACACCAAGATTTAATATGGAAACTGTTAATTAATGTATCGCCAAAAGATGTTTTATATTGGTATTGGTACGATAAAGAAGCATTTTATAGCAGTTATAAAAACTGGAATGAATCTTTTAAAGATTGGGCTATTGAAACCATTAGTAACAATATTTAAAAATTATAGACTAATTTAGTAAGTGAGTATTTTTACTTAAAACTTTAAGTTATGACATTAGAAATTATCGTATTTATTGCCTCAATATTATTTGGAATCTTAATGTATTGGAGAGAATCCAATGGAAACGGGTTATATCGTTTTTTAAACAAAATGGTAAATTCAAAAGAATTGCAAATGAAATCAGGCGATAAAACAGGTTTTGTATATCAGCAAAAACTATTGTTGCGTATTGTTTTTATAACGTTTCTGTTTTTAGGATTCATTGTTATTGTTCAATTTTTAATTCCAATAGGCTATAATTACAACACAATTTCAACTTTTGCCTCAAGTATAGTTGGTACGTTGGCGGGAACATATTTAGCAAATTTTGTGTTGAAATCTGGTAAAGTAATTGAAGAACAAAAAGACTCTTTAGAAGAGATAGTTCATGATACCATTGAAAGAGGAAAAGATTTTATTGAAGATATACAAACAAAAGAAGAAGAAACTGTCAGTTCGAGCGCAGTTGAGAACAGAGAAGATGTTAAAGTTGAAGAAAAAAGTGCACGCGAACGCTTAAAGGATAAAGGGTTATTGTAAGATGAACAGAAACAAAGTTAGATATATATTAATAGTAATCTTCGCTATATTATTAGTTGTAGAATTGTTTATCTATGATTACAATAGTGGTTTTCAATGGAAAAACAGTTTAAGATTTCTTACACCAGTATTAATGATTATTGCTATGGTATTATCTATCAATCACAAAAAAAGGCAAAAATAAATAACAGATATTATGCTAAAAAACTATTGGAGTAAAGGCAAAAAACAAAAAACTATAACCATTATAGTTGGGTTAATTCTGCTTATAGCATTGTTTGTAATGCGAGACGACTACCAACCTGCTTTATTATTTGTTAGAAAGTATATTTTCATAATTTTATTAAGCGCCATTGTATTATTCTTTGGATTGCGAAAGTTTAGAAATACAGCAAGTTCAGGAAATCGTGTTGGTATTTTAGCATTATTAGCTATTTTTTTTGGAATTCTTTATGCAGTTGGTTGGCATTTTAAAATGTACGATTACATGAAAACCTATAACGTTTTTAATAATCTAAATCGAGTTGAAATAAATGAATTACCACTAACACAAAACGAACGTATTCAGCCTTTACGTAATATTTTTTCAATGGCAAATGAAAGTGTCGGGGAAACTAAAGATGTTTCACTTCCACATTTAGTAAGAGTTGATGATGAGAATAAATGGACGATGGCAATTCAGCCTTCAGAAAAATATATGATTCAGCAAATGAGTGATAATACGGAAGAAATATTTTCAGTTTCTAGTACGACACCATTTCCTAGGTTTTCAAGCAAAAATAGAATTTCGGTAACCTTTTCAATAGGAGAATCTTTAAAATTTAGTAGGAACACTTATCATGCAGTAGTGCAGCGTTTCAACCCTTGGATGTTAATAAATTATGAGCCAAGTGATACGTTTTATATGAAAAATGATACAGGACAATGGGTGCAAGTGGTTAGTTTAATTAAGTGGAAAGGTTTTTTATTCCCCTATCCAACTTTTGGAGGCGTGATGGTTATTGCTAACGGAGAACATAATTTTAACGATTATGTAGAACGTGTTTTAATTGGTAAAGGCACATTTATTAATCCTGAAGAAATGCGAAATCATTCATACTTAACAAAACAAAATACTTTATCAGAAAAGGTATCGCAATTACAAGCAGAATCATTAAAATTTTTAGGTGGCTTTAGCGATCCGTTGCCATGGAATATGAAAACTGCGGTGAAGATTCCAGAAATGCCTAAAGACCAAAATCAACAACCTTTTGTAACTGATTTTGATTTTTCAGATTTAGACTCTAATGCGTTTAGTGGTTTATACCATTGGTTTGGATTAGAGCCAGTAGGAGATGAGCGTACCAGTTTAACATACAGTGTTTTTATTCCTGCTGATGGAACAGATAAACTTTACTATTACGACCATGCAACTAAAAAACAGGGTTATGCAGGTGTTACTGCAATGCCTTTAAAAGTTAAAGAATCTCGTAAAGAATACGATTGGACAGCCAATACACCTGTAGAATTTAGACCTTATATTAAAAATATTGCAGGACGAAAACGTATGTTCTTTTTAGGAACAGTTTCTGCCATTAGCGAAAGCGATTCAAAGCAATTTGATGGGTCAGCTACACCAGATTTGGTTTTAATAGATAGTGAATATCGCGATGTGATTTGGATTGATGTTAAGCATCCAAGTACTTGGGATAAGAAAGTTTATAATCAGTTAAATGAAGCCTGGAGAGCTAGCGAAGGTATTGGTTACTATTTTGCAGAAGACACTAAAGAAATTGATATTATTGAACAAGCTGTAGATTCTATTGTCGCTATTCCTGTAGTAGATAAAAAAGCTA
The DNA here is from genome assembly GCA_964563585.1 of uncultured Flavobacteriaceae bacterium. GTDB lineage: Bacteria > Bacteroidota > Bacteroidia > Flavobacteriales > Flavobacteriaceae > CAZLXG01. The sequence continues at coordinate 16,233 of CAZLXG010000015.1, read as the reverse complement.
AAGAAATTGAAAAATTACAGATGCAGATTGATTCTTTGAAGAGTATTAATAATTAGAATATTAACTCCATTTTAATATTACTACGTTTATAAGGCGAATCTACTTCTACAGGAATTTCTATAAACCCATATTTTCTATAGATGTAAATAGCATTTTCTAATATTGTATTGGAATATAGAACAAGCTTTGGAAGTTGCATGTCGTTTTTTGCATAATCTATGCAATACTGCATCAATTTTTGACCAATTTTAAAACCACGATGGTTTGGTGACACCGCCATTTTTGTTAACTCAAATAAGTTTTCATTACCAATTGGCATTAAAGCTACTGTACCAACGACTTCATTGCTTAATAATACAAAAAATATGTGTCCGCCTTTATCTATAATATATTGCTTTGGTTTGCTTAAAACCTCTTCATCATATGGTTCTACATAAAAATAAGTTTTTAGCCATTCAATATTTAAATCATAAAAATCCTCTGCATATTTTTGTTTGAAATCAACTATTTCTAATCTTGGTGTTTCACACATATTAATTTTTAAGCTTTTATAAAATCTGTTATTAAGTAGGTAAGAAGTTTACCAACTTGTGTAGCTGTTTTTTTTGTTGGTGCAGCTTCACAAATATGTAAATAGCATGCGTTTTTTTGTTTTCCAAAATGGTTAACAAAACGTCTTGTCTTTTTTACACTAAACCCACTTGGTGTCATGGCGCTACTTGGTACGTTTTCAATAGCATCACAATCTAATTCAATACCAAACGGTTTGTTTGCTATATGTTTTAAAGCACGATTAATCTCATCTTTAAACTTTAATTCTTTACGTATTTCTAAGGCTTCAAATGTATTATATTGAATTGATTTTAAATTATTTAGAGTTGTAAATATTTCTTTTGAGTTATAATTTTCATGCAATCCAAAGATGAAATAATTTTTCAAAAAACCTTCATTATATGCATAGCTAAAACCATTTCCGCTATGGCGACCTTCTTCATCTCTAAAATCGGAATGCGCATCAAAATTAATAACATTTATAGGGTTATTTAAAGCTATGGATGTACCTTTTATATTTCCGTAAGCATTGTTATGTCCGCCACCAATAATGATTGCTTTCTTACCTGCTGAAATAATTTGTTGTATTACATGCGAAACGTATTCATCAATATTTTTTACAATTTCTCTAGCTTTTTGAATATCTTTATTTTTGGTTTGATTTAGTTTTGAAGCCTCTAACAATTCAGAAGTAAAATCTAAATGCCCTAAAATTAAAACCTTATTTGCCTTTGTAAATGAGTTGCTTTGTATATTTATTAAAGTTTTAATAGTAAACTCCCAAGCTTTTGAAGTTCCTGATTTTCCGTAGTTTGCAAATACGCCAATATCTTCTGGTAATCCAATTATTACATGTGTAACGTCCAAATTTTTAAGTTGTTCGTATATATTGGAAATGTTGGATAACAACTGAACATGTTCACCGAATTTGGATTCACCAGAACGTTTGTTTAGTAATTTATTTAGTGTAGTGTTATTAAATAAAACTAGTTTTTCCATTGAATGATTAATTTTTTTGAAGATTAAAAATACATTTTTAATTTATTAAAACTGTAAAAAAACAAAGTATTAAAATTAGATTTAAGTAGAACACTAAAACAATAAAAAACAAGTAATTATGGAAGACAGTAAAAGTAGTATGGGATTAAAAGCAGCTTTAGGAATTGCATTAGTTTTATTTTTAGGAACAGGTTTTTATACCCTCAATCTGTATAATGAGAGTAAAGCAGATAAGCAAGAATTGACTGAGCAAAAGCAATTAGTAATGAATGATTTAAATGCAATGGCAAAACAATATGATGTTGCTATTGATGAAAATGATGTTGCCAATAAAAATTTAATTGAAGCCAGAGGACGTATTCAAGGCTTAATCGATTCTTTAAAAATTTCTGAAACTAACGTTAAGAGTTTATGGAGATACAAACAAAAATATGCTTCATTACAAAAAGAAATGGATGTATTGTTAGAACAAAATGATTCATTACGTGTTGAAAACTCATACTTAGCTACGTCTTTAGATAGTACACGAGTTCGTTTAGAAGAACGTACAATGTTTACAGATTCTTTATTAGTACAAAATACAGCTTTAGCTGAAGTTGTTGAAAATGCATCTGTATTAAATACAGTTGGTTTAAAAGGATTTGGAGTTATTGAAAGAACTTCTGGAAAATTAATCCCAACAGAAAGAGCAAGTCGTACAGATAAAATTAGAGTTTGTTTTACAGTTGCTAAAAACGCTTTAGTACAAGCTGGCGATCAAGAATTATATGTACAAGTTATTGATCCAAAAAATAATACACTTGGATTAAACGAACAAGTCCAGTTTGGAGAAAAGACATTAAACTACAGCATTATTAGTAAGTTTAATTACGAAAATGGAAGTCTTAATATTTGTGAGTTTGTTGCTTCAAAAGGAAAAAATAATTTTGAAAAAGGACGTTACGTAGTAAACGTTTTTAATGAAAAAGATTTAGTTTCTAGCTCAGAATTTACATTAAAGTAAACAATTATATATAACATTTAAGAGCAAAAACCTCAAGTAAATACTTGAGGTTTTTTTATTTTTTTTTAAATAGTTTTATTAAATGCTGGAATACTATTGAAATTATTTGTCAGCATATGTAACTTTGTTAATATTAAATATTGCTATAAAACTCTTATATGAAAACGCGAGTACAGATTTAATTTTAATTTGTGCTAATACTATGCATTTATCAATTGAAGCAATAAGAAACGAGGTTAAATTCCAATAATTCATATTGCTGAAGCTACTGCCGAAAAAATATTTAAAAAACAAATAAAAATCGTTGCACTTTTAGGTACAAAATATACAATGTAAAAACCGTTTTTAAAGATGTTTAAAAGTCCTTTGGAATAAATACCATAATACCAAGTTTAGACGAACGGAATACAATTCACGATGTAATTTATAACGAGTTAGCTATAGATGTATTGAATAGTACCTCTAAACAAGTTTATCTGCAAATTATAGATAAATTAGTAAAGAATGGCGCAGAAGGTATAATTTTAGGTTGTACAGAAATCTCATTATTAATAAAATAAGCTGATGTTTCTGTATCAGTTTTTGATACAACACACATACATGCAACCAAAGTATTTAACTCAGTTTTATAAATAAACTTAATGGATCAAAATTTTACTTTTTTAAATTCATTTGCCGATATTTCTGAAGAAACTTATATAGAACTTATAAAATTTGCAAAATTAAAAAAGATTAAAGCAGGAACTCAGTTAATTAAATTAGACGAAGTTACAGCAAAAGCCCATTTGCTTATTTCTGGAACTTTACGGAGTTATATAATTACAGAATCTGGAAAAGAATTTAATAAAAGCTTTTACTTGCCTGTAAGTTTTTTTGCGTCTTTAACGGCCTTAATGACACGAAAACCATCGGAATTTATTTTTGAAGCATTAACAGATTGCACAATTTATGAAATAGACTTTTATAAATTAATGGAAATGTGCGAGAAAAATTTAGCCGTTAATAATATGTATTCTAAAGTTTTAGAATCAAGTTATTTAAAACAAGAAATACGCATGGTAGAATTAATTTCTTTAGATGCATCAGAACGTTATTTAGAGTTACAGAAACAAATTCCTAATGTAGATAAGTTAATACCACAATATCATATTGCTTCTTATTTAGGGATTACACCTGTGCAATTAAGTAGAATTAGAAAAAATTCTTTATAAAATTATAGTTATTAACATTTGTTAATTCCTATAACGGGAGAAGATTATATATTTGAACCATATTACTTGTAAAATACATAAGATTAATAGCTAACTAACTAAAAAAGCAGATGAAATTTTTCATCTGCTTTTTTTATTAAATACGTTTTCATCTCTATTTTAAGCTACCAACCATTTCTTCAGGTTTTACCCAAGCATCATAATCTTCAGCAGTTACATAACCTAAATTAATAGCTTCTTCTTTTAAAGTAGTGCCATTTTTATGGGCTGTATTTGCAATTTCTGCAGCTTTATAATAACCAATTTTTGTATTTAAAGCTGTTACTAACATTAAAGAGTTGTTTAGTAATTGTGTAATAACTTCTTGATTTGGTTCAATGCCAATAGCACAATTATCACTAAAACTAACACAAGCATCACCAATTAGTTGTGCAGATTGTAAAATGTTAGCAGCCATTACAGGTTTAAAAACATTTAATTCATAATGGCCTTGCATACCACCAACAGCAATAGCAACATCGTTACCCATAACTTGTGCGCAAACCATGGTTAAGGCTTCACATTGTGTTGGGTTTACTTTTCCAGGCATAATAGAGCTACCTGGTTCGTTAGCAGGAATAATTATTTCACCAATACCACTTCTAGGTCCAGAAGCCATCATTCTAATATCGTTTGCGATTTTATTTAAAGAGACAGCTAATTGCTTTAAGGCACCATGACTTTCAACTATAGCATCATGTGCTGCAAGAGCTTCAAATTTGTTTGGAGCAGTAACAAATGGTAAATTAGTAAATTCTGCAATAAATTCAGCAACACGTTTACTATAACCTTTAGGTGTGTTTAATCCAGTACCAACAGCAGTTCCTCCTAAAGCTAATTCGCTTAAATGTGGTAAAGTGTTTTTTAAAGCATTAATACCATGATTTAATTGAGCAACATAACCAGATAGTTCTTGCCCTAAAGTTAAAGGTGTAGCGTCCATTAAATGCGTTCTACCAATTTTAACCACATTTTTAAAAGCTTCAGATTTTTCTTTTAATGTATCTCGTAATTGTTTTACACCAGGAATGGTGTTTTCAACAATTTTCTTATAAGCCGCAATATGCATGCCTGTTGGAAATGTATCGTTTGAAGATTGACTTTTATTTACATCGTCATTTGGCTGAATGGTTTTATGACCTTCACCAACAACTTTCCCAGCTATTTGATGTGCTCTGTTAGCAATAACCTCATTCACATTCATATTACTTTGCGTACCAGAACCCGTTTGCCAAATTACCAACGGAAATTGCTCGTCGTGTGTGCCAGTTAATATTTCATCACAAACTTGTGCAATTAAATCACGTTTTTCAATAGCTAAAACTCCAAGTTCGCAATTCGTATATGCAGCAGCTTTTTTTAAGTAAGCAAAGCCATAAACTATTTCTAATGGCATTGATGCCGAAGAGCCAATTTTAAAGTTGTTTCTAGAGCGCTCGGTTTGTGCTCCCCAAAGTTTTTCGGCAGGTACTTTTACCTCGCCCATAGTATCTTTTTCTATTCTAAAGTCCATAATATCACTATATATTTATATTACAAATTTACGATTTTAAAGGTGATTCTTATATGTGGTTGATAAGTTTTATTGATTTTTTAGTTAAAAAAATGAACCTCAATTTCTGCCTATTATAAATTCTTAAAACAATGTATTTTTTTAATAAATAGGACTTTAGAACCCTTTAAAAACATTTTGTTTTATACTTTCCCATTCCTCTTTTAAAATACTATAGCATGCTGTATCTCGTATAAAACCATCAAGCATTATAACGTTTTTTCTTAAAAGACCTTCTTGGGTAGCTCCAATTTTTTCAATGGCTTTTTTTGAAGCAACGTTGCGCTCATCTACTCTAAAATCTACTTTATTAAAATTTAAGGTTTCAAAAGCATATTGTAACATTAAAAACTTCATATTTAAGTTTAATCCTGTACCTTGAAATTGTCTGCCAATCCATGTCGAGCCAATTTCAATTACATTGTTTTTCCAGTCTATATTCATGTAACGTGTACAGCCTGCGTACTCATTCTTTATCTTGTCAAAAACAATAAAAGGAATTGCGTTTTTGTGATAATAGTCATCAATTGCTTTTTGTACAAAAATCTTTAAAGTCTCTGGTGTTTCAATGTCTGTCGGAGAGTATTGAACCAATTTTTTTTGATTTGCAATATCACTCAAATGTTTATAATTACTTAAATCTAAAAGGGAGAGTTTTACACGATTATTTTCTAAAGTTGGTACCTTCATTTATTAAGCAAGTTTATTTATAATATCTGTATTTACTTCATGTACACCATCAAAAGGAATAATTGTAGTAGTATCGCCAAATAACTCGTAGGCTCTATTGGTTTCATGTTTTATTCGTTCTTCATTTAAATAATAGTCATCTTTCCCATAAATAAAATTGACTTCGCCTTTAAAAAATTGAAAATCTGCTATCCCTAATTCATTGGGAATACCACCAGAATGTAAAATAAGTTTGTTGCACAGTAATTTTCGTTTTGCCACATAACGCATAGCTATGCTTACACCTTGTGAATAGCCAAAAATAATAAGGTTAGCTGCACTTGGAATGTTTTCTGTGTTAAAAACCGCATCAAAGTATTGCAAAATATTCTCGGTATCTTTTATCGTGTTTTCTTTAGTTAGCCAACTTGCTCCAACATGTTTAAACTTTGAATCTAAATAATATTTACTAGTTGCTTGTGGTGCAATAATATAATTTTCATCTGCATTTAAATCTTTAAAATACTTTAAAAAATATCGACTTAAATACCCCATGCCATGACAAACAAACACACGTTTTTTGTTGACTTAGTAAGTGTATTTAATGTGGAATAAGAGTTAGTAGTAGTGTATGATATTTCTTTTTCTATGGAATTCATTTACGCTTATGTTTTGTACTTTTGTTTTCGACTTTAAAAATACATTTTTATATGCAATTATCTAAAGAAGCCATTTTAGCAAAAGCTAATAAAGCTAGTAAAAATACCTTAATGGAAACTTTAAAGATAGAAATGGTAGACTATGGCGACAATTTTTTAATAGCCAGAATGCCTGTAAACGAAAAAGTATATCAACCGGATGGTGTGTTGCATGGTGGAGCAACAGCGGCTTTGGCAGAAAGTGTTGGTAGTTTTGCGTCGCATGTTTTTTTAGATTCTGAAAACTTATTTATTCGTGGATTAGAGATTACAGTTAATCATTTAAAAAGCGTAACAGAAGGTTTTGTTTACGCCAAAGCAACTTTTATTCATAAAGGTAGAACAACACAATTATTGGATATTAAAGTTACAGATGATGATGATAATTTAATTTCAATTTGTAGATTATCTACCATTTCATTGCCTAAAAGAAATAGTTAATGGTTTCGGAAGATTTTTTTAAGCATATAGAAACACAATTCGATAATCAATTACCCTTTGTTGTATATAGAAAGCCAAATGAAGTAGAGGCGAAGGCAATACTTCAAAACGATGATGCTATTTATAAAACTTCAAATTTTATAGAACAAGGTTTTGTTTTTTCGCCTTTTGAAAATATTGATGATACGGTTTTAACACCTTTAAATATTTCTGAATCGATTAGTTGTAATGCTGTCTCACTGAGCGCAGTCGAAGTGTCACATAATAATGAGATTCTGAAACAATCTCGAAAATTTTCGGGACAGAATGATAAACAAAAACACATCAATTTAGTTGAAAAAGGAGTCGAAGCTATTAAAAATGGCACTTTTAAAAAAGTAGTTTTATCACGACAAGAAGTAGTAAATATTTCAGAAAACAATCTTATTTCAATATTAAAAAACCTTTTAAATACCTATGCTTCGGCGTTTGTGTATTGCTGGTATCATCCAAAAATTGGGTTATGGTTAGGTGCAACTCCAGAAACTTTAATTAAAATTGAAGGCAATCGGTTTTCAATTATGGCATTGGCAGGCACACAAGATTACAAAGGCACTTTAGAGGTGAATTGGCAACAAAAAGAAAAAGTAGAACAGCAAGTTGTTACCGATTTTATTATTGAAAATTTAGAATCTTTAGTTGAAAATGTAAAAGTATCAAAAACTGAAACTGTAAAGGCAGGAAATTTATTGCATTTAAAGACCAATATAACGGCGCAGTTAAAATCGAATTTAAATCTAAATGAAATTATTACTGCATTGCATCCAACACCAGCAGTTTGTGGTTACCCGAAAGAAGTTGCGAGACAATTTATTTTAAAAAATGAAACCTATAATCGCGAGTTTTACACTGGTTTTTTGGGTGAACTTAATTTTGAAACTACAATCGCACCTAGAGCTTCAAAGCGAAATATTGAAAACAGAGCTTATACTGTAAAAAGAAAAAGCACACAGTTGTATGTGAATTTACGCTGTATGCAAATAAAAGAAAACAATGCTATTATTTATGTTGGTGGAGGTATTACGGAAAGCTCTAACCCAGAAAGTGAATGGGAAGAAACGGTTTCAAAATCTTTAGTAATTAAAAACGTTTTGTAATATGCTTATTAAGCTTATTTTTACATTAGATTAAAAGTATATGATTTATTCAAAAATTCCGCTTGCACAAACTGTAATTCAACTTTGTAAAGCAAAAAATATTAAACATATAATCATATCTCCAGGAAGCAGAAATGCACCTTTAACTATTGGTTTTACTAATGATGATTACTTTAAATGCTATAGTATTGTTGATGAGCGTTGTGCTGCTTTTTTTGCTTTAGGAATTGCGCAACAATTACAAGAACCAACCGCAATTGTATGTACTTCTGGTAGTGCGTTGTTAAATTATTATCCAGCTATTGCTGAGGCTTTTTATAGTGATATACCTTTGGTGGTTTTATCGGCAGATAGACCAAAACATTTAATTGGTATTGGTGATGGACAAACCATTAATCAGAAAAATATATTTAAGAATCATATTTTATATTCAGCTAATTTAAAACTTGATTTAAAAGAGGATTCAAATGTAAAAGAAGAAGATGAACTTCCAATTTTTAAGAACTTAGAAAACAAATTAGAGACTTTATTAGGTTTAAAACAATCCATACAGGATTATAATGAAACTGAAATTAATAAGGCTGTAAACACAGCAATAGTACAAAATGGACCTGTGCATATTAATATTCCTTTTGATGAACCTTTGTATGAAACTACAGAAAAGTTAAGTGTTAATCCAAAGGTTGAAAAACCAGAAAACAATATTGTTAAAACAAAGCCTGAAGCTTTAAATGGTTTAGTAGATATTTGGAATTCAGCTTCAAAAAAAATGGTATTAATTGGTGTTAATCAACCTAATAAAATAGAGCAACAATGGTTAGATGCTTTAGCTGAAGATGATAGTGTTGTTGTGTTTACTGAAACGACATCAAATTTGCACCATAATGAATTTTTCCCAAGTATAGATAAAATTATTGCACCTTTAAATGATGTAGATTTTAAAAAATTGAAACCAGAAATCTTGCTTACTTTTGGAGGTTTAATTATTTCAAAAAAAATAAAATTATTTTTAAGAACTTATAAGCCAAAACAGCATTGGCATATAGATGAGAAAAAAGCAAATGACACATTTTTTAGTTTATGTAATCATTTAAGAGGAAGTTCAAACACGTTTTTTAGTCAGTTTTTACCAAAAACAGAAAACATTATAAGTGATTATAAATCGTATTGGAAAAATATAAAACAAAATAGAACTTCTAAACATGATGATTATTTAAATAGTATTGAGTTTAGCGATTTAAAAGCATTCGATTCTATTTTGAAGGCAATTCCAAATAACACAATTTTGCAGTTAGGAAATAGTTCTACTGTGCGTTACGCACAATTATTCAATTTAAATAAAACGCTAGAAGTATTTTGTAATCGTGGAACAAGTGGTATTGATGGAAGTACATCTACAGCTATTGGTTGTGCTATTGCGAGTGATAAACAAACCACATTAATTACTGGTGATTTAAGTTTTTTATACGATAGTAATGCGTTGTGGAATAATTATATTCCAAATAATTTCAGAATTATTGTTATTAATAATAGTGGTGGTGGTATTTTTAGAATTCTTCCAGGTGATAAAAACACTGAAAATTTCACTAAGTATTTTGAAACCAATCATCATTTAACTGCTGAACATTTATGCAACATGTACGATTTAGGTTATGAAAAAGCTTCAAATGAAACTGAATTAAAAAACAAGCTACATTCATTTTATGTAGAAGAAAACCAACCTAAATTATTAGAAGTATTTACTCCTAGAATTGTTAATGATGAAATACTTTTAAAATATTTCAGTTTTATAGCCTAAATATGTGACTTACAACTATTCATTGTGTCAAAAAAATAGTTATCTTTAAGAGGTATTTTACGAACACATTAAAAAAACAAATTAAAACATGAGTAAAAGAGACGAACTTATTACAAAATACGCTGCAGACTTAAAAGACAAATGCGGTGTTAATGCTGACATGGATTTATTAACTAAAGTAACAATTGGTTGTGGTCCTTCTATTTACAATGCAGATTCTTCTACAGTTTCTGGAACTGACGAATCTGAGTTAGCTACAGTAAAAAACAATTTCTTAATTAAAAAATTAGGGTTAAAAGATAGCGCTGATTTAGATAAGGGTATTGCTGCTGTTATAGATACTTACGGAAAATCTAACCGTAACAAATATAGAGCTGTGGTTTATTACCTATTAACTAAGTATTTTAAAAAAGAATCTGTTTATTAGTATATAAACAACTTAATATATTAAAAGCGCTACAATTATTGTAGTGCTTTTTTATTTTCAAAAAACTAATATCATTACCTTTGCATCATGATACATTTAGGACAAATAAATACCTTAGAAATACTTCGTGAAACTAATCATGGCATGTATTTAATTGATGAAGAAGATAATCAAGTCTTATTACCAAATAGGTATGTACCTGAAACCTTTAAAATTTGGGATAAGATTGATGTTTTTGTGTATTTAGATAATGAAGAACGCCTTGTAGCAGCAACAGATATGCCATATATAATGCGTGACGGGTATGCGTTACTTCGTTGTAATCAAGTAACCGATTATGGTGCTTTTTTAGATTGGGGATTGGTTAAAGAATTATTTTGTCCGTTCCAAGAACAAGCCTTTAAAATGAAAGCTGGAGGTTGGTATTTGGTACATTGTTATTTAGATGAAAAAACCGATAGGTTAGTGGCATCAAGTAAAACAAATCGCTTTTTAGATAACAGTACTCTTACGGTTGCAGAATTTGATGAAGTAGATTTGATTGTATCGCATCCATCAGATTTAGGAATGAATGTTATTGTGAATAAAACACATTTAGGTTTAATTTATAAGAACAATATTTTTACAGATATAAGTGTAGGTGATAAATTAAAAGGTATTGTTAAGAAAATAAGACCAGGAAATAAATTAGATATTGCATTAGGGCAAATTGGTTATAGAAATATAGAACCTAATGCTGAGCGTATTTTACACGAATTAGAAGATAATAGTGGCTTTTGTAATCTTACCGATAAATCTTCACCAGAAGCTATTAAAGAACAGTTTCAAATGAGTAAAAAGAATTTTAAAAAAGCTATTGGTTCTTTATATAGACAGCGTTTAATAGAAATTAAGTCTGATGGTATTTATTTGACTTAAGCAGCTTTACTTTCTAAAGTTTGTCTAACCCAATTTGTTGCTTCAAATAAACAAGTGAAGTTCTTTTTGTTAAAATCAAAAAAGTGGTTTTCTACATCAAACACCTTTTCAGCAATCGAGGTGTATGTAACTGTAGCGTATGCCATTAAGTTTTTTAATGAGTCATTAAATAATTGAGCATCTGATAATACTAATGAATATGAGTTTATTCTGTTACCTATAAAACCAAATTTTTTTCCTTTAAAATGTTCATCTATTAAAGCTTTAACTTCTTTAAAACTATCAAAGCTTATATGAACTCCTTCATAAAATTCGGCAATTAAGTAGTTTTCAAAAAAATACAAATCACCTATTTGTGTGGTTTTAAAGTTTTTAACTTTACTATAAAGATTGCATTCAGTTATAGACATGATTCCTTTTTAAAAAATTTAGCGTGCAAATATACTATGTATACATAGCAAATTCTTATCTTTTTTTATAGAACAAAAGAATTACCAATCTTCTAATATTTTTGCTAAAATATTATGGAAATGAGATTTTATAAAAATAATTGTTATTAATTATATAAAGTATGTTACGTATTTATAAACCAAGTAGTTGTGTAGGGAATAGTTGTTTTTCAACTATCGCACGAAATATCTTACATGAAAAAGCTAAAAACTTGATTTTGAGGATAAACAATGATTAATTTAAGAGTTCTGCTATCTTATTTTCAAGTGCAACTCCTCGTAAGTTTTTTGCAATAATTTTACCCGTTTTATCTAGAATAAAAGTAGTAGGAATAGCATTTATGTTATACATCTTTGCAATAGGATCTTGAAAATATTGCAAGTTTGATACATGATGCCATGTAAGTTTATCATCTTTAATAGCTTTTAACCACTTGTCTTTTTGTCCGTTTCTATCTAACGAAACTCCAATAATCTCTAAGCCTTTATCATGGTATTTATTGTAAACCTTAACAACGTTTGGGTTTTCTCTTCTACAAGGTCCACACCAAGAAGCCCAAAAATCTATAATAGTAATTTTTCTTTTAATACCATTTAATGCTAGATTTTCTCCTTCTGGAGTTCTAGAAATAAAATTTGGAGCAATAGCACCAATTTGAGTAGCTTTTTCTTTTTCAAGTTTAATTTTTTGTAACTCTAAATAACCACTAATTTTTGCACCATAGCTTGAGTTTTTTAATCTATCTGATAATTTGTTAAAACCAAGCTGAATAGAATCTAAAGATGTTCTATTTATTAGAGTCATTTTATGTAAATTGATAATAGATAAGAATGAATCTTCATGTCCGTCAATATAGTGCAAGGGTAAGTTGATTAGTTTTTTGCTTTTTTCGCTTACAATTGCTGTAAGTCTTTTGTTTTCTTCGTTGTCGTTATTTTGTCTAGTTTTTCTTTGAGAGTTAAGTATGTTTCGTATTTCGTTTGATAATGCTTTTTCTTTTTTAGAAAATTCTTCAAATTCATCATTAATTTTACTTCCTGTTATTTTTGAAGTATGTAAACTATCTTTTTCAATTTGTATTTTAATATCTTCATTTTCAATGATTATAGGTAAGTTTCCTGTATAACTATTAATTGTAAGGTATTGTAAACTAGGCTCATTACTTATGCCCTCAAACGAAAATTTTTCATCTATAACAATTGCTGTATCAACATTTATTAAACGTGACCTTTCATCTTGTACCTTTAAATAAACACGCATACCATTGTAAACTCCAGGTGCGTTGGCTTGAATTGTATAACTATCTTTTACTGGTGTTTTACACGAAAATATAATTGTTAATACAAGAAAAACACATAATCGTTTCATAGTTTAGGAAGTTTAGCCAAATATAAATAATTTACTTTATACATAAACATAAGTCGTTTTAGTATTTTTGCAACATGATAAATCAAGAAACCATTGTAGCATTAGCGACACCCTCTGGTGCTGGAGCTATTGCCGTTATACGTTTGTCTGGAGAAGATGCTATTGTTTTTGCCGAAAACCAGTTTAAAACGGTTTCGGGAAAATTGTTAAGCAAACAGGCAACGCATACAATACATTTAGGACATATTATTGATGGTAATAAAACGATTGACGAAGTATTAGTTTCGGTTTTTAAAAACCCAAATTCTTATACAGGAGAAAACGTTGTTGAAATTTCGTGTCATGGGAGTAATTATATTCAACAAGAAATAATTCAATTATTTTTAAGGAATGGTTGCCGAATGGCTACAGCAGGTGAATTTACACTTCGGGCATTTTTAAACGGAAAGTTGGATTTATCACAAGCAGAAGCTGTAGCCGATTTAATTTCGAGTGAGAATGAAGCGTCACATCAAATAGCAATGCAACAAATGCGTGGTGGTTTTTCATCTGAAATTGCAAAACTTCGTGAAGAACTTTTAAACTTCGCGTCTTTAATTGAATTAGAACTAGATTTTGCTGAAGAAGATGTTGAGTTTGCAGATAGAACACAATTTAAAATTTTAGTAGAGCGTATTACGTTTGTTTTAAAGCGTTTAATTGATTCGTTTGCTGTTGGGAATGTGATTAAAAATGGAATTCCAGTAGCCATAGTTGGAGAAACTAATGTTGGAAAATCAACATTATTAAATGTTTTATTAAATGAAGATAGAGCCATTGTTTCTGAAATAGCTGGAACTACACGTGACACTATTGAAGATGAAATCTCAATAGGAGGTATTGGTTTTAGGTTTATCGATACTGCTGGAATTCGAGAAACTAAAGATGTTATAGAAAGTATTGGAATTAAAAAAACCTTCGAAAAAATCGAGCAATCTCAAGTTGTTATTTATCTATTTGATTGTGAACGTAGTATTTCAAATTTAGATTCAGTAAATATTGAAATAGGAAAAATAAAGAATAAATACCCTCAAAAATCATTACTTGTTATAGCAAACAAAATTGATGTTCTGGATGATATTCAATTGGCAAAATTGAATACAGAAATTGATAATGTTCTATTATTATCTGCTAAAACAGGTTTTGGAGTTGAACAATTAACAAATTCACTTCTTAGCTTAATAAATACAGGAGCCTTAAGGAATAATGAAACTATTATTACAAATTCTCGTCATTATGATGCGTTATTAAAAGCATTTGAAGAAATCCAAAAAGTAAATCAAGGTTTAGATTCTGGTTTATCTGGTGATTTGCTAGCTATCGATATTCGACAAGCTTTATATCACTTTGGCGAAATTACAGGCGAAATTACAAACGATGATTTATTAGGTAATATTTTTGCTAATTTCTGTATCGGAAAGTAACCCGTATTAATCAAAGAATAACAAAAACATATTAAAACACACTATAAAGCCTTTAAATGAAGGCTTTTTTTGTATGCCTATTTAGTATGTAACCTCAATTATTGAGTATTTAATGCGAAAATTATTGTTTTATCAAAAAATGAAACTTGCAGAATCTTAGATGTTTATAGATTTTGTGTTGTGGTATCTCCAGTAGCTTATTATTTTACACTTCTATGTAACTGGGTACATTTGTATACACATTTTGTGTGGATCTTTATTTTGTAAATGTAGTTGTGTGTTTCTGTATACTTGCGAATATTCAAGAGCATATTTAAGATCGATCTTCATTTAGTAGTGTTTTTAATCTACAAATTCAAGTAAATTCAATGCGTTAGTTGTTTTATTATTAAGTAAACTACATAATTTTAAGATACCACTTATCTAATTATTGTATAGCCATAGTAATAAACCTATTAATTTGCTTCTATGAATAAATTGTATGCCGCAATTAGCAAGTATTCTAAACCTTTTTTCAATACCAGAGCAGCTGGTCTTTACATTTTACTATTTGCAATATCCATTGGGGTTGCCACATTTATAGAAAATGATTTTGGCACAAGTGCTGCTCAAAAAGTCATCTTTAAAGCATGGTGGTTTGAATTACTTCTTTTTTTATTTAGCATTTCAATTGTAGTGAACATCTTTAAGTTTAGAATGGTACCGCAAAAAAAGTGGTCACTACTGCTTTTTCATTCGGCAATCATTGTTATTCTTCTTGGTGCAGGAATAACGAGATATTTTGGATTTGAAGGGGTAATGCATATTCGAGAAAATACAGCTTCAAATAACTTTTTATCTTCCAATACCTATTTAAAATTTAAGGTTAAAAAGGATGGGGAAACTTACGATTTTAATGAGTCTGTACTTTTTGCTTCCTTAGGCAATAATAATTGGCAAGAATCGTACTTGATTGATGGTGATTTAATAGATGTTAAAGTAAAGGCATTTATAGCCAATCCTAAGCAAATACTAACATCAACTGAGTCTGGTTTACCAACTCTCAAAATTGTAGTAGCAGGAATGAATGGTAGAGAAGAATACTTTATCAGTGAAGGAGAAACCAAGCGCATTAGAAATGTTATATATAATTTCAATAATACGGAGTTGACAGGAGCTATTAACATTGTTTATTCTAAAGATTCCTTACGATTTAAAACAAATAGACCTTTAACTCAAATGGTCATGGCTACTCAAAAGAAAGACACCATATTTCCAACTCATACCTATAACTTACTAAAACTACGTTCTTTATATTCTGATGGTACAAATAATTTTGTGTTTTCTGAATTTAATGAAAACGCTGAAATCACTTTAGAATCAGAATCGGTTAAAGTAAAAAATGAAAGTGTTACTGCACTAACAATGGCTGTTTCTGTAAATGGAACCACTCAAGAAACGACAGTCTATGGCAGTCGAGGTATGTCAGGAAGACCACAAGTAATAACGTTTGATGGTATTGATATTACA
>CAZLXG010000014.1:0-38531 GCA_964563585.1 uncultured Flavobacteriaceae bacterium | reverse complement strand
GCACATACTCACAAACTACGAGTGATAAAAAAAATAATATAAAAAAAGGTCGCAATTTGCGACCTTTTTTTATATTATTTTTTGACAACTTTTTATTAGTCCTCTACTTCAAGAGTTGCAAGAACTTCTTTCATAGATTTATATTTATCGGTTTCTCCAATAGCACTATAAATATTCATCAATGTTTTTATAGCACTTACATTCTTAGAATCAATTTCATATGCCTTAGTTAAAAATGGAATAGCCGTAGCGTATATATTTTGACGTGCATCTTTTAGTTCATCATAACGTATATCGTCTGCTTTAGAACTTCCTAAACTATTCATTTCTTCTATTATGGTTTGCTCTCCATTTAATATTAAAACTGACATGTTTATATATGCATTTATATAATTAGAATCTAACTCAATAGCTTTTGAATAATATTTTTTAGCACCTTCAACATCATCAAAATCAGCTGCTATAACACCTAGATTATATTGTAATTCAGCATTATCAGGGTCTTTTTCTGTTGCTATTCTTAACAACCTACTAAACTCCTCTTTGTTTCCCATATCTAAATGAATATTAGCTTCAGCTAGTAACAACCCTGTGTCCTCTGGATTTTCATTTCTTGCATCTTTCATAGCTTGTAAAGCTTTTTCATTATCCCCATTACTAACATATATAAGAGCTATATTTTTAACAATTTCTGCTTTCTTAGATTTTGTTACTTTCTCAGTAGGTTTAATATGTGTTTTTGATTTAACTGAAAAATCACGGGTTATTTTATTATCAAAAAAATCTTCTTCTTCAGTTTTTACATTTATAGCAAAATATTGAGTTTCAATTCCTGTATAATCTAATTTCTTCAATTCTTCATACAATCCTAAAGCTCTATCGTAATCTTTGACACTTACAGCAGTTGAAGCAGCATAATAAAGGAATAATGTATCTTTTGTACTTAATCTATATGCGCTTTCAAAATATTTTGAAGATGTAGCAAAATCTTTTTTCTCAAATGCTGTATTACCTTTAGTTAATATACCATTTACCATGGTTTGTTTTAAAGTTGTAATTTCACTTGTGTAAGCTCCTTCTACTTTATCTAAATTTTCTAATGCTAAAGTAACATCTGCATTTGTACCTGCTCCATTTGCATATAATGCTTGTCCGTTTAAGTAGTAATACTTTGCCTTGGTTTTAGCATCCATGACAGACATTAAAGATTTAGCTTGATTTAAAGCTGCTTTTGCTTCCGAGTAATTATTACTTTTAATTGCTTTCTCAGCTGTTCTCAATTCTTTCTTTTGTGCAAAAGAAAATGCACATATTGAAAATGCTAGAGCAACTATTAATTGTTTTTTCATTTTAATAATATTAATTTAATTGTCTTTAATTGTTATCCTCTTCTTTATTATCAAGAGTTGTGCCATCTTCCGTAGACCCAGTGTTTTCAGTAGATTCTGCATTAATCACATTTCCATCTTCATCTAATTCAACTTCCTCGTCATCATGCATTACTTTTGCAACAGCTGCAATAGAATCGTTACCTTTTAGGTTAATAAGCTTAACTCCTTGTGTAGCTCTTCCCATGACTCTTAAATCTTGAACAGCCATACGAATTGCAATTCCAGATCTATTGATAATCATTAAGTCATCTTCGTCTGTTACATTTTTGATTGCCACTAAGTTACCCGTTTTTTCTGTAATAGAAATAGTTTTTACACCTTTTCCTCCTCGATTAGTAATACGGTAATCATCTAAACTTGAACGCTTACCATAACCATTTTCAGAAACTACAAGAATATCACTTTCCATATCATCGACAGCAATCATTCCTATAACTTCATCAGTTTTTTCATTTTGCAATCTAATTCCTCTTACTCCTGAAGCACCACGACCCATTGGACGCGTTTTAGCTTCTTCAAAACGAATTGCTTTACCAGATTTAAGTGCCAACATGACTTGACTTTCACCAGTTGTTAATTTAGCTTCTAGTAATTCATCACCTTCTTTAATGGTAATGGCATTAATACCATTAGTTCTTGGGCGAGAATATTGCTCTAATGAAGTCTTTTTAACTTGACCTTTCTTAGTTGCCATAATTACATAGTGACTATTAATGTAATCTTCATCTTTCAAGTCTTGAGTACAAATGAAAGCTTTCACTTTATCATCTTGCTCAATATTTATTAAATTCTGAATTGCTCTACCTTTAGATGTTTTACTTCCTTCTGGTATTTCGTAAACTCGCATCCAGAAACATTTTCCTTTTTGAGTGAAAAACAACATATATTGATGGTTTGTACCAACAAATAAATGTTCTAAGAAATCTTCATTTCGTGTTGTTGATGCTTTTTGACCAACACCTCCTCTATTTTGAGTTTTGTATTCTGTAAGCGATGTTCTTTTAATATAACCAGCATGAGAAATTGTGATTACCACTTTTTCATTAGGAATCATATCTTCAATACTTAAATCACCTCCTGCATATTCAATTACCGAACGACGTTCATCACCATATTTATCTCTTACAACTATAAGCTCTTCTTTGATGATTTCCATTCTACTTTCCTTGCTATCTAAAATACTTTTTAAACGCTCGATAGTTTTCATAATTTCCTCATACTCAGAACGCAATTTATCTTGTTCTAAGCCTGTAAGTTGACGCAAACGCATCTCTACAATAGCTTTGGCTTGTATTTCAGAAAGTTTAAAACGTTCAATTAAATTAGCTCTAGCTTCATCTGCATTAGAAGATGCTCTAATTATTTTAATAACTTCATCTATATTATCTGAGGCAATAATTAAACCTTCTAAAATATGCGCTCTTTCTTCCGCTTTGCGTAATTCGTATTTAGTCCGTCTTACAACTACTTCATGCCTGTGCTCTACGAAATAATGTATAAGTTCTTTTAAGTTTAATAACTGCGGGCGACCATTTACTAATGCAATATTATTAACACTAAAAGATGATTGTAAGGCTGTATATTTATATAATTTATTTAATACAATATTAGGAATTGCATCACGCTTTAAAATATAAACAATACGCATTCCGTTTCTATCTGATTCGTCACGAATCATAGAAATACCTTCTAATTTTTTATCGTTTACCAAATCAGCAGTTTTCTTAATCATATCTGCTTTATTAACTTGGTAAGGTATTTCACTTACAATAATACACTCACGTCCATTAACTTCTTCTATAATGGCTTTTGCACGCATTACAATACGTCCACGACCTGTGTGAAATGCTTCTTTTACACCATCGTAACCATAAATAGTTCCACCTGTTGGAAAATCTGGAGCTTTAACATATGTTATTAGCTCGTCAATTTCTATATCGTTATTTTCAATGTAAGCAATAGTACCACTAACCACTTCTGTTAAGTTGTGTGGAGGCATATTGGTTGCCATACCTACAGCAATACCTGAAGCCCCATTTACTAATAAACCAGGAATACGAGTTGGTAAAACTGTTGGTTCTTGTAATGTATCATCAAAATTCAATTTATGGTCTACAGTTTCTTTATCAATATCTGCCAACATATCCTCAGAAATCTTGCGCATACGTGCTTCTGTATAACGCATTGCTGCAGGACTATCTCCATCAATAGAACCAAAGTTTCCTTGTCCATCAATTAACATATATCGTAAACTCCATTCTTGAGCCATACGCACCATGGCATCGTAAACCGAAGTATCTCCATGTGGATGATACTTTCCTAAAACTTCCCCAACAATTCTTGCAGATTTTTTATGTGCTCCAGTTGCTCTAACACCTAACTCATGCATGCCAAAAAGCACACGTCTATGTACTGGTTTTAAGCCATCTCTTACATCAGGTAATGCACGTGACACAATGACTGACATTGAATAATCAATGTAAGCCGATTTCATTTCATCTTCAATGTTAATAGGAATTACTTTTTCTCCTTCTGCCATAAATATTTTTAGTTAAATTTCGTCAGTATTTCAAAACGTGCTAATATAAGAATTCCGTCAGTCACACCATGCCTTTTAGCATTGCTATTTCGCACTATTTATTAACAATTTCTACCTTATTTTTAGTTAATAAGTATGCTGTTAAAAATTTTGATTTTCTAAAGATTTTTTTGTCTATTAGCAACTTACTGGCATTTTTAGGTATAGTTATTGCCCATAGTAAAAATGTTTTAGTATTTTTAATCCTGAAAGGAAGATATTTATGGATGATAATTTTTCACCTAGAGTAAAAGATGTTATAGCTTTTAGTAAAGAAGAAGCGTTAAGATTAGGTCATGATTTTATTGGCACTGAACACTTAATGCTTGGGCTTTTGCGCGATGGAAACGGAAAAGCTATTAATATATTAAATACTTTAGAAATTGATTTAAACCATTTAAGACGTAAAGTTGAGATATTAAGCCCTGCAAACCCAAATATTACTGTGAGTTCTAACCAGAAAAAGAATTTACATCTTACAAGACAAGCAGAACGTGCTTTAAAAACAACATTTTTAGAAGCAAAACTATTTCAAAGTACGTCAATAAATACAGCACATTTGTTGTTATGTATTTTAAGAAATGAAAACGACCCCACTACTAAGCTTTTAAATAAGTTAAAAGTTGACTACGATAATGTTAAAGAACAATTCAAACTTATGATTACGAACGATAGCGACTATATAGAACCAAAATCTGAATCTTTTCAAGATGATGACACAAGTTCTGAAGAGTCTTCAAAAGATAATATATTTAACACGCCTACAGGAAAAACAAACAAAAAGTCTAAAACACCTGTTTTAGATAACTTTGGACGTGATTTAACCGCTATGGCTGAAGAAGGTAAATTAGACCCTGTTGTAGGACGTGAAAAAGAAATACAACGCGTATCTCAAATTTTAAGTAGGCGTAAAAAGAACAATCCGCTTTTAATTGGCGAACCAGGAGTTGGTAAATCTGCTATTGCTGAAGGTTTAGCACTAAGAATTATAAAGCGAAAAGTATCACGTATTCTATTCAACAAACGTGTTGTCACTTTAGATTTGGCAAGTTTAGTTGCTGGAACAAAATATAGAGGTCAGTTTGAAGAACGCATGAAGGCCGTGATGAATGAGCTTGAAAAAAATGATGATGTTATTCTATTTCTTGACGAAATACATACCATTGTTGGCGCTGGTGGTGCTACTGGAAGTTTAGATGCTTCCAATATGCTTAAACCTGCTTTAGCGCGTGGCGAAATACAATGTATTGGAGCTACAACGCTAGATGAATACAGACAATATATTGAAAAAGATGGTGCTTTAGAGCGTCGTTTTCAAAAAGTGATAGTTGAACCAACTTCGGTGGAAGAAACTATTGAAATTCTTAATAATATTAAAGGTAAATACGAAGAGCATCATAATGTTGAATATACACAAGAAGCTATTGAAGCTTGTGTGAAATTGACAAATCGATATATGACAGAACGCTTTTTACCCGACAAAGCTATTGATGCTTTAGATGAAGCTGGTTCGCGTGTTCATATAACAAATATTGATGTTCCAAAGCAAATTTTAGAATTAGAAAAACAACTAGAAGTTGTAAAAGAAACCAAAAATTCTGTTGTTAAAAAACAGAAATATGAAGAAGCTGCAAAACTTAGAGATGATGAAAAACGCATTGAAAAAGAACTAGCAGTTGCTCAAGAAAAATGGGAAGAAGACAGCAAACAACATCGTGAATTAGTAACAGAAGATAATGTTGCAGATGTGGTTTCGATGATGACAGGAATTCCTGTAAATAGAGTTGCACAAACAGAAATTAATAAACTTGCAGAATTACCAAACCTTATTAAAGGCAAAGTTATTGGGCAAGACGAAGCCGTTGCTAAAGTTGTAAAAGCTATTCAGCGTAATCGTGCAGGACTTAAAGATCCTAATAAGCCAATTGGGTCGTTTATATTTTTAGGTCAAACCGGCGTTGGTAAAACACAGTTAGCTAAGGTTTTATCAAGAGAGCTATTTGATAGTGATGATTCGCTTATAAGAATTGACATGAGTGAATACATGGAGAAATTTGCTATTTCAAGATTAATTGGTGCACCTCCAGGATATGTTGGCTATGAAGAAGGTGGGCAATTAACCGAAAAAGTAAGACGTAAGCCTTATGCGGTAATTCTTTTAGATGAAATTGAAAAAGCACATCCAGATGTATTTAATATGTTATTACAAGTACTTGATGATGGGTATTTAACCGATAGTTTAGGACGAAAAATAGATTTTAGAAACACCATTATTATTATGACTTCCAACATTGGAGCTCGTAAACTAAAAGATTTTGGTGCAGGTATTGGTTTTGGAACAGCATCACAAAAAGCACAAGAAGATGCCAATGCAGTAAAAGTGATTGAAAATGCACTTAAAAAATCGTTTGCTCCAGAGTTTTTAAATAGAATTGACGACGTGATAGTATTTAATCCGTTGGAAAAAGAAGATATTAATAAAATTATCGATATTGAATTAGACAAACTTTTATTAAGAATTAAAGGTTTAGGTTATACATTAAAACTTAGTAAAAGTGCTAAAGATTATATTGCCGATAAAGGCTTCGATAAACAATACGGAGCAAGACCTTTAAAAAGAGCTATTCAAAAATATGTTGAAGATGCTTTAGCTGAAGAAATAATATCATCGCATGTACAAGAAGGCGATAAAATTATAATAGATTTAGATAAGAAAACTGATGAATTAAATATTAAGATTGAAAAAGCTGAAAAGCCTACTGAGTCTTAATTACTTATCACCTTTAACAAAATAAAAAGCTCGAAAAACTAATTTTCGAGCTTTTTTGTGTTAAATAATTAACTACCTTTATAATCATGGAGCATGTTTTAAAACTTTCAATTGGCACATTTTATATACATAATAATTATTTAATTGTCAATATAAATGAAGGCAAGACAGTGAACTCAGAATCTAATACAATTCTTAAAGACATTATTAAAAAGTATTATGCTTCAAAAAAGTTTGTTTATATCACACATCGAATACATTCTTATGCTGTAGACACATCTGTTTATCTTGGTACATCAAAAATTAAAAACTTAGTTGGTTTTGCTGTAGTCTCTTCAAAAATAATAGCCCTGTTTAACGCAGAAATAGAAAGACAATTCTTAAAAAAACCTTTTGAAATTTTCACTAATATTGAGGATGCCATAGATTGGGCAGAATCAATTGTTGAAGAAAAATAAAACCAAGTGATAAAAATTCACTTTATTAAAACCTACAATTTTATATATACAAGATTTTTTTTATCAAAACTGTAACAAATAAAAATTAATACAATCTATAGTATAACAATTTGTATTTTTTGACGCCAACTAAACTAAATACTGAACAGCTTATAAAGCTTTGTATCTCTGGAAACCAATCCGCGCAATTGGAAGTTTACAACAGATATTATAAAGCTATGTATAACATTGCATTTAGAATTGTAAAAAACAGTTTTGAAGCTGAAGATGTTATGCAAGACTCCTTTTTGTTGGCGTTTACAAAGTTAGAGAGTTTGAAAGATGTGAAAATATTTGGAGCTTGGTTAAAACGAATTGTTATAAACAACAGCATTCATCATTATAAAAAGAATATTAAAAATAATGAGATTCCTTTAGATGATGTTTTGTATAAAGTTGAAGATAATTTTAGTGGTATTGATAGCGATTATGAATTTACAAATATAAAAGCTAAAGAAGTTTTAAATACCATGAAAGCATTAAAAGATAATTATAGAATTGCTTTAACCCTAAACCTAATTGAAGGTTATGATTATGAGGAAATAAGTGATATTATGAATATTACAAAGGCAAATTGTCGCACAACAATATCGAGAGCTAAAGAAAGTTTAAGACAAAAATTGCAAACAGCAATTGCGCATTAAATTTAAATAAAAATGAAAAAAACTACTATAGACAATTTGTTTAACAACTTGAAAAATGATTTTGATATTGAAAAACCAAATCAAAATCATAAACAACGGTTTTTAGACAAATTAAATACAAATGGCGAGCTACAACTAGTTAAGGTTGATAAACGAAGGCGTCGTTTATGGAAACCCCTAATTGGTGTAGCCGCCTCTATAGTGTTATTAATCACTGTTTTTATTGGCACTCAACAAGAACCAAACACAAGAGATTTAGCAAGTATATCGCCACAAATGGCAGAAACGCAAGATTTTTTTACCATTACAATTGAAGAAGAATTAAGTAACCTTCAAAAAGAATCATCTCCTGAAGTTAAAATTTTAGTAGATGATGCATTAAAACGCATGAAAATTCTAGAAGAAAATTATGAAGCATTAAAAACCGATTTATCCGAAAGTGGAGATGATAATCGTGTTATTTATGCAATGATTTCAAACTTTCAAAATAGAATAGACATCTTAAAAAACACTATAGAACAAATTAATAATATTAAACAAATTAAAAATCAATCAAATGAAACGAGCACTACTATATAAAGTATTATTTATAGCATTTATGCTACCATTATTTGCAATGGCGAATAATAAAGATGGTAAATACACCAAAAAGAAAACCATAAATAAAGAGTTTTCAGTTAATTCAAACGCAACATTAAGCGTTGATAATAGTTACGGAAATATTGATGTGATTACTTGGAATGAAAACAGAATTGTTTTTGAAATTATCATTACTACAACGGGTAATAATGAAGAAAAAGTACAAGACAGATTAGACGATATTACTGTAGAATTTGATGGCTCTTCAAATAGTGTTTCAGCAAAAACAAAATTCAGTAGTCGTTCTAATTCTTGGTGGAATTGGGGAAGAAACAATAATGTGAAAATGAAAATAAATTATATTATAAAAATCCCTATTACTAATAACATTGATTTGAATAACGATTACGGAAGTATTAATGTTGACAAACTTGAAGGACATGCAAAAATTGATTGCGATTATGGTAAAATAACCACCAAAGAATTACTAGCCGATAACAACTCCATATCGTTTGATTATAGCAACAATTGTTATTTTGAATATATTAAAGGTGGAAAAATAAATGCAGACTATAGCGGCTTTACGATTTCAAAAACAAATAATTTAGATATAAATGCAGATTACACAAGCTCAAAAATTGAAATAGCTGAAAATGTGAAATTTAATTGTGATTATGGTAGTATAGCAATCGATAAAGCAAATAATGTTTCCGGAAACGGAGATTACCTAACAATCAAGATTGGTAATGTATACAAAAACGTTTCTATAATTGCAGATTATGGAGCAATAAAAATTGCAAACATAACAGCTAATGCTGGAAATATTACTATTAAATCTGATTATACAGGTATAAAAATAGGCTACGACCAAAATTACAATTTCAACTTTAATATAGAACTTGATTACGCTTCTTTAAATAGTGAAGGGTTAGAGTTTTTACGTAAAGAAGTGAAATCTAGAAGTAAATATTATAGCGGATATTACGGAAATAAAAACTCTGTAAATACTATAAAAATTGAATCTGATTACGGAAGCGTATCATTAAATAAAAATTAATCAATTAAAAAATAAACACAATGAAAACATTAATTAAGAAACAAATAGTACTTGTATTTGCAAGTTTCCTAATTACAACAGCATCTTTTGCACAATGGGGAAAATCTATAAAAGGCGACGGAAATATTACAACAATTACTAGAAGCACCGATAGCTATGATGAGATAAAGTGTGCAGGCTCAATGGATTTTATTTTAGTTAGCGGAACTGAAGGAAATATAAAAATTGAAGGTGAAGAAAACTTATTAAAATATATTATTACAGAAGTTAAAAACAATACCTTAAAAGTTAGAGTAAAAAAAGGTGTGAGTTTAAGATCTAGTAGAAACAAAACCATAAAAATTACAATTCCTTTTGAAGATATTAGCGATGTATCTCTTGCTGGTTCTGGAGATTTATGGAATAAAGATGTAATTACAGCAACGAACCTAGATGTTTCATTAGCTGGTTCGGGGGATATTGTACTGAATATAAAAACAACATCAGTTGAAGGGTCTATAGCTGGTTCTGGAGATTTAACTTTAAAAGGAAGTACTAATAACTTAGAAGCTAAAGTTGCTGGTTCAGGCGATTTTCACGGGTTTGGTTTACAATCAAATAATACCGAAGTTTCTGTAGCGGGTTCTGGAGACGCACAAGTAGTTAGTATTCAAAACTTAAAAGCTCGTGTTGCTGGTTCGGGTGATATTGTTTACAAAGGTAACCCAACAACCGATACTAAGGTTGCTGGTTCTGGTAGTATTTCAAATTAAGTATAAAATATTTATATAAAAAAAGCGACACTAAAAAGTGTCGCTTTTTTTTATGCTTCTACATTTTCTTTAGGAACTCTATACAATAAAATAATACCTATCAAAAAGAATACAAATAAAAACAAAAATGCATTACGCATACTTCCAGTAACTTGGTCTATAGTTGCAAAAATCACCATACCAATTACAATTCCTATTTTTTCAGCTACATCATAAAAACTAAAATAAGATGTAGTATCATCAGTTTCTGGTAAAAATTTTGAATATGTAGAACGTGATAACGCTTGAATACCACCCATTACCAAACCAACAAAAGCTGCTGTAGTATAAAATTGCATTGGTGTTTCAACAAAATAACCATAAAAACATAAAGCCATCCACACAAAATTTACAACAATTAAAGTTTTTATATTTCCATATTTAGCTGATGCTCGTGATGTTAAAATGGCTCCAAAAACAGCAACAATTTGGATTACTAAAATACTTATAATTAGACCTGTAGTTTTCTCGCTATCATTTGCCCAGGATATTTCTTCCTCACCAAAATAAACAGCTACAAGCATAATGGTTTGCACCGCCATACTATACACGAAAAAGGCTCTTAGATAGAGTGTTAATCTTAAATTAGTTTTCAATTGCTTCCATACTAGTCGCAATTCTTTAAACCCGTTAAAAACCACATCTTTAGTAACTTTATGTCCTGAAGAAACTCCTTTTGGTAATATATAAAATGAATATTGACTAAATATAATCCACCACAATCCTACTGTAACAAATGAGTAACGCATCATTTGGATTTTTGCAGCACCATCATCCTGACTCATTACCATAAATAAATTTACAAGTAACAAAATAACACTTCCAATATAACCCATAGAGAATCCTTTAGCACTAATCTTGTCTTGTTGCTCAGGAAATGCAATATCTGGCAAATAGGAATTATAAAACACTAAGCTTCCCCAATACCCAATTAAACCCATAAAATAGAATAGTAAACTTAAATATATATGGTCTAAACTAAACCAATACAACCCAATACAACCTAAACCGCCAATGTAACAGAAAAACTTCATGAATGCTTTTTTGTTACCAACATAATCTGCTATTCCAGAAAGTAATGGAGAAGTAAAAGCAACTACCAAAAAAGTGAATGCCGTAACAAACGTAATTAAGGCAGTACTTTTTAATTCAAATCCAAAAGCATTAACAACCTTAATATTCTCGAAAAATAATGCAGAATAAAATATAGGAAATATGGATGATGCAATAGTAAGGGTATATACTGAGTTTGCCCAATCGTAAAACGCCCAAGCATTTAGAAGTTTTTTACTTCCTTTTTTAAGTTTTTCCATAAAAAAAGCTGCCCGTTTATTGAGCAGCTTCTAAAGTAATCAAATATTTTAAACTTCTTTATTTAAAATTTGTAATTGGTCTAAAAGACGAAACACCAAATTTTACAGCTTCTGTTTTAGCTTGTGGTGCTAATGCTTTTAAATTAGCAATACGCGAATCGTTTGATGGATGCGTGCTTAAAATTTCTGGTGGTGCTTGTCCTCCACTATTTGCCTTCATTCTTTCCCAAAGTTCAGAAGCTTCATCTGGATTATAGCCAGCAATTGCCATTAAATACAATCCAATTTTATCAGCTTCAGTTTCATGACTTCTACTAAAAGGTAACATAAAACCTACTTGAGACCCAATACCATAATATTGATTAAAAGCGTTTCTAGATTTATCATCTTTTATAGCAATATTACCAGCCAATGCTACACCTTGTTGAAGGTAAGCAGCACTCATACGCTGTTGCCCGTGGTTTGCCAATGCATGCGCTACTTCATGTCCCATAATGGCAGCAATTCCTGTTTCATTTTGCGCAATAGGAAGAATCCCAGTATAAAACACAATCTTTCCACCTGGCATACACCAAGCATTTACAGTTTTATCATCTACTAAATTATATTCCCATTTGTAATCATTCAAATAGCCTTGATGATTATTAGCATTTAACCAACGCTCTGCAGCAACTGCTATACGCTGCCCTACTCTAGTAATCATTTCCGCATCACTTGTTCCTGTAATTACTTTATTATCAGTTAAAAACTGGTCGTATTGAGCAAATGCTGTTGGAAATAATTGAGAATTTGGCACTAATGCCATTGTTTTTTTTCCTGTAAATGGATTTTCAGCACATGAAAAAATTATTGTTGCTAATCCAAATAGTATAAGTGTATTTTTCAGTTTCATTGTTAAGGGCTTAATATTTTTATAAAAATACAAAAATTGTACCTTTATTTTTAAAACACAGAATGTTTTTGTTTGTCACATTAATTAAACAAAAAAAATAATTACATAAAAGTGTTATGTTACATACTGTTATTCGACATATTTTAAGAATCTATTTTCAAATAAATAATAATGAAAAAAATAATATTACTATGTATCATTTCTCTATTTTTTAGTTGCATTGGAGTTGCTCAAAAACCAACTAAAAAAGAAATAAAAACATACAAAATCTCTAAAACTGAAGCTGAATGGAGGGCTGAATTATCCGAAATACAATTCTATGTATTAAGACAAGCAGGAACAGAACGTGCTTTTTCAAGTTCGCTAAACAAAAATCATAAAAATGGTGAATATGTTTGCGCAGTTTGTAACACACCTTTATTTAAAAGTGAAGACAAATTTGATTCAGGTAGTGGCTGGCCAAGTTTTGATAGAGTAATAGAAGGGAATGTTGATTTTTCAACCGATAATGATTTAGGATACACTAGAACCGAGGAGCATTGTGCTACTTGTGGCGGACATTTAGGACATGTTTTTAATGATGGTCCAAGAAACACAACTGGAGAAAGACATTGTGTTAATGGTACTGCTTTAAAGTTTGTTGCAAAAGAAGAGTAACTCTATTTTTTATCGGAACGTGCTTCTTTTTGACATGACAAACACATTTAAAAGCAACAATATGTAAAGTAAAATACTAGTTAATTAGCAAATATGCCCGCGAGAAGGATTGAGGCATTTGTTGAAGCTCCTCGAAGAGAGCGACTGCCGAAGCCTGTTTGCCATTTTTATGGCAACTCGCCCAAAAATTAAACTTTATATCGCTTTTTAAAAGGTCTAATTATTAAACGAGCTTCTCTATCGAACCTAATATAATTGTAAACCCAATTTATAAATACTACCATTCTGTTTCTAAAACCTATTAGAAAAAACAGATGTACAAACATCCAAACATACCAAGCAAAAACACCTTGAAACTTAAACTTTGGTAAATCTACTACGGCTTTGTTTCTTCCAATAGTTGCCATTGTACCTTTGTCTTTATAAGCAAAAGGTTTCATAGATAAACCTTCAATTAAGCGTAACATATTATCTCCTAATTGATAACCTTGTTGTATGGCAGGTTGCGCCATCATAGGTAATCCACAAGGGAATTCTTCGGTTTCCATACAGGCTACATCTCCAATAGCAAAAATATTATTCAACCCTTTTATTTGATTAAATTCATTTACTAAAAACCTATTTCCTCTTATTACAAATTCGTTTGCATCCAAACCTTTTATAGTTGCTCCTTTTACTCCTGCAGCCCAAACTAAGGTGGCGGTTTCAAAAGTTAAATCGGTATTTGTAGTAACTGTTTTTCCATCATAATTAGTAACCCTTACATTCTTCCAAATATTTACACCTAACTTCTCTAAAAAATCTTCTGCTTTTTTTGAAGCATTAGCACTCATACCTTTTAAAATACAATCGCTAGATTGCACAATATTTATTTGCGCTAAACGTGTATCTAAATCCGGATAATCTTTTGGTAAAATACCTTTTTTAATTTCGGCTAAAGCACCAGCTAACTCTACGCCTGTTGGTCCGCCACCAACAATTACAAAATTCATTAACGCATTGCGTTCATTCAAATCAGAAGTTAAAAGCGCATCTTCAAAATTTTCAAGTATTAAGCTTCTTAAATTTAAAGATTGCGGTATGGTTTTCATTGCCATACTATGTTTTTCTATATCAGAATTTCCAAAATAATTAGTTTTAGAACCTGATGCAACAACTAGATAATCAAATTTTAGATTACCAATATCTGTTAAAACCTTATTGTTTTTAGAATCAATTTCTTCAACATTTGCAAGCCTAAAATGGAAATTAGGAAAATCTTTAAGTATTTTTCTAATAGGATACGCAATAGAATCTGGTTCTAAGCCACCTGTAGACACTTGATATAATAAAGGTTGAAAAGTGTGATAGTTATTTTTATCTAGCAAAACAACTTGAACTTCTTGTTTCGATAATTTTTTTGCTAAAGCAACTCCAGCAAAACCACCACCTATAATAACGATTCTAGGAAAACTTGTTTTTGGTATGTTCATAAAATAATACTTGCACACAAAGGTAGTAAAAGATATAAATTTTATGGAGTTCTAAATTCATTATTCAAATTCCATTTCGTAAATTCGTAACCTAAAAAATGACAGATGAGTAAATACGATATTATTGTTCTTGGAAGTGGCCCTGGTGGTTATGTAACAGCAATTAGAGCTTCTCAATTAGGTTTTAAAACTGCTATTATTGAAAAAGAAAACCTTGGTGGTGTATGTTTAAATTGGGGTTGTATTCCAACAAAAGCCTTATTAAAATCTGCTCAAGTTTTTGAATATCTTAAACATGCAGGAGATTATGGGTTATCTGTAAAAGATTTTGATAAAGATTTTGATGCTGTTGTAAAACGTAGCCGTGGTGTTGCAGAGGACATGAGTAAAGGCGTTCAGTTTTTAATGAAAAAAAATAAAATTGATGTTATTGAAGGCTTTGGAAAACTTAAAGCTGGAAAAAAAGTTGATGTTGATGGAACAATATATAGTGCGGATAATATAATTATTGCAACTGGTGCTCGTTCTCGTGAGTTGCCAAATTTACCTCAAGATGGAAAAAAAGTAATTGGATATCGTGAAGCTATGACGTTACCAACGCAACCTAAGAAAATGATTGTTGTTGGTTCTGGTGCTATTGGTGTTGAGTTTGCTTATTTCTATAATTCTATGGGAACCGATGTTACTATTGTTGAATATTTACCAAATGTAGTTCCTGTTGAAGATGAAGATGTTTCTAAACAATTAGAACGTTCTTTCAAAAAGAACGGCATTAAAATTATGACTTCTGCCGAAGTTACTTCTGTCGATACTTCTGGAAAAGGTGTAAAAGCACATGTGAAAACTAAAAAAGGTGAAGAAATACTAGAAGCTGATATCATTTTATCTGCTGTTGGTATTAAAACAAATATTGAAAATATTGGCTTAGAAGATGTAGGTATTGCTGTAGATAGAGATAAAATTTTAGTTAACGACTTTTACCAAACTAATATTCCTGGTTATTATGCTATTGGAGATGTTACTCCTGGTCAAGCTTTAGCACATGTCGCTTCTGCGGAAGGCATTTTATGTGTTGAAAAACTAGCAGGACAACATGTTGAAGCTTTAGATTACGGAAACATTCCAGGTTGTACTTATTGTACTCCAGAAATTGCAAGTGTTGGATTAACCGAGAAACAAGCCAAAGAAAAAGGTATTGATATTAAAGTTGGTAAATTCCCTTTCTCTGCTTCTGGAAAAGCAAGTGCAGGAGGAAATAAAGAAGGTTTTGTAAAAGTTATTTTTGATGCTAAATATGGCGAATGGTTAGGTTGCCACATGATTGGTGCTGGTGTTACCGATATGATTGCTGAAGCCGTCTTAGGTAGGAAATTAGAAACTACAGGTCATGAAGTATTAAAAGCTGTACATCCGCATCCAACTATGAGTGAAGCGGTAATGGAAGCTGTTGCTGATGCTTATGGTGAAGTGATTCATTTATAGACGTTCTTAGATTAGTTAGAAATTTTAGACAAATAGAAATACTAAAAAAGTTCCAGTACAAACTGGAACTTTTTATTTATTGTAGATCTAAAAATCTAATTTATCTAAAAGCAGAGCTTTCTAATGTTCTAATTCAAAAAACTCTGTATAGCTAATTCATAACTCTGTAATCCAAAACCAAGAATCACTCCTCTAGCATTAGGAGATATAAATGACTGATGTCTAAACTCTTCTCTATTGAATGTGTTTGAAATATGTACTTCTACAACAGGTATCTCTATAGCTTTAACGGCATCACCAATCCCAACAGATGTATGCGTATAGGCAGCAGCATTTAAAATAATACCATCATAACTAAAACCTGTTTCGTGCAATTTATCAATTATTTCGCCTTCTATATTAGATTGAAAGTGATCTATATTGGTATTAGCATATTTTCCTTTTATTTCATCTAAAAACTCGGTAAAGGATAAACTTCCGTAAATATTAGGTTCTCTTTTGCCCAAAAGATTAAGGTTAGGTCCGTTGATGATGATTAGTTTTTTCATGGTCTAAAGATATTTAAAAAATTTAATTACTTCTTTTTTAATATATCAATTTTAGTTGACTCTCCCGATTTCAAATTAGACAATGCCTTTATATGATTTCTTCTATCATCCAATTCAACAACAATGGTATTTGGAGCAATTAAACCTTCGTTATTTGCTTTAATTACTATGGATGTTTTAGCTCCTACTAAATCAATTGAAATTATTTTTTTAGTATTATTAGCATTATATTGATTTACTAATACTTTTCCATTAACAGAAATTGTGATTTTATCGCCATCTACTTTTCCCCCATCATAAATAATTAAATCTACTTTTTCAGATTTTGAAAAAACACTTAAAGTTTGATTCTTTCTTAGAATATTCATTCTTAAAGAATCCAACATCTTTAGCGGATTTATTTTTTGTTTAACACTATCTGCTATTCTTTTAGATTTATAAATTTTCTTAACAACTTTACTTATCCTAGCCTCAACTTTTTCAATAGAGTTTAAAAATATCTCTCCTTCCGCACATTTTTTAAAATCTGAAGACAATCCTTTAAACTTTCCTTTTGCATTCTTTGTTTTTCCAAATGCAAACGATTTAATTGAAAAATTCACAAAACAAGATTCCTCATCAAAATGTATTGGTGTTTTTGTATAAATAATTTCTCCTTCACCAATAGTCAACTCCTTTTTTTGCTTATTATAATTACCTAAAACAGTTGTTTTTGTTTCATACTCCGTTCCTATATTGGTAATTGAATAACCAGATACTGCTCCGCTTACCTCGCTTAAACTAACCATGTACGAATAAGTGGTTGATGATGAGTCGTTAAGAACTATTGCTCCAGCATACTCGTATTGATTTTGAGATTGACCAACATTATAGATTAAAAAGACGAATAAATAAAATAAGCATTTTCTGAACATTGTAAGATTATTTTTATAACTTGCTAGCACAAACATAAACCAATTAATTATGAAAATTAAATTATTACTTTATTTATTCGTCTTTTTAATCTATTCTACAAGCTATGCTTCTTTTCCTGTAAAGAGAACTATTACAACCTATGAAACTGCAGAGGTTTTAACTAGCATTGAAAATGTTTTAACCAATACAGCAGATGTTTTTACTCCTGTGGCAACTACGGTTGCAGGTAAAGATAAATGGGTAGGTGTAGCGTTATGGTTCTTTTTAGGATGGCCATTTGCTGCTCACAGATGGTATTATAACAAACCCACTTGGGCAAATATCCTATTTATTTTAACCATTGGTGGTTTAGGAATCTGGGCAATAGTAGATTTAATAAATATGCTTACTGATAATTTCTAAAAAATTATATACTTATTAAGAAAAAACCACCATTAGGTGGTTTTTTTTTGTTTACTTTTATTGCAATGAAATGGCAGCATGCACTTAAGGACTATCAATTGTATTTAAAAATTGAACGTGGTTTATCACAAAACTCTATCGATAGCTATTCACGTGATATTAAAAAACTTATTGATTATTTAGAGAAAAACAATACAAGTGTATCTCCTACTAAAATTTCTCCCGAGATTGTACAACAGTTTATATACGAAATTGCGAAGCATGTAAATGCACGTTCACAATCACGTACTATTTCTGGCTTACGAAGTTTTTTTAGTTATCTAGTTTTTGAAGATTATAGAGAAACAAACCCTTTAGAACTTATTGAATCGCCTAAAATTGGCAGAAAACTACCAGATACTTTAAGTGAAAATGAAATTGATAGCCTTATAAACGCCATCGATTTAAGTAAACCACAAGGTGAACGAAATCGTGCTATTTTAGAAACATTATATGGCTGTGGCTTACGAGTTAGTGAATTAATAAATCTTAAGATATCAGATTTATTTTTTGATGAAGGTTTTATTAAGGTGACTGGGAAAGGCAACAAACAACGCTTTGTTCCTATTATACCAATAACTCAAAAATATATCAATATTTATAAAAATGAAATCAGGTCGCATATATCTATTCAAACTGGCTATGAAGACACGCTCTTTTTAAACCGAAGAGGAAAACAATTAACACGTGCTATGATATTCACCATTACAAAACAGCTTGCTGAAAAAATCGGATTGAAAAAGAATATTTCTCCGCACACGTTCAGACATTCGTTTGCGACACATTTACTACAAAATGATGCCGATTTACGCTCCATACAATTAATGCTAGGACACGAGAGTATTACAACAACCGAAATCTATGTGCATTTAGACAAAAAGCATTTGACTAAAGTTGTTGAGAAGTTTCATCCTAGAAAATAGCTATTGACTGTTGGATAAATTTAAAAATCCAGCGTTAACTGGATTTTTAATATTAAATATAACTTCGTTCTATTTATGAGATTCCTGCCTACGCAAGAATATATTATTTCGCAATATTAACCGCTCGTGTTTCTCTAATTACGGTTACTTTAACTTGCCCCGGATACGTCATATCGGTTTGTATTTTTTGAGATATACTAAATGATAAATCTGCTGCTTTATCATCATTTACCTTTTCGCTTTCAACAATAACACGTAATTCTCTACCCGCTTGAATAGCATACGCTTTTTTAACGCCACTAAACCCAAAAGCAATGTCTTCTAAGTCTTTTAAACGTTGAATATAACTATCTAAAACTTGACGTCTTGCGCCTGGTCTTGCTCCCGAAATAGCATCACAAACTTGAACAATTGGTGCTAATAACGATTTCATTTCTACTTCATCATGGTGAGCTCCAATTGCATTACATACATCTTCTTTTTCATTAAATTTTTCTGCCCATTGCATACCAAGTATTGCATGTGGTGTTTCCATATCTGCTTCAGCATCTGGCACTTTTCCTATATCGTGTAACAATCCTGCTCGTTTAGCCATCTTAGGGTTTAAGCCTAATTCGGCTGCCATAATACCACATAATTTCGCTACTTCACGTGAGTGTTGCAATAAATTTTGTCCGTAAGAAGAACGATATTTCATTCGTCCTACCATTTTAATAAGTTCTGGATGCAGATTATGAATACCTAAATCTATTACTGTTCGTTTACCAACTTCAATAATTTCTTGCTCTATTTGTTTTTGTGTTTTCTTTACAATTTCTTCAATACGAGCTGGATGAATTCTTCCATCTGTAACTAATTTATGTAATGATAAACGTGCGATTTCTCTACGTACAGAATCAAAACAGGACAAAATAATAGCTTCTGGCGTATCATCAACAATAATTTCTACACCTGTCGCCGCTTCAATAGCACGAATATTACGTCCTTCACGACCAATAATTCTACCTTTAACATCGTCTGATTCAATATTAAAAACCGATACGCAGTTATCAACTGCTTCTTCTGTTCCTATACGTTGTATGGTATTTATAATTATTTTTTTAGCATCTTGTTCAGCAGTCATTTTTGCTTCTTCAAGTGAGCTTTGAATAAATGCCATAGCATCATTTTTGGCTTCACCTTTTAAAGATTCTACAAGTTGTTCTTTGGCTTCATCGGCTGATAAACTAGAAATAACTTCTAATTGTTGTACTTGACTTTTATGAAGTTTATCAAGTTCATCTTGCTTTTTATCAAGCACATTAATTCTATGATTATAATCTTTTATTTTGCCTTCAGCATTATCATTAAGTTTTTTACTTTTTGAAAGCTCATTTGAAATTTGCGATTCTTTATCACGCATCCGTTTTTCGGATTCAGCCATTTTTTTATCACGAGAAAAAATCACTTTTTCGTGTTCTCCTTTAAGCTCAATAAATTTTTCTTTTGCTTGAAGGATTTTATCTTTTTTGATAGTTTCTCCTTCGCTATTTGCTTCTTTAATAATTGAAGACGCATTTCTTTTTGCTTCTTTTATAAGTTTAGAAGAATTACTCTTTTCTAAATATTTAGCTATTACAAAACCTATTATTAGTCCTAATAATAAGCCTCCAGCGATTAATATAATTGGATTATCCATTGATGTTTAATTAGTTGTTAAATATAAAAAAAGCCTACACCAGTATAAAGTTTTGTATAAACTCCTTAAAAACAAGTTTAGGGCTAATAAGCTGATCAAGGATCTGTTCTAAGACAGCATGCTTTTACAACTTAAACTCACCCTTTTTAAAGAATTAACGTTGAGTTTATCAAAAAAAATAACCAATGTAGGCAGTAACTTTTAGTTTATTTTAAAGAACGTAAAGAGATGATTAATATGAATGTAATAAATCGTTTAGCGCATTTAGTTTTTCTTCTATATGCTCATTTACATTCTCTTTATCAATAGTTTTTTGTTCTGCTTGAGATGCAAATTGCAAAGCACACATGGCCAATACATCTTGTTTATCTCTAACGGAATAACTTTGTTCAAATTGCTTAATCATAGCTTCAATGTTTTTTGCCGCTTTACGCAATCCTTCTTCTTGAATTGCTTCAATTGTTAAAGGATATACTCTGTTAGCTATAGATAGCTTTATTTTAAGCTTTTCTGACATTGAATTTATGTTGCATTAATCCGATAATTGAGCAATACAATGGTCAATATCTCTAATTAATGCGTTTATTTTAAGCTTTGTTTCTCTTTTATTTTCGTTACTACCAAGCATTGAATTTGCCATTTTAAGGGCTTCATATTTGTCTTCCCAAGCAGTAATATGCTGCTTTTTATCTTGAAACTCTTGTTTTGAAATTACTAACTCTTCATTTAATTTAGTGTTAGCTTGTTTCAAAAGTTCTAATTCGTGTAATACTTTGCTAATTTTGTTTTCTAACGAATCTACAATATCTTCAATATTACTCATTTACAAATTTCAATACTTATATCACAAAGTTAACACACCTACATATAAATAACAATTGTTTTTACATAAAATTTAAAATTTCCTTACATTCTTTACTCACATCACATTGGCTTGATTTTTGTTTTATTCTTTCGCAAATTCATATCAAATTAATATTTTAGCAACAATACATACTTATGCGATTAATCTTTTTTATTTTTTTACTTTCAACTACATTTTTAAAAGCCCAAAATAATTATCCACAAGATTATTTTAATAGCCCTTTAGAAGTGCCTTTAATACTATCTGGCACGTTTGCTGAACTACGCTCCAATCATTTTCATTCTGGTTTAGATATTAAAACACAACAACGGGTTGGTTTAAAAGTGAATGCTGCCGCAAATGGATTTGTAAGCAGGATCAAAGTATCTCACTTTGGTTACGGAAAAGCCTTATACATTACGCACCCAAACGGGTATACTACGGTTTATGCGCATTTACAGAAGTTTGCTCCTGAAATTGAAGCTTATATTAAAAAACATCAATATGAAAAAGAATCGTTTGTAATTGAATTGTTTCCTAAAGCAGGTGATTTGTTAATTGAAAAGGGAAATTTAGTTGCTTATTCTGGAAATACTGGTGGTTCTGGTGGGCCACATTTACATTTCGAAATTAGAGATAAAGAAGAACGACCAATGAATCCGATGCTTTTTGGGATAGACATTACAGATTCAACAAAACCTATTATAACTTCTATTTTTGCGTACCCAATTGGTAAAAATTCTCATATAAATAAATCTAACACAAAACAAAAACTACGTTTAATTCCTTTAAAAAATGGTGATTATGTTGTTAAAAACATAGACGCTTATGGCAAAATTGGATTTGGAATTGTTACAATCGACAGACAAAATTTAGCGGCTAACAAAAATGGAGTTTATAATATTCAAACGTTTTTAAACGGTAATAAGAATTTTGAATTAGATTTTAAACAGTTTTCATTTAGCGAAACCAAACACTTAAATCGTTTAATAGATTACGAACATTTTAAAACTAATAAACAGCGTATTCAAAAATTATTTAATGAAAATAATCCGTTAAGCATGTATAAATCTGTTATAAACAAAGGTTTTTTAACTGTTGAAGACAGCACATATATGGTTTATAAAATTAGGGTAAAAGATTATAAAGACAATGATACTTGGGTAACAATTTCAATTAAAGGAAGTAAAGAAGAAGCCGTTTTTACTAAAACACAAAAAACAACACCTTATTTTATTAACGCCAATCAAACTACTAATTTAAAAGAAGGAAAAGTTTCAGTAGATTTTTATCAAAATACTTTTTATGAAGATTTTTATATAGATTTTCAAGTAAAAAACGATACGCTAACTCTACATAAAGATATAATTCCTGCAAAAAAGAATTTTACTATAAGCTATGATGTTAGCGCATATTCAAATGAAGACAAAAGCAAATTATACATTGCAAGGTTATTAGGTTACAAAAAATTCCCTATTTATTCTTCTACAAGAAGAAAAGGAAATATTTTATCTACTAACACAAAAAAATTAGGCACATTTGCTTTAGCAACAGACACTGTTAAACCTACAATAAAGTCTGTAAACTTTAAAAAGAATCAATGGCTAAGTAACTTTAGATATTTAAAAGTTAAAATTGATGACAAGATTTCTGGTATTTCAAATTATAGAGCGACAGTAAATGGCAAGTGGGTTTTAATGGAGTACGATTACAAAACAAAAACATTGACACACGATTTTAATGACGGCTGTATCACAGAAACAAAAAATAATTTAAAGATAATTGTTACAGATAATGTAGGAAATAGTTCTACTTTTGAAACGTTATTCTATAGAAAATAAATTTAGACACTTTTGAAATTGAAATTTTCTTTTATAATTCTATTCTTTTTTTTAATAACCTTCTTGGGTTATTCTCAAACAGCAACTATTAAAGGTGTTATTTTAGATGATACCAATACGCCAATTTCAAACGTAAATATTAAAGCAGGCACAATAGGAACAGAAACGAATGAAAATGGTTTTTATATTTTAAAAATCCCTTCAAGTCAAGATGTAACAATTGAATTTACTCATCTTTCTTATAAAAAAATTATTAGCACTTTCAATCTTAAAAATGGTGAAGATTACGAGTTTAACCCTGTAATGAAATCATCTGTAGAACAAATTGCTACAGTTGTAATTTCTGGAAAACGCCAAAAAGAAGTTGAAGGTATCATCACATTAAAACCAGAAACAATTAGGAATATTCCTGGCGCAAACGCTGGCGTAGAAAACTTACTATTAACACTTCCAGGAGTTAGCAATAACAACGAATTAAGCACACAATACTCTGTTCGTGGTGGAAATTAC
This sequence comes from uncultured Flavobacteriaceae bacterium, assembly GCA_964563585.1. Taxonomy (GTDB): domain Bacteria; phylum Bacteroidota; class Bacteroidia; order Flavobacteriales; family Flavobacteriaceae; genus CAZLXG01. The sequence goes on along the minus strand of CAZLXG010000014.1, from coordinate 14,708 downwards.
GACGAAAATTTGGTGTACGTAAATGGTATTGAAGTGTATCGTCCGTTTTTAATTCGCTCAGGTCAACAAGAAGGTTTAAGTTTTGTGAATACAAATTTGGTGCAAAATGTAGATTTTTCTGCTGGTGGATTTCAAGCTAAATATGGCGATAAATTATCGTCTGTATTAGATATTACATATAAAACACCATATCAATTTGAAATAAATGCCGATTTAAGTTTATTAGGCGGAAGTTTATCTATTGAAAGCATAAGTAAAGATTCTAAATTCTCAAGTATTACGGGAGTTCGTTATCGTGATAATGGTTTATTTGTAAATGCTAAAGAAACCGAAACCAATTATGATGCGGCTTTTACAGATGTTCAAACTTTTTTAACTTATAAATTTTCTGATAAATTTCATTTAAACTTTTTAGGAAATGCATCTATAAATAAATATAGTTACCAACCAGAAACACGACAAACTAATTTTGGTACGCTTGCAGACCCAATTGCGTTATTAGTCTTTTACGAAGGACAAGAAAAAGATGAATATCAAACTTATTTTGGTGCATTTAAAGGTACTTACTTTGCGAATGATGACTTAACATTAAATCTTATAGCATCAACATATCATACAACTGAAGAAGAGTATTTTGATATTTTAGCACAATACAGATTGGGTGAAGTAAACACCAATATTGGTGATGAAAATTTAGGTGAAGTTGAATTTAGCGAAGGTATTGGCGGACAATTAAATCATGGAAGAAATGATTTAGACGCGCTAATTACAGCTGTTGAACATAAAGGAAATTTGAATCTTGATGACAACAGAATTGAGTGGTCTGTAAAATACACCAATGAAGACATTCGTGATAGATTAATTGAATGGGAAGTTATAGATTCGGCAGGATTTTCAATAAACCCACCAAATATTGATGCTTTTAACGAACAACCTTATATTCCTTATACTGGACCTTTAGTTCCTTTTCAAAATATACGAGCTACAAATAATGTTCAAATAAACCGATTACAAGCATATGCACAATGGAGCAAACGCTCTACTTTAGGCACAAGTGATGTTTGGTATAATGCGGGTGTTAGAGCACATAGTTGGTCGGTTAGTGGCGATGGTATTCAATCGACTAATCAAATAGTATTTAGTCCGCGTGCGCAATTCACAATAAAACCATATTGGGAAAAAGATATGCTGTTTCGTGTTTCTGGAGGCTTATATTATCAACCACCTTTTTACAGAGAATTACGCGATGCCAATGCAACTGTTCAACCTAATGTAAAAGCACAAAAATCGTTTCATATAGTATTAGGAAACGATTATAGTTTTAAAATGTGGGGCAGACCTTTTAAACTAACTACAGAAGCGTATTACAAAAATTTAAGTGATGTAAACCCATATACTTTAGAAAATGTACGTATTCGTTACAGTGCAAATAATAATGCAAAAGCATATGCTTACGGATTAGATATGCGCTTAAATGGCGAGTTTGTTCCTGGAACAGAATCGTGGTTTAGTTTTGGATATTTAAAAACCGAGGAGAATATTAATAACAGAGGTTATATAGCGCGACCAACTGACCAACGCTTAAAATTTGCTGCGTTATTTCAAGATTATGTACCCAATATTCCAAACATGAAAATGTATTTGAATTTGGTATTTAATACAGGTTTACCTGGTGGTTCGCCTAATTATGTAGACCCTTACGAGTACCAAAACAGATTACCTTCATACAAACGTGCCGATTTAGGCTTACAGTTTGTTATAGTTGATGAGAAAAAACAATTTAGTAGTGGTTGGAAAAAAGCATTTAAAGAATTATCGTTTGGATTTGAGATTTTCAATATGTTTGATGTTCAAAACTCTATTACCAATACTTGGGTAAGAGATGTGTATAGCAAACGTCAATATGGTATTCCTAATTACTTAACGCCAAGGGTTTTTAACGTGAGAACTACGATGAAGTTTTAGTTATGAAACTACTTGTTTTGTTGCTAAACTATATAAAAAATAACAAGAGGTAGATTACTTAAAAAGTAATTTTTAAAATTAAAAAAATATTTAAAAGATATATCAAATAAGCTTTTAAACGATTCTTTATATTACATTATTCATTACAATCAAAAAGAAGATATCTGTGGTAATTTTGAATTAAAAACCCCAGAACATAGTCTTTTTAGTAAAAATTATTAATTCATCAACTCTTTTAAAACACCAACTACATAATCAATTTCTTCCTTTGTATTATAAATACTAAATGAAAAACGAATAGAAGGCAATTTCATATGTTCTTCATCAAGTATTTCTGCCAACACATGCGAACCTTGAGAACTTCCGCTTTGGCAAGCACTTCCTTTAGAACATGCAATACCTTTTAAATCGAGTTGAAATAATAACATTGCAGATTTTTCTGGTGGCACTGGCAAACAAACACTAACCAAAGTATAAGTGCTTTTTTCCATATTATCAGAACATCCATTAAAATGCACCAATGGTATCTCAGATTTCATTTTTTCAATAAAATATTGTTTTAGTGCTTTTGTATATTTTACATCTTCATTTAAATTATCATATGCAAATTTCAATGATTCTTCAAGACCTACAATATTATGTACACTTTCAGTCCCTGCACGAAAACCACGCTCCTGCTCTCCTCCAAAAATTAAAGGTTTTAAACCAGAATTCTTTCTAATAAAAGCAAAACCTACTCCTTTTGGCCCATGAAATTTATGTGCTGCAGCAGCTAAAAAATCTACTTGTACATCTTGTAAATCTAAATTATAATGACCAACAGATTGTACAGTATCACTATGAAACAACGTATTATTAGCTTTACATAAATCAGCAACACGTTTAATATCTAAAATATTACCAATTTCGTTATTTACGTGCATCAAAGTGACTAGCGTTTTCTTATCTGTATTAAGTAAGTTTTCTAAATGCGTAAAATCTATTTCGCCTTTTTTATTAATATTCACATAACTAACGGTAATATTATACTCATCTTCAAGTTGATTAATGGTATGTAAAATAGCATGATGTTCAATTTTTGAGGTAATTATGTGTGTTACTTCTAAATCTCTAACAGCACTTCTTAAAACTAAATTATCAGCTTCTGTTCCTCCAGAAGTAAATATAATTTCGCCCGCAGACACATTTAAATAACTGGCAATTGCTTTTCTAGATTTTTCGATTAATGACTTAGAAGACCTACCAAAACTATGTGAAGATGAAGCATTTCCATAATTATTTTTCATAATATCAGCCATTTTATCAATAACTTCATCACGAATTTGTGTGGTTGCTGCATTATCAAAATAAACCTGTTGCATATAAATATATTTTGCGCAAAAATACTTGAAATAAAATTATTCGCAATATGATACGTTATAATTAACAATTCTATTATTTTTGCTTAAAACCTAAACCCCATGCGTAAATTATTTTTCATTTTATCCACTCTTTGCATCATTGGTTTAACCTCTTGTAATGATGGCGATATTATTACTGTTGAATTTGATTTTGAAGATACTTTTAAAGCCTGTGGAGAAACAGATTTACTTTTTTACAAAACAAAAAACGACCCTTCCGAATCTTTATCTGTTCTTATTAGTAACTATTCTTTAGAGGAAATTTTGAATGTTGAAGACGACAATACTTTTAATGCTACAAAAACTAATGTTGCATTAATCTACAGAACATATAGTAATACATCTTTACCAAACGATTTGTTTTGTAACGAAATTCCTAATGCTGATATAATTATTACTCAAAATGATGAAGGAACTTGTTCTGCTGTAATTAATACTATATTAATAGAAGACGATAACGATGGTATTCTTGCAGAGTTTGAAGATATTAATGGCAATGGTGATTTAACTGATGATGATACTGATGGAGATGGTATACCAAACTATTTAGATTTTGATGATGACGGTGATAATGTACCAACAAAAGATGAAAAACCAGACGAAAATGATGATAAAAACCCTGACGATGCACAAGATACTGATGATGATGGTATTCCAGATTATTTAGATAGTGATGATGATGGCGATAGTGTTTTAACACGCGATGAAGAAAAAGGAGAACAAGACGAAAATCCAGCAAACGATGTTACTAATAGCGATGTTGGAGCAGATTATTTAAACCCAGATGTAAACGATGTATTACCGGCAACGGCATATAGAGAACATACTATTTATAAAACTTATGTGGTTACTTTAAATATCATTAATATTAATTTAGAATTTATTTTACAAGACGATTTTAATTTTGGAACTTTATCTGATAGTGAAATTGATAGTAATTTTAAATTGCGGAAAGTTACTCCCGATTTTTAATCGTTAAGTTTTACATTTTGATAAATATAAACTTCGGTAGCTCCTAATCCATATTTTTGGTAATTAGCGTCGTAAAACTTCACGTTATTGTAGCGTGCAAATAAATAATCTAATTCTATTTTTAGCACGCCTTCACCAACACCATGTATAAACACCACTTTTTGTATGCGTTTTTTTATAGCAAAATCTAATTGTCGTCTTGCAGTATCTAACTGAAGTGTCAACATATCATGGCTAGACATGCCTTTATAAGATTTCACCAATTGATTGATATGCAAATCAATTTCCATAGTTGGCTCGTATCTTTCTTTTGCTTTAATTTTTGGTTGTTTTCTTCTAGCTGATTGCTCCTTTTCTGAAATAACAGCATCTATATTATCATGCGAAAACAATTCAAATTTTAATGATTTATTTGATTTTTGTATGATTAATTCATCACTTTTAAAATCTAACAAAAAACCATCTTCGGTTTCAATTGAAATAGAATTACCATCAATTTGCTTAACAACACCAGATAAATCTTCATCTAAAACCAATACAAAATCACCTAACTTAAATGCCATAATTAGTTGTTTTCATCATCTTCAATTTCATTTTCCTTATCAAATTTACTAGGTATATTTCTAGAAACTCTATAAATACCAATCATAAGCAGCACAATACCTCCAATTAAAATATATTGATTTTGTTCTGTTTCTGCTTTAGAATATAGTGCTACAACAGCTCCTAAAAGAATTAAAACGTAGTTAAAATATTTCATTTAAAATCTCTTAATTATTTCTACAAAATTACATTAAAAATAAGAGTTTTTATTGCTATTGGCAATAAAGGTAAAAACTTGAAAATACAACTTAAATAAAAAATGATATCTTTGTTACTTGTAAATTGCATAGTCTCTCAAAATATGTTTTATCGATTCGCCCTTTTTCTAATATTTGCCTGTAACCTATCTTTTGCTCAACTTTCGGTTAGAAATAATACTTACATTTTTGTAAACGACCAAATTGTTTTTGTTGAAGACGATGTAAATCTTAATGAAGCAAACAGCAGGATTTATTTACGCAACGAAGCTCAATTAATACAAGGTGCTGGCGCAACAGGAAATTCTGGTGTTGGCGAACTTAGTGTTTATCAAAATGGTAATGTTGGCGAATACGAATATAATTATTGGTGCTCTCCTATTGGAAGCAAACCAAGCAGCAGTGTAAATAACCCTTTTGGCATTTCTTTTTTAAATGATGTAATAGGATTAATAACATCTACACCAGCTACATTTACCCATAGTGGAAATTATAACGGAACTTCTAGTCCATTAAATATTGAACCGTATTGGATTTGGAAATTTATTGCTTCAGATAATTATTACGAATGGATACATGTGCAAGGAAATACAACTTTAAATCCTGGTGAAGGTTTTACCATGAAAGGAACTGTTGGCTCTGGAGATAACCAATTATACGATTTTAGAGGAAAACCCAATAAAGGTACAATAGCAGTAAGTGTTTTAAACGGAAAAACTACATTAGTTGGCAACCCATACCCTTCAGCTATAGATGCCGTAGCATATATTCACGATGTCGAAAACGCTGCAGTAATTACGGGTGTTTTACATTATTGGGAACAAGACCCAAGTGTAAACTCTCATGAAATTAGAGCTTACGATGGTGGTTATGCAACTTATACCATTAATGCTACTGGAACTGTTGAGACTTTTATATCAGCAGTTTTTAACACATATAATGGAAATGGAAGTATTAATGTTAATAATACTGGTATAGGATCTAAAACCGCAAGACGATATATTCCTATAGGGCAAGGTTTTATGGTTGAAGGTACAGCAACTGGAACTGTAAAAGCAAAAAATAGCCATCGGGTATATATAAAAGAATCTGCTGCAAATAGCGAGTTTTTTAAAACTACTAATACAAAAGGAAAAACTACTGAAACAGAAAATATTTTTTTTAAAGTTCCAAATGATTACAAACGATTTAGATTAAATATTGATTTTAATGATACTTATACTAGACAAATAGTCGAAACTTTTCATGCTACGGCTACAGATGGTTTTGATTACGGATTAGAAACCAATATTAAGCCAGAAGATATTATATCTTCTGATGCTTACTGGTTAAATAATAACACACCTTATCTTGCACAAGCCATATCCTTTAATGAGACATTACAAATTCCATTAGTAATAAAGTTAGCTGAAAATATGCCTGTTAGAATTAGAATAGCTGATATTCAAAATTTTGAAAGCAATCTGCCAATTTATATTCATGATAAAGAAAATAATATATATGTGAATTTAAAAAATCAGGTTTTTAATATGAATCTTGACGCAGGAAATTATACCAATCGTTTTGAAGTTACTTTTAACAAAAACACATTAAATATTGTTGATACAACTTTTGAAGATTTTAAAGTATTTCAAAACAATAATCGTTCTCAACTTAAAATTTTAAATCCAAATAGATTGAAGATTTCTGCTATTAGAGTATTTGATGTTTCTGGAAAACTTGTTTTAAACAAACGTTTATCAAATGCAAAAAAGCAATATTCGTATTCTACAAAATCGTTTAGTGATGGTATCTATATTGCGAAAATTCAATTATCTAACAGCAAAGTATTCAGTAAAAAGATTGTTGTAAGCAATAAAAATTAATCAATTATTTCTCTTTTATTTCAAAAAACAGGTTTCATTTTATACATTTGAAAAAACTAATATAATTAAGCTATGTCTTCACCCGAAGATTACATGTTACCCTGTTTAAACAAAAAACTTCTAGGTTTTGAGTGCATGGGTTGTGGTTTACAACGTTCCTTTTCATTAATGTTTCATGGCAATTTTGTAGAAGCATTTTATATGTATCCAGCAGTTTATAGTTTAATTCTTTTGTTTTTAGCAATTGGAATAAATATTTTCTTTAAATTTAAACATTCAAATAAAATTATTGGAGCACTAGCCATTATTACAGTCGCTACAATTATTATAAGTTTTACAATTAAAATAATTAATTAAAATTCACACATGGAACAACAAAAACTCAATCCAACTATTGTTTACGTATTAGCTATTTTTGGTCTTTTATGCTGCTGCTTTGGCGGTTTAGGATTTATTCTTGCTGGTATTGCTTTTTTTATTGCTAATAGCAAATTAAAAGAAGCACAGTCAAACCCCGAAAATTATGAAGCTGGTAGCGTTAAAGCTATGAATACTGCGAAAATAATTGCTTTAGTAATTCTAATAATTAATGTGATATATCTCCTTTTTGTAATTTATCAAATCTTCAGTATGGGAGGTTGGGATGCTTATATGGAAAGTGTAAAAGAGATGACGGAGCAATACCAATAAAATTAATAAATTATCTTTATATTAAATAAAAAAAAAGCAACCTCAACGGTTGCTTTTTTTTATTTAAGTTCTGTTAAGTTTACTCAAACTCCTTTAATGTTTTTGTAATTATTGAAACACAATCTAATAATTGTTCTTCAGTCATAACTAAAGGCGGTGCAAAACGTATAATATTACCATGTGTTGGTTTAGCAAGCAAACCATTATCTCGTAGTGCTAAACATATATTCCATGCAGTCTCACTATCTTCTGTATCATTAATCAAAATAGCATTTAATAATCCTTTACCGCGTACTAAAGAAACTAAATTACTGCTTTGTATATATTTGTTTAATTCACTTCTAAATAATTGACCAAGAGTTTCAGCATTTTCAGCTAAAGCTTCATCTTTTACAACATCTAATGCGGCAATAGCAACCGCACATGCTAATGGATTACCACCAAAAGTAGAACCATGTTGTCCTGGTTTTAAAACATGCATGGTTTTATTATTAGATAAAACAGCAGAAACAGGATAAACACCTCCAGATAATGCTTTACCAAGAATTAAAATATCTGGTTTTACATTTTCATGGTCTACAGCTAACAATTTTCCTGTTCTTGCAATCCCTGTTTGTACTTCGTCTGCAATAAACAAAACATCATATTGCTCGCATAAATTTTTAGCTTGTTTTAAATAACCATCATTCGGTACATAAACACCTGCTTCACCTTGAATTGGTTCAACTAAAAATCCTGCTACATTTTTATTCGTTTTTAAAACACCTTCTAAAGCTTGTAGATTATTATATTCTATTTTAATAAAGCCATCTGTAAAAGGTCCAAAATTTTTGCGGGCTTCTTCATCATTTGAAAACGAAATTATAGTTGTTGTTCTACCATGAAAATTGTTTTCACAAACAATAATTTCTGCTTCATTTTCTGCAATCCCTTTTTCTTCGTATGCATATTTTCTACAAAGTTTTATAGCAGTTTCTACAGCTTCTGCTCCAGTGTTCATTGGTAACACACGATCAAAACCAAAAAGCTTTGCAACATATTCTTCATATTTACCAAGTATATCGTTATGGAAAGCACGAGAGGTTAATGTTAGTTTACTTGCTTGTTCTGCTAATGCATTTACAATTTTAGGGTGACAATGCCCTTGATTTACTGCCGAATATGCCGAAAGGAAATCATAATATTTTTTTCCTTCAACATCCCAAACATAAACACCTTCTCCTCTATTCAATACTACTGGAAGTGGATGGTAATTGTGTGCGCCATACTTGTTTTCTAAATCCATCGCTTCTTGCGACGTTATTTGGTCTAAAACAGCCATTTTTAATAATTATTAGTTTATAAAATAACCATTCCTTATCTACCTTTATCCTTTCGAAGCATCCGAAAATTCAGCGTGGGAAAGAAATCATCCCTAAGAATGCGCAAATTAATAAATATAAGTAACTTTATAAAATCTTAATATGATAATTTTCCTCTCGATTGTTATCGAAATTCACGGAAATAACAATTTCAACGGAAACTTAGAAGCAAAACCTCAGAGAGTTATTTTCAATTAAAGATAATTGAAATAAGTCCAAACTTACTAATACTTTTCTGCTCTGCTATTCGTAAAATAAGAATATCTTTGCAATCTAATTTTTTAAGAAATGCCAAAAAGAGAGCGCAATAAATTTGTTAAACGAGGAGAAATTATAGAAATCTTAATAGAAGATTATGCTTTTGGAGGAAAAGGTATTGGTCGTATTCGTAACGAACATGGCGAATTTGTAGTTTTTGTTCCTAACACTTTACCAGGACAATTAGTAAAAGCACAGATAAAAAAGTCTAGTAAGAAGTATGCTGAAGGCAAACTCTTTGAGATTTTAAAACCGTCGGAAGATGAAATTGATATGCCTTATCAAGATATTCCTGGTGCGCCTTACATTAAATTACCTATAGAAAAACAGCATGCCTATAAAAAACAAAGCACTTTAGAATTGTTTAAACGCATAGGGAAAGTTGCAAATATTGAAAGTAAATTTGATGAATTTGTAACCTCTCCGAACACCTTTCATTATCGTAATAAAATGGAATATAGCTTCTCTGCTATTGGCTACAATCATGAACTAAAAACTGATGTCGATGAGTTTACTTTAGGCTTTAAAAAACGTGGTACTTGGTGGTGTGGAGATAATCTAAATAATGATTCTGGTTTATTTGATGCTGAAGTAGAAAACAACCTTAAAAACATAAGAAGTTATTGCGAACAAACTAATTTAACACCTTGGCATGCACCAAAAAGGGAAGGATTCTTTAGATATTTTGTAGTTCGTAAATCTTATAAAACGAATAAACTATTATTCAATCTTGTAACAACATCTTATGATTTACCAAAGTTCGATTTAAACAAATTCGCAAACTATTTAGTAGAATTATTTGGTAAGCGTGTTGCTGGTTTACTTCATACTATAAATGATGAAGTTGGTGACCGAACAATGGCGACAACAGGAAGTATAAACCTTATATATGGAACCAATAAAATAGTTGAAGAATTATTAGATTTGAACTTTGAAATTAGCATAAAAAGCTTTTTTCAAACCAACCCAAAATGTGCTGAAAAATTGTATTCTAAAGTTGTAAATTATGCTTTAGAAAACAAAAACGCTATTGATAATACTGTAGTTTTAGATTTATTTTGTGGCACAGGAACCATAGGTCAAATAATTGCAAACAAAGCTAATAATACAAAAATTGTTGGTGTAGATATTGTTGCTTCTGCTATTGCAGATGCTAAAAAAAATGCAAAGAGAAACAACATAGAAGGTTTAGAGTTTTACACAGCGGATGTTGGCAAATTTTTAAACGAACATCCTGAGTTTACTAATAAAATAAGAACAATTATTCTAGACCCTTCACGAGCTGGTATTGCACCAAAAACCCTTAAAAAAATAATAAACCTTAATGCAGAACGTTTGGTTTATGTATCTTGTAATCCAGCAACACAAGCAAGAGATACCGAACAATTAATGCAGGCTAATTACCAAATTAAAAAAATAAGTTTAGTGGATCAATTTCCGCATACTGCACATATTGAAACGGTAGTTCTTTTTGAAAAATATTAAGCCTGTTTTACGATAAAATGTTTATTTAAAAATGAAATATATTAAATCTATCATATTACTCGTCATTGTTTTATTGATAACTCTAACAATAAGTTGCGAACGCGATGATATTTGTCCTGAAACCACGCCAACTACGCCAAGTTTAATTATTAGAACCTACGACCTTTCTAATCAAGAAAACAAAAAAAATGTTTTCGGTTTAGTAATTCAAGGTATTGACGCAGATAAAACCTTACCTAGTTATAGTGTTGTAACCACTGATTCAATTGTATTACCACTTAGAACCAATGAAGAATCAACACAATACATTTTACATAGTGAATATACCTATGATAATAATGATACTCCAGACGATGATACCGATGATATTATTGGTGGAAATCAAGATATTATTACAATAAGTTATAATACCGAAGAAGTTTATGTATCGAGAGCTTGTGGCTATAAAACCGTTTTTAGAAACGTAATTATTACCATTGAGCCAGATGCCGACAACTGGATAAAATCTAAACAATCTGTAAACGATAACCAATCTGTAGAAGATGAAACAGCAGCACATTTTAAAATATTTCATTAGTAGTATATTTTTACTGCTTTTTTGTGTGTCTGTAAATGCACAAAACGATAGCATTGTAAGTACAGTAAACGACTCCATAAAAATTAAAGAAAAATATGGATTACGTGTTGGTATTGATATTAGCAAAATAGGAAGAACATTTCTTGAAGATGATTACACAGGTTTTGAAATTAGTGGAGATTACCGACTTAAAAAAAAACTGTACATAGCTGCCGAAATAGGTAATGAAGAAAAAACGGATATTACCGATTATTTAAATATTACAACAAAAGGTAGTTATATAAAAGGTGGTATTGATTATAATTTATATCAAAATTGGTTGGATATGGATAATATGATTTATACAGGATTCCGTCTTGGTGCTAGCTCATTTAGTCAAACACTTAATAGTTTTACTATTTATAATACCGATCAATATTGGGGTGATCAATTTTCATCAAATACGCCACAGAAATTTGATGGACTTTCAGCTATTTGGTTAGAACTTATTATCGGTATAAAAGCGGAGGTTTTTAACAACTTATATATTGGCTTAAATTTACAACTTAAAGGATTGGTTAGCGAAACCGAACCTTCTGATTTTCAAAATATCTACATTCCAGGATTTAATAAAACGTATGACAGCGCAGGTATTGGCGTAGGTGTTGGTTACTCATTATCGTATAGACTACCGTTTTATAAAAAAGATAAATAATGGATAAAAAGACGATTGCAAATTTACTAGAAGAAAAACACCAAAACCTTTTCAATTGGTTGGAAAATCAAGATGATGAAAAATGGCAAAAAAGCCCTAAAGGAAAATGGACAACAGGTCAGCATTCGTTACATCTATTACAAAGTATAAAAATGCTAAACAAAGGATTAAGCATGCCTAAATTCCTTTTAAAATATAAATTTGGTAAAGCAAATAGAGATGTTAGAGATTATAATACGGTAATAAATCGTTATCAAGAACGCTTAAAAAATGTTGATACAAATGCTGTTTTCAGTCCTTCACGAAACATGAAAACACCTGCGTTAAATGAGAAACCAAGTATTATTAATAAATTAAAAAACGAGAACAAAAAGTTACAATCGAAGCTAAATAAGATTTCGGACAAACATTTAGATACTATAATTCTTCCACATCCATTAATGGGAAAAATGCCACTTCGTGAAATTATTATGTGGACAGCTCATCATGTTGAACATCATACTAATACTTTAAAAGATAAATATTAAATCTGTTTAATAAGTTAGTAATTACCATCATTAAGTCAAAAATATAGTATTTAAGTTAGCAAATACCAACAAAATACTCGTTCCTAACATCTAAACTATATTTTAATTCGTATATTGCAGTAGTAAATACCAGCATTAAGGCATTAAAACACTATTTACGATGGGAAATACAAACATAAATTGGATTTCAATGAATGATAAATCTATTATTAAATTCATTGGAAATTATATAAAACAACAACGTTTAGCACAAAACAAAACTCAAAAAAGCGTTGCAGAACATGCAGGTGTAAACCGCTGGACGATTAGTCAGATTGAAAATGGCGATGCTATTTCATTAACTTCACTTATACAAATATTACGCGCTTTAGATTTACTAAACATATTTGATGCTTTTAAAATTGAAACACAGATAAGCCCAATACAACTTGCCAAATTAGAAAAGCAAAAACGTCAACGTGCTAGAAACACCAATACCAACGCCAAAAACAATAGCGAATGGTAACTACAAACACAGCTTTTGTAAAAATATGGGGGCAAGTTGTTGGTGCAGTTTCATGGAATGAAACTACAGGTATTGCAAGTTTTGAATACGACCCAAAATTTAAAGCTTTAGGCATCGATTTATCGCCTATAAAAATACCAATCAAATCAAACAGAAACATATTTTCGTTTCCAGAGTTACGAGTTTCCAGACATGACGAATACGATACATTTAAAGGTTTACCAGGTTTACTAGCCGATGTGCTACCCGACAAATACGGAAATCAACTTATTAACAGTTGGTTAGCACAACAAGGTCGTGCAGAAAACAGTATGAATCCCGTAGAACAATTATGTTTTATTGGTACTCGTGGCATGGGCGCTTTAGAGTTTGAACCCACACAATTAAAACCCAACAAACGTACGTTTGAAGTAGAAATACACAGTCTAGTAGATATTGCACAACGCATGTTGCATAAACGTGAAGATTTTGAAACTAATCTTAACAAAAATGAGCAACAAGCCATGTTAGATATTCTAAAAATTGGTACTTCGGCAGGTGGCGCACGCCCAAAAGCAATTATTGCTTACAACCCAAAAACTCGGCAAGTACGCTCTGGTCAAACCAATGCACCAAAAGGTTTCGAGCATTGGCTTATAAAACTTGATGGTGTTAGTGATGCACAATTTGGAGAGAGCAAAGGTTACGGGCGCATAGAAATGGCATACTATAATATGGCAAAAGATTGCGGTATACAGATGATGGATTCTATATTATTAGAAGAACATGGTCGTGCGCATTTTATGACCAAGCGTTTCGATAGAGAAGCCAACAACATAAAACACCACGTACAAACATTTTGCGCCATACAACATTACGATTTTAACGATATGCACAGTTTTAGTTACGAGCAACTCTTCCAAACTATGCGCATACTACATCTACCCTATCCACAAGCAGAACAATTATTTCGCAGAATGGCTTTTAATGTAATTGCAAAAAACTGCGACGACCATACTAAAAATTTTGCCTTTATGCTAAAACAAGGCGGCGTTTGGGAACTCGCTCCAGCATACGATATTTGTTATGCCTACAGACCAGATAGCATTTGGGTAAGCCAACACGCATTAAGTATTAATGGCAAACGAAAAAACTTTACACGCCACGATTTACTTACTGTTGCTAAAAGCATGCATATTAAAAAAGCCAATACTATAATTGATAAAATAAATAACATCGTAAATAATTGGCACGCTTACGCGGAAGCAGTAAACGTTAAACCAAAACTACGAGATAATATTAAAAATAACTTAGTGACGTTGTAAACGTCATTGCGAGAAACGAAGCAATCTCATGAATTAAAACGTAATTACTACAAAGCAATCTTTTAAATTGTAACTCCAAACTAACAGATTGCTTCGTCCCTCGCAATGACAAATGCTCTACAACTACATCAATATTATTCAAACATTTCTATATAAAATTTAATTACCTTTACTGGATAACAGTAACAAAAAAATTACCATATCCTGACTTATTTACGGGATATAAGTAATAAAAGTTACTATATAACGAGTTAGGTAGAATAACCACAAGGGCACGCAAACGAAACATTAAATTTTTTAGGCTA
>CAZLXG010000013.1:36298-38982 GCA_964563585.1 uncultured Flavobacteriaceae bacterium | reverse complement strand
TTTTTAAGTATATGAATCTGTTTTAATGATTTATATACAACGTTTAAACGAAGTTAGCCAATCTTTCTCACAAAGTCAAGCTTTAAAATACCTCATATTCAACTACATTTATAAAATAAATTTTTACTCAGGCAACCTTTTGCATAAAATTTGCGTCTTTAAAATAGAAAGCAAAATGAAACAACTTTTGAAAGTTATACAACTCCATAAAAACGAATCTGTGCTAATTAAAAGAGCGGTTAAAAATAATCGTGAAGCACAACATGTCTTATACGAGTTGCATGCGCCAAAAATGTTAAGTGTTTGTAGATATTATATTAAAGATTTACAACAGGCTGAAGAAGCAATGCTTAATGGGTTTTTTAAAGTGTTTTTAAATTTAAAAACCTTTAAAAACGAAGGGAGTTTTGAAGGTTGGATTCGACGGATTATGGTACGAGAATCTATTTCGTTTTTAAGGCAAAAAAAGCATATTGAGTTTCCAGTAGAAGAAATAGATTTTAAAAACGATTATACCAATAATATAAAAACAGATATTGAGATTGCCGAAATACAGCAACTTATAGATACGCTTCCTGAAGGTTATAAAATGGTATTTGTTATGTACGCAATTGAAGGTTATAAGCATCACGAAATTGCAAGCATGTTAAATATTACAGAAGGCACATCAAAATCGCAATTGTTTAAAGCACGAAAATTATTGCAATTGGGGATTAATAAATTAAATAAGATAGGTTATGGCACCAATTAAATTTGAAGAAAATATAAAGGATAAGCTTGAGAAAAGAGAGTTACAGCCATCTGCAGATGCGTGGATTAAATTATCGAAACGTATAGGAAATCAAGAAAAAAAACGACAAAAAAAATCAATTTGGTGGTTGGGTTTGGCAGCAAGTATTGTTGGAATATTTTTAGTTGCAACTCAGTTTTTTAATACTGATTCAGTAGAAAATATTACACCAGAAATTGTGATAACTCCAAAAGTTATTAAGCAAGAAGAAAGCAATCAAGTAGCAATTGAAAATATTGAAATTATTGAGGAAGCTTTAAATGTAAATGATTCAAATAAAGAATTAGAGGTAAATCAAATTATAAAAAAATCAACAATAACTGAATCTGATTTAAATAAAAATGTAGTTGTTGTAGTATTAGAAAACTCAGTTTCAAAAGAAAAACAAGAAAAAACAGAACCAATTAATATTATACAAGAAAATTTGACTTTTGAAGCGCAAAAAATACAAGATGTAGTTGCTCAAGTTCAGGCTTTAAAAGAAAATAATACAATTGTTACAGATGAAGATATTAATGCCTTATTAGAACAAGCTCAAAAGGAAATTAGACTACAGCAATTATATGATAAAAACACAGGTGTGGTAGATGCTAATTTGTTACTTCAAGATGTTGAAGCCGACTTAGATCAATCATTTCGAAATAAAGTTTTTGAGGCAATAAAAGCAAGTTATGGTACAGTAAAAACGGCGGTTGCTCAACGAAATAATTAAATCAAGTAATAATTCAATCAATAAATCATTAATGCCCAATTTGGGACAAAAAACGAACAGTTATGCAAACTATTACTAAGTATTTGGCAATGGCCATATTATGTTTACATGTGCAATTAATCAATGCGCAAGACACAATTCAAAATGTAAACAATAAAGATAAAATAGAAATTCTACAAGAGCTTAAAGAAAAGATTAAAACGGAAGAACGCGATTTTTTAAAAATAGAAGTTGAAACAATAAATATGCGTTTAGAAAATGGTGAGATTACAAGCAATGAGGCAAAGACCTTAAAAATGAAAGTTGCTAAAAAGCGCGCTTTAAACATTGAAAATCGTATTGCAATTATTGATAATAAAATTTCATTACTAAAACGTAATGACGAAGGTGATGTAAGTTATGACGATGAAGACCTTTCTAAAGTAAGGATTTCTATTGGAGGTAACGAAGGTAGTTTTGCAGGTTTTAGAATTAATGGAAAAAATAAGCCTAAAAAATACGATAGACGTACTACAAGTGATATGGTTTTAGCTTTTGGTTTAAATAACGCTATTATTGAAGGTGAGAAATTAGATGATTCACCATATAAATTTGGTGGTTCTCGTTTTTTCGAAATAGGTTGGGCGTGGAAAACACGTGTGTTTAAAAATTCTAATTTTTTACGTTTTAAATATGGCTATTCTTTTCAAATAAACGGACTAAAACCAACCGATAATAACTATTTCGTAAAACAAGGAAATGAAACCGTTTTAGAAGAATTTCCAAACGATTTAAAAAAGTCTAAACTTACAATTACCAATTTAGTGTTTCCTATGCATTTTGAATTCGGACCTTCTAAAAAAATTGAAAAGGACACATATTTTAGATATTCAACTCATAATAAATTTAAAATTGGACTTGGTGGATATGCAGGATTTAATATAGGTACACGTCAAAAATTAAAGTACGATTTTGAAGGAGAACACGTAAAAGACAAACAAAAACATGGTTTTAATACTACTAATTTAGTGTATGGTTTAAGTGGTTACATTGCTTTTAATAATACTGCATTGTATGTTAAATACGATTTGTCACCTATTTTTAAAGACCAAGCCGTTAAGCAAAACAATATTTCTATTGGTGTACGTTTTGATATGGATTAATTAAAATATAGTATAATATAAAAAAGCGCTTCAATTAATA
>CAZLXG010000013.1:0-36198 GCA_964563585.1 uncultured Flavobacteriaceae bacterium | reverse complement strand
TTAACATGCTCATTATTAATTGATTATATTAGGATTAAAACGAAGTTAGCTAAATTTTTTATAAAAGTCAAATTCAAAAAATCTTTGGTTTATAAAATCAATAGTTTATATTACATTTACGATTAATATAAATAAATAATTTTTTCTGCATTGATATCTCCATCAACCATAGATCAAGTATTTGAAACTTCTCGTGTAGAGGAGGTTATTGG
Source organism: uncultured Flavobacteriaceae bacterium (assembly GCA_964563585.1). Classification (GTDB taxonomy): domain Bacteria; phylum Bacteroidota; class Bacteroidia; order Flavobacteriales; family Flavobacteriaceae; genus CAZLXG01. The sequence goes on along the minus strand of CAZLXG010000013.1, from coordinate 35,986 downwards.
CGATTTTGTAAATCTAAAAAAAGCAGGAAGCAACTTTAAAGGGTTAAGTCCTTTTAGTGATGAGCGTTCACCAAGTTTTATGGTGTCGCCCGTAAAGCAAATATGGAAAGATTTTTCTAGTGGCAAAGGTGGGAATGTAGTCGCTTTTTTAATGGAGCATGAGCATTTTACTTATCCAGAAGCTATAAAATATTTGGCTAAAAAATACAATATTGAAGTTGAAGAAACGGTACAAAGCGACGAGCAAAAAGAACAAGCGAATGTTCGCGAAAGTTTGTATTTGGTTAGCGAGTTCGCAAGTACTTATTTTCAAAAAACACTACATAAAACCGACCAAGGAAAATCTATAGGTTTAAGTTATTTTAAAGAACGTGGATTTACAGAAGAAACTATTAAGAAATTTGATTTAGGTTATTTGCTAAACGAATGGCAAGCCTTTACCGATGAAGCGTTAAAGCAAGGTTACAATATTGAGTTTTTAGAAAAAACAGGACTTACTATTGTTAAAGGAGATAAGCGTTTTGACAGGTTTAAAGGACGTATTATGTTTCCCATAAAAAGCATGAGTGGTCGTGTGTTAGGGTTTGGCGGACGTATTTTAACTAGCGATAAAAAAGCGGCAAAATATGTAAACTCACCAGAGAGTGATATTTATCATAAAAGCAAAGTGTTATATGGTATTTATCACGCCAAACAAAGCATTGCAAAAGAGGATAATTGTTTTTTAGTTGAAGGTTATACCGATGTTATTCAGTTTCATCAAACAGGAATTAAAAATGTGGTGTCTTCATCTGGAACCGCTTTAACTCCCGAACAAATTAGACTTATAAATAGGCTTACAAAAAATATTACGGTATTATTTGATGGTGATGCAGCTGGTATGCGAGCATCGTTGCGTGGTATCGATTTGATTTTGGAACAAGGTATGAATGTGAAAGTATGCACATTCCCAGAAGGCGAAGACCCTGATAGTTTTGCAAAACAAAATACACTTGAAGAATTATCGGTTTATTTAGAAGAGAATGCTAAAGATTTTATTCAATTTAAAGCATCTATTTTATTTGAGGATTCAAAAAATGATCCTATTAAAAAAGCAGATACGGTTAGAGATATTGTAAACAGTATTTCTAAAATTCCAGATAGAATTAAAAAGGAAATTTACATTCAGGAATGTTCCAGAATTATGGATATTAGTGAAGAAGTTCTGTTTAGTACATTGGCACAAATCAATAAAAAAGAATTTCAAGAAGAAAATAAACAATATAAAAAAGAACAAAAAGCTTTTGAAGTTATTAAGCATCAGCAACCTATTGAAAAAGTTGATGTTCAATATGTTTTAGAACGAAAAATTATTGAAGTTTTATTGCTTTACGGAAATAAAATCGAAGATTTTGAAGATTTAGTTTTAAAAGAAAATGATAATGGCGAACTTATCTTAGAGCCAGTAATTCATCAAGCTAAAGTGTTTGAAAAAGTATTTTTAGATTTACAGGATGATGAAATGGAGTTTTCTAACGAGAAATTTAAAACATTATATTATACCATAATTGATACGCTAAATCAGAATCCAAATTTTGAACTAAAAACATTTATTAATACTGTAGATTCTGCAACATCAAGTGAAATTACTACCATTTTAATGGATGACGAACGCTATGTTTTAGATGATTGGAATCGAATGAATATTTTTCCAAAGGAAAAAACTCACGGTATTGCACAATTAGTTAGTGAAACTATTTTAAGTCTTCGTTGTTTTTTAATAGAACAAAAAGTAAAAGAATTTCAGAAAGCGACACTACAGAACACTACAAGCACTAATAAAAGTGTACTTGAAGAAGTGAAAGATTATTCCGATTTAAAAATGTTACTATCTAGAAAACTGAATCGTGTTTTGTGATTCGCTAGTAAGTTTTGCTTGATTAACTAAATCAACTAAATTAGTTACTTTTAGTTTTCTCATTAAACGTGCTTTATAAGTACTTACCGTTTTTTCATTTATATTTAATTCTTTAGAAATCTCTTTGTTTTTTCTACCAATAGTTAGAAGTTTTAAAACTTCAGCTTCACGTGTAGAAAGTTTTTTATAATACGAACCAGATTTATATACTTTTCTTCCTAAAGCTATTTGCTGCTTTAATACATCACTTAATGCAAGACCACCATTATGCACTTTTAAAATAGCGTCGTTAACTTCTAAAATATTAATTGTTTTAGATATAAAACCAGATGCACCAGCTTTTATGGCGTTAATACCATATACTTCTTCTGGTTGACCACTATAAATAATAGTTTTAATGTTAGGGTAATCTGCTTTTAAATAACGTAAAACAGTTAGTCCATTAAGTTTTGGAAAATCCGTTTCTGTTAAAATAATATCTACAGGATTATTTTTAACAAATTCCAAAATAGCTTCTCCATCATCAACACTTCCAACAATTTTTATGTTTGATGATGCTGAAAAAAGAAATTCAAGACCTTTCCTAATAATAGGATGGCCATCGGCAATTAATAATTTTATCATAATTTAAGCTTTTTTACTATAGTTTTTTTGAGAGATAACTATAGTTGAGAGTATTAGCTGTTGCAAAGATAATGAATTTTTCATATTTCACAATGATTTATAATTATTCATTAATGATTTATAAGTATTTGTTAGGAATATCGCAAATAGGGATAGGAATCATTTTATGTTTGTTAGCAATGTTAAAGCGTTTATAGATTTTAAAAACATCTCGCTCTCTATCAGAAAAATCATCAGCAGTTTTGCCTTCTTCATCCATTTTCATTGCCCATTCAAGTTCTGGGTAAGACGCACCAATTTGGTCTTCGTCACTTCTAGTGTCTCCAAATAAGCCATCACTTGGTGCCGCTTTCATAATAGCTTCAGATATTTTTAAATATTTGCCAATAGCATAAACTTCTGATTTTAATAAATCTGCAATCGGGCTTAAATCTACACCGCCATCACCATATTTTGTGTAAAATCCAACACCAAAATCTTCAACTTTATTACCTGTTCCTGCAACTAGTAATTTATAAAGTCCTGCGTAATAATAAAGCGTTGTCATACGCAAACGAGCTCTGGTATTTGCTAAAGCCATATCAACTGTAGCTTGGTCGCCATCAAAAAACACTTCTGTTTTAAATTCCTCAAAAACTGGAGTTAAATTTGTTCGTGTATCACTTACGTTTTCAAATCTATTCTTTAAATTTTCAATATGTTCTTGCGCTCTTGTTACATGGCTTTCAGCTTGATGAATTGGCATTTCAACACACAATATGTTTAATCCTGTTTTTGCACATAAAGTAGAAGTAACCGCTGAATCAATACCACCAGAAACGCCTACAACAAAACCATTTACACCTGCATTTGTAGCATAAGTTTTTAACCAATTAACAATATATTCTATAACTTTTTCTGTTTGCATTTTAAAGGAATTTTAATCTAAGAATAGTACATTTGTAAACAAAAATAAAGGAAACACTCAATTAATAAAAATTTATGTCGTTTAAGTTTTATATGAAAAACGTATTCTTAGGGTTAATGATTTTATTGATTATCAATTCTTGTAAAAAAGAAAATCAATTTGAAAAAGAAATAGCTAGTATTAATACAGATATTAGTGTTGAGCGTTTCGATAAATTGTTCGCTAAAACAACAGAAAATAATTTAAAAAATACAAAGCAAGCGTACCCTTTTATGTTTTCTGAAAAGTATACCGATTCTTTTTGGATTGCAAAAATGAAAGATACTTTACAACTACAATTATTTAATGAAGTTGAAAAAGTATTTCCTAATTTTAGTATTACTGAATTTGAAATTGAATCACTTTTTAATCATTTAAAATATTATTTTCCAGAATTTAATCCACCAAGAGTTATAACAGCTATATCTTCAGTTGATTATAGAAATAAAGTGATTATTACAGATACTATTGCATTAATTTCTATTGATACCTATTTAGGTAACAATCATGAGTTTTATGGCGAAATACATAAATATATAAGGAACAATTTAACAAAGGAACAGATTGTTGTAGATTTTGCAACTGAGTATGCTAAAAAGTATATTTTTCAGCAACAAAACAAAACGTTGTTAGATGAAATGATTTATTTTGGAAAACAACTATATTTTAAGGATGTTGTAATTCCGTTTAAAACTGAAGCAGAACGTATAGGCTATTCGCCATCGCAATTAGATTGGGCATTAGCTAATGAGAGTTATATTTGGAGGTTTTTTGTTGAACGCGAATTGTTATTTAGTACAGACTCTAAATTACTCAACAGGTTTATAAATCCAGCACCTTTTTCTAAATTCTATTTAGAAGAAATTGATAGTGATTCTCCAGGTCGTTTAGGTCAATATATAGGTTGGCAAATTGTAAGAGCTTATATGAAACAAAATGATGTTGCTTTAAAGGATATGCTTATTGCAAGCACAGAAGAAATTTTTAATAATACCAAGTTTAAACCACGAAAATAATGTCGAAAAAAATTACATCTAAAATTGAGATAAATGTTGAGTTAGATGAAAATAGAATTCCAGAAACTTTACATTGGTCAGCACAAGATGGTGGTATTGTTAATGAAGCCGCTAAAGCTATGATGCTTGCCGTTTGGGATGCTGAAAAACAAGAAACTTTGCGAATTGATTTATGGACAAAAGATATGCCTGTTGATGAAATGAAAGTGTTTTTTCATCAAACACTAGTTGCCATGAGTGATACTTTTAATAAAGCTACACAGGACGAAAAAATGACAGCAACTATGAAAGATTTTTGTGATTATTTTGCTGAAAAACTAGAGTTGAAGAAGTAAGCAAAGATTCGATTATTTTTTTACAATGTAAATAAAAACAAAAAAAGCTATTTCTTTATTGAAATAGCTTTTAAAAATTTAATAATATAATTTTAATTTACTCTCCTAAAAACGGATAACGATAATCTGTTGGTGTTACAAATGTTTCTTTAATCATACGTGGAGAAACCCAACGTAATAAGTTTTGAGCACTTCCTGCTTTATCGTTAGTTCCAGAAGCTCTTGCTCCACCAAAAGGTTGTTGTCCAACAACAGCGCCAGTTGGCTTGTCGTTTATATAAAAGTTTCCAGCACAGTTCTGTAATGCTTTGGTAGCTTCTTCAACAGCATATCTACATCTCGATATAATAGCTCCAGTTAATGCATACTCGCTAGTTTCGTCAACTAACTTTAAAGTTTCTGCGAAAGCGTTTTCGTCATATACATAAATAGTCATTACAGGACCAAAAAGTTCTGTACACATGGTTGTATATTTTGGGTCTTTAGCAACAATTACTGTAGGCTCTATAAAATAACCTTTAGATTTATCATGACCACCACCAATAATAATTTCAGCATCATTATCGGCTTTTGCTTGGTCAATAAATTTTGCCAATTTATCGAAAGAACCTTCATGAATAACTGCTGTTACAAAGTTGCTCATATCTTCTGGAGAACCCATTTTTAGCGATTTTACATCTTCAATCAGATAGTTTTTCACGTCGTTCCATAAGTTACTTGGAACATAAGCTCTTGAAGCGGCACTACATTTTTGACCTTGAAACTCAAAAGCACCACGAACAATAGCAGTTGCTACCTGTTTTGCATTTGCAGATTTATGAGCAACGATGAAATCTTTTCCACCTGTTTCTCCAACAATTCTTGGATAGGTTTTATAGTTGTGAATATTGTTTCCTATTTGTTTCCAAAGTTCTTTAAATATAAACGTTGAACCTGTAAAGTGTAAACCAGAAAAATCTGGACTTGCCATAACGGTTTTGGTTATCATAACTGGGTCGCCAAAAACAACATTTATAACACCAGCAGGAACACCAGCTTCTTTAAATACATCCATAATTATTTTAGCAGAAAATATTTGGCTATCACTAGGTTTCCAAACCACAACATTACCCATTAATGCCATACAAGCAGGTAAATTTCCAGCAATAGCAGTAAAATTAAAGGGTGTTACAGCATACGTAAAACCTTCAAGAGGTCTGTATTCAATGCGGTTCCAAGCATCGCTTGTGCTCGCTGGTTGTTCTTTGTAAATATCAGTCATAAACTGAACATTAAAACGTAAGAAATCTATAAACTCACAAGCTGCGTCAATTTCAGCTTGATGAATAGTTTTAGATTGCGCTATCATAGTAGCTGCATTTATTTTTGCTCTATATGGTCCAGCAATTAATTCGGCAGCTTTTAAAAAGATGCCTGCACGTTGTTCCCATGGCATTTGCGACCACTCTTTCCTGGCTTCTAAGGCTGTAGAGATGGCGTCTTCAATATGTGATTTTTCAGCTAAATGATACGTTCCAACAATATGTTTGTGGTCGTGTGGCGGCGACATAGTTCTAGTGTTTCCAGTGCTAACATTTTTTCCATTAATGTACATTGGCACATCAATTTTGCTGTTAAACATGTCTTTATAAGTTTTAAGAACAGCGTCGCGTTCAGGAGTTCCTGGAGCGTAACTTTTAACGGGTTCGTTTATAGCAATTGGTACGTTAAAAAAGCCTTTTCCCATAATTTATGATTTTTTATTATTGAATTTTCATTAAATGTGCCACAAAATTACGAATTTTTAAATGATTTTTTAAATTGAATCGTTGCTAAAACCAAGTTAAAGTTTATTTATTTTTTGTAAGTTGCTTAACTGTTTTTAGACTACAGTTTTTATGTGTACAGTTACTTTAATCCCGAAGGGTAAAAATGATTTTGTGTTGACTTCTAATCGTGATGAAGCACCCAATAGAATATCGCTTGAACCTAATTTTTATTCTGTAAATGACACTAAATTATTGTTTCCAAAAGATGAATTGTCTGGAGGAACTTGGATTGGGATAAGTGAAAAAAACAGATTGATTTGTGTGTTGAATGGCGGTAATGAAAAACACGAACGAAAATCAGAATACAGATTAAGTAGAGGTGTAGTGGCGAAAGACTTTATGATTTCTGATGCTATCGAAACTACTATTGATACATATAATTTACAAGATATTGAACCATTTACAATTGTAATTGTAGATTGGAATACAACGTTGAGGTTTTATGAATTGGTTTGGAATGGAACTGAAAAACAATTCACTGAATTACCTTTAGAATCTAAAATTTGGTCGTCTTCAACATTATATTCAAATGAAATGAAAAAAGAGCGTTCGCAATGGTTTGAAGCTTTTAAAAATGAAAACGAGTTGCACGCAAATTCTTTAATGCAGTTTCATAAAACAGCAGGCAAAAATAATGACGATTATGGTGTTGTAATGAATCGGGGTTTTGTGAAAACTACGAGTATAACTCAAGTAGAAAAGTATGATGATGCACTGGGAATGCGTTATGAAAATCTTCAAAATAAATTAATTTCAAATAAAACATTCAATCTTCCACAAATAGTAAATGAGTAATACAGGTATTATTTTAACATTGGGATATCCAGATACTATTGTTTCAATTTCTGAAGAATGGATGGCGCCGTATTTAAGGTTTATAGGTGTTGGGAAGAAAAATTATATAAGAGCTGGACATTCAGCTTTGGTTCTAATTGATAAAGAAACAGGCGTTTTAGAATATCATGATTTTGGACGTTATATTACATCTGAACCAAGCGGGCGTGTAAGAGGGAGTGTTACCGATAATGAATTGCATTTCCCGATTATAGCTGAGATTGAAAATGATAGCATAAAAAACTTAGATGCTATTTTAGAGTTTTTAGCAACGCATCCAAAATTAACACATGGCGAAGGTAAATTGGTGGCTTCGGTTTGTAATAGAGTTAATTATAAAAAAGCCAGAACGCATATAACTATGATGCAAGAAAAGCATTTTATTAGGTATGCTGCTTTTAGAAAAGACGCATGTAATTGTGCGCGTTTTGTAGTTGATGTTTTAATCGCTTCGGTTACCGATGAAGCTATGAAAAAGAATTTAGAAAACTCTAAATGGTTTACACCAAGTACGGTTGGTAATGTGTTGTTGTCAAATACTGGCGATTATTCTTTTGAGGTCTCTGAAGAAGGTAAAATATCTGAATTTACTGGGACTCAAAAAAGTGAAAATATACGTTGTTTTTTAGATAAATTGAAAGACCATGAACCATCTTTTGTTGGGACTTTAGAAGAAAAACTAGTTGAAGGTTTACACGAAAAAGCACAATGGTTATCTGGTATTGCTGCTGGTGCGTGGTTTGAATTGTATAAAACCGAACACGATTTACAATATATGTTTAAACGTATTTCTCCACACGGAAATGTAGATGTGCACGATACGTTTTTAGTTGATGATGCTTCTTTTAACTATGAAGTTGAATATGAGTTTGTGCATTACTCCAATTGTAAATTCTTTCATGTGGAACAGGATGGAACTGTTTTTAGGTTTGAACGCATTTAAGGTTTACAATCTATCCCGAATAAATAACATTTCAGTTATATAGTTTTAATTGTAAAGCCAAAAGTTTTCATTTTTGTTTTATATTTATTTGATAAATACAATATATATGGAACAAGGAATTAAAATAGCTATTTACATTCATGCGTTTTTTGGAGGCTTAGGATTAATAACGGGTTTAATTAGTGTGTTGGTTAAAAAAGGAAATAAAACACACAAAAAAGCTGGAAAACTGTTTTCTGTTAGCATGATTATTAGTTGTTTAATTTCTTTAGTAATTGCATGCATACCTAAACATGAAAATGTTTTTTTATTTTTAATAGGCTTGTTTACCATATACCTTGTGCTTTCTGGAAATAGAGCTTTAAGTTTTAAGTCGCATTTAAAAACACATGCAAATTTTTGTGATAAATTGATTTCGGGAAGTATGATTATAAGTGCTGTTTTTATGTTAGGGTATGTAATTTATGATGTAATTTTTAATTCGAAATTTGATGTATTGTTTCTCGTTTTTGGAGGCTTGGGATTGTTTTTAGGGTTGAAAGATTTTCGATTTTTTAAAACGTTTAAGACTAATAAAAAAGCTTGGTTAAAAAGCCATATTGGAAAAATAGTTGGTGCTTTTATTGCTTCGGTTACTGCGTTTATTGTTGCAGGTTTAAGTATTACTAGTTTAGTTTCTTGGTTAATTCCTACAGTTGTTGGAACTATATATATTATTTATTGGAGTAGAAAAATACAGGTTTAGTTTATAATATTCAACTAAAAGTTTTTTATTTTAAAGTCATGTCGAAATGATAAAAGAATATCAATAATCAATAATAACTCATTTGCGTTAGGGATTGAAACGGCATCCTTTTTAAAATAAGCGAACTATTTTATGTTTTGAGATGAAAATTAACAGATTGTCACGTCCTTCGTCGTCACAATGACATTTTAAAAAGATATAGTGTAAAGCCCGACCCAAAGGGTAACGCCCAACTTATTGATAAATATTTTAGATTAGAATTTATGAGATTGCCATACTTCGACTGCGCTCAGTACAGGCTCTGTAATGACGCAACTAGTTTATTGCAAACGGTGCGCTTAGTTTAAAGGTAGGAATGGTTACTTTAAACTTTTTTGTGGTGGTGAAATTTACCATACTGTAATGCCCTTGCATTGCGCCAAAAGGCGATGTTAGTAAACAGCCAGATGTATAGGTGTGCGATTCGCCTGGTTTTAAAACAGGTTTTTTGCCTATTACGCCTTCGCCCGAAACAATTTCGACATTATTTAAAGCGTCCATAATTTCCCAATGACGTGCGTTTAGTTGAACGGAGTCTTTGCTCTGGTTTTCGATGGTTACTTTATACCCAAAAGCAAACTGAATTTTATAGTTTTTATAAAACGAGCCTTCGAAGTTGGTTTCGACCGAAATTTTTATGCCACTTGTAACTTGTTGAACCATGCTAACTGCTGATATACAATGTATTTAATGGGCTAATGTAAGAATTATTATGTATTAACAGCGAACTTTAACGGTTTTGATTGTAATTATTAGTTGAAATGCATGTTATACCATTTCTAACTTAAAATTACCCACTAAAAAACACCTGCTTTTTATTAAATCAGAACTGGTATTAGTTGGAAATATTGACTGAACTGCCTTCGCCTAGACCAATAATTTTGTCGTATCGCGCGCCCAAATCTCTATAATATACAACCACTTTGTAGTTGTTTTCGGTTTGGTAGAAGTTTCCGCTAATAGCACCTTCGTTGAGTGTATTGTCGTTATTTACGACTACATATTTGTAACTGTAAAATCCTTGTTTTAAAAGTATGGAGTTTGTGAATATGTTGTTGTATTCGTCGTAAGCCATTTTGGTGCTTTCGTTAATTGTATAATTGTTGAAATTACCATATATATGTACGGTTTTGTCTTTTAAAGAATCGTTTGCTAATAACGAAAAATGCATCCAAACATAATCGGCTTCAATACTTGGATCATCGGCATCAATATTGGTTACTAAATAGTTACCGTTAATATCTGGATTATACGTATATGGTTTTGTTGCGCGTTCAACATCGGTATACAAATAATTATGGTAAAGGTCTTTTAAAGCGATATTGCGAATACCTGTATTTGCTGCTCGTACATCTTTATTTTCGAAATATAAATATTCGTTTCCGCCCCAAAAACTAGATTTGGTATCATACTTATATATAAGTTTATTGCCTATAGTATATTGTGGTTTTAAATTTGAAATAGCTGTATTTAGGTTGTTGTTTTGAATGATTAGCGTTTTTATACTTTGTTTTGGGTTGTTGAATTGCATGTTGTTTGAAGAAATTTGAATTTCGATATTTTGTTTTTCTTCAATAAATTCAATAGTTCTTGAGCGTTTTATACTGATTCCAACTTGCGTTTTATCTTCGTAGATCATGAATTTGCGTGAAAACACCAATTTATCATAATCATTAAAAACACTTAGCATGTAATTTCCTGAAATTTTTAATCGTTTGGTTTGCGAGTTTGGAATGGTTAATCTGTAATGTGAATATATTTGATAGGTATTAAATGAGTTTTCGTAATTACGGATGCGTTGATTATCGAAACCATCCATATATTCAGATTTTACTAAAATTGAAGGTGTCCAGTCGAAATTATAATGTTCTATTTTATAGTAATAATCGTCTTCATTTCCATTTAAAACATCAAATTCTAAAACCAAATATTCGCCAAGTCTTAAAATAGGCAGTTGACTTTCGTTGGTGTTGCCTTTAAAACCAATGGTTTTTATATAGTCTGGTGGGTTTACTCCTTCAATTTGTGCAAAACACAAAACTGGGAGTATAAGTAAAATGATAAGCTGTCTCAACTTTAATAGTATTAATAAAATGGATTTATGGGTAAATATAAACAAATTCTATGCCTAAAATAATATAGTTATTTAGAATAAATATAAATAGAAGTTATGCTGACTTCATATTTATATATTAGTATATAAGTTTTGTATTTTTGCCCCGATTTTTAGAGAACTAATTTCAATAAATTATAATATGTCAAACGACATTAAGATTAAGAAAGGTCTTAATATAAACCTTAAGGGTGAAGCTGAAAAAAGCACTGAGGATGCAATCATCAGTAATTACTACACTATAAGACCAGAAGATTTTCACAGTATAATTCCGAAACTTGTAGCAAAAGAAGGCAGTAAAGTAAAAGCTGGTGAAACCGTTTTTTACAATAAAGTTAATGAAGCTATGAAATTTGTTTCTCCTGTTTCTGGAGAAGTCATTGAGATATTACGTGGTGCAAAGCGTAAAATTTTAGCGATTAAAATTCAAGCAGATAAAGAACAAGCTTTTGTTGATAACGGTAAATTTGATGTGAATACTTCAAATGGAGACGCTATTAAAGCTCATTTATTAGCTTCAGGTTGCTGGCCATTTGTAAAACAACGTCCGTATGATGTTATTGCAAATCCAAATAAGACACCAAAAGCAATATTTGTTTCAGCATATGCAAGTGCACCATTGGCAGCAGATTTAGATTTTACACTACAAGGTAAAAAAGCAGAATTGCAAGCAGCAGTTTCAGCTTTAGGAAAATTAACAGAAGGTAAAGTTCATGTATCTGTAGGTTCTAGTAATTCGCCATTTGCAGGATTGTCTGGAATTACATTGCATACCGTTTCTGGTCCGCATCCATCTGGAAATGTAGGAACTCAAATTAATAAAATAGACCCAATTAATAAAGGCGAAGTCGTGTGGACAATTGCTCCGCAAGATTTAGTAATAATTGGAGAGTTGTTATTAACTGGAAAGTTTAATGCAGAACGTGTTGTGGCACTAGTTGGTTCCTCAGTTAAAAAACCAAGATATTTTAAAACAATGATTGGTAGCGAAGTTGCTACTATGATTTATGATTATGGTGTTGAAAAAGAAGGAAACGATAGAATTATTTCTGGAAATGTTTTAAGTGGAAAGCAAATTCAACCAGATGGTAATTTAGATTATTATAGTAATGTAATTACGGTAATTCCTGAAGGTGATGATTATGAATTTATGGGGTGGAACAAACCTATCTTTAATAAAATTTCTACGTCAAGAGCGTTTACATTTTCGTGGTTAACACCAAAGAAAAAATTCGATTTAAATACCAATACAAATGGTGAGCATCGTGCTTTTGTAACTACAGGGACTTACGAAGAAGTTTTTCCTCTAGATATTTTTCCAATGCAAATTTTAAAAGCTTGTATGTATAAAGATTTAGACGAAATGGAAGCTTTAGGAATGTACGAAGTGGCACCAGAAGATTTTGCGTTAACAGAATTTGTATGTGTATCTAAACAACCACATCAAAAAATAATAAGAGAAGGTTTAGACTTAATGCTTAAAGAGATAGGATAATAAAATGTCACCTTGAACGAGTCATGCTGAGCGCAGTCGAAGCACATACAAAAGGTCAAACATATATAACAAATGGGTTTAAAAAGTAATTTACATAATTTAAAAGAAAAGTATAAAGGCACTAAAATGGCTCCTGCGTTTAACGCAATCCATACCTTTTTATACTTGCCAAATGAGACCACTCACAATGGTACTCATATAAAAGCAGCCGACGATTTAAAGCGAACAATGAATATTGTAATCATGGCATTAATTCCATGTTTACTATTCGGAATGTTTAACGCAGGTTACCAACATTTTTTAGCACTTGGAGAAATTCAAGCAGTTTCAGGAGGGTTTTTTAGTTCAGAATTTTGGACTATGGATAATTTCTTGGTTGGTTTTTGGAAAATATTACCATTAGTAATTGTGTCTTATGGTGTAGGTTTAGGTGTTGAATTTATTTTCGCAATCATCAAAAAACACGAAGTAGAAGAAGGTTATTTGGTAACAGGAATGTTAGTTCCATTAATTGTTCCTATTGATATTCCATTATGGATGCTTGCTGTTGCAGTAATTTTTGGAGTAGTAATAGGTAAAGAAGTATTTGGTGGAACAGGAATGAATATTCTAAATCCAGCATTAACTATTCGTGCATTCTTATTCTTCGCATATCCTACTTGGATGTCTGGAGATAAAGTTTGGATTGAAGGCGCAGTAGAGAGAACTAACGAAATTGCAAATGGTGCAAGTCTAGATGCTATTTCTGGTGAAACCATATTAGGAAGTTTAGCACAAGGAAAGGAAGTTACATATTCCATTATGGATATGTTTAACGGATTTATTCCTGGCTCAGTAGGAGAAACATCAACATTATTAATCCTTTTAGGAGGATTGTTCTTGATTTTCTCAAAAATAGGAAGTTGGAGAATCATGTTGTCTTCTGTACTTGGTGCATTAGCAATGGGATTATTATTTAATGGTGTTGCTGATTTTGGATGGATTAGTGAAGGAAGTAAATTTTATACATTAATGAATACACCATTTTGGCATCACTTACTCATTGGTGGTTTTGCATTTGGTACAGTGTTCATGGCTACAGACCCAGTAACTGCATCACAAACTAATAAAGGAAAATGGTACTATGGGTTTTTAATCGGATTCTTATCAATTGCTATTCGTGTATTTAATCCAGCATATCCAGAAGGTGTTATGCTTGCAATTTTATTAATGAATGTATTCGCACCAACAATAGACCATTATGTGGTTCAAGGAAATGTGAAGAAACGATTAAAACGTGTTAAAGTTAAAACTGCATAACGATGGAAAAAAGAACAGATAAAAATTCATATACCATACTATTTGCAATTGCAATGGTTGTTATAGTTGGTTCAGTATTAGCATTTGCAGCAACAGCTTTAAAACCAAAAATTGATGCGAATAAGCGTTTAGAAAAGCAGCAAAACATTTTGTATGCCATGGGCGTAAATGAAAATGATGAAAAAAGTGTTGTGCAAATTTCTACGGATAAGGTTGCTGATGAGTTTGCAAAATATATTACAAGTCAAGTTGTAATTCAAGGCGATAATGTTACAGAAAATACTGAAGCGTATTTAATTGATGTTAAAAAAGAACAAACAGCAGCAAAAGCTGGAGAAGAAAGAAGATTGCCTTTGTTTATAGGAAAGAAAGATGGTAAGACCGTTTATATTGTTCCAATTAGGGGTAAAGGACTTTGGGATGCTATTTGGGCTTATGTAGCTATGGATGAAAACATGGTAGTTCAAGGTGCGTTTTTTGATCATAAAGGAGAAACGCCAGGACTTGGAGCAAACATTAATAAACGTTTCTTTATGGACGATTTTATTGGTGAGCATTTAAAGTCGAATGGTGTATTTAAAGGTATTGCAGTTTCTAAAGGAAATGCAGATCCGAAAAATAATGATAAAACAGATAATGAGGTAGATGCTATTGCAGGAGCAACCATTACAGGCGATGGTGTTGCAGCAATGTTAAGAAGCGAGTTGAAGCTATATGTGCCTTATTTTAATAAATTAAAAACTAATTAATTATGGGTTTACTTTCAAAAAAAGACGCACAGTTAATCACTGATCCATTAGCAGATAACAATCCAGTTACTATTCAAGTATTAGGTATTTGTTCTGCTTTAGCAATTACTGCAGAATTAGAAGCGTCAATTGTAATGGCAGTTTCGGTATTGTTTGTATTAGGAATTGGAAACGTAGTAATTTCGTTACTACGAAATATTATTCCTTCAAAAATTAGAATTATTGTACAACTAATTGTTGTTGCAGCTTTAGTAATTGTAGTCGATTTAGTATTGAAAGCATTTGCTTACGAGTTAAGTAAAACACTATCAGTATTCGTAGGATTAATTATTACAAACTGTATTATCATGGGACGTTTTGAAGCTTTCGCTTTAGCAAACGGGCCTTGGCGTTCATTCCTTGACGGCATAGGAAATGCAGCAGGTTATGGTTTAATACTTATTATAGTTGGTTTCTTTAGAGAATTATTAGGTTCAGGAAGCTTACTAGGTTTTCAAGTATTAGGAGACCCAATTGAAAAAACAGGAGCGTATGCATTTGGATATGAAAACAATGGGTTTATGTTATTGGCACCAATGGCATTAATTACATTAGGGATTATCATCTGGATACAACGTAGTAGAAACACATCATTAATAGAAGATTAAATTGACTTGTTATTCTGAACCTGTTTCAGAATTTCATCAAAATATAGAATATAGAATATGGAATACTTAGAGTTGTTTTTTAAATCAATATTTATAGATAATATGGTATTTGCAACATTCCTAGGAATGTGTTCTTACCTAGCTGTATCTAAAAAAGTAACCACAGCAGTTGGTCTTGGAGCAGCAGTAATATTTGTACTGGCAATTACAGTGCCTTTAAACTGGTTGCTAGATCAATATTTATTACAACCAGGAGCTTTAGCATGGCTGGGTGAAGATTATGCAAGTTATGATTTAAGTTTCTTGTCATTCATCATGTTTATTGCAACCATTGCAACCATGGTACAATTAGTTGAAATAGTGGTAGAGAAATTTTCACCATCATTATATAATTCATTAGGAATATTTTTACCGCTAATCGCAGTAAATTGTGCCATTTTAGGAGGTTCATTATTTATGCAATCTCGTGAAATTCCAACTTTAGGATTAGCAACCGTTTACGGAATTGGTTCAGGAATAGGATGGTTTTTAGCCATTTTAGCAATTGCAGCAATTCGTGAGAAAATTAGGTATTCAAATGTGCCGCCAGCTTTAAGAGGATTAGGAATTACATTTATCATCACAGGATTAATGGCCATTGGGTTTATGAGTTTTGGAGGTATGTTAACAGGAGGAGATGAAGAAGAAATTACAGAAGAAAAAACTGTAAAAGTTGATTCAACCGAAGACTTAGACGAAAAAAATAAAGAGTTAGCTAACAATACAAAAGTAATAGAGTAACATGATATTAGCAGCAAGTACTTTAGGAATAATAATTACAACAGTAATCGCTTTTTTAATAATCACATTATTATTAGTAGGGTTGTTATTAGTTGTAAAACAAAAATTATCACCATCTGGACCAGTAAAAATTACTATTAATGGTGAGCGAGAAATTGAAGTAAGTTCAGGAGATAGTTTATTAACAACTCTTGGTGCTCAAAAAATATTCTTACCATCTGCTTGTGGTGGAGGTGGAACATGTATTCAATGTGAATGTCATGTGAATTCTGGAGGAGGAGAAGCACTTCCAACAGAGATTCCTCATTTTAGTAGAAAAGAATTACAACATGGAGTACGTTTAGCATGTCAAGTGAAAGTAAAACAAGACATGGATATTACAATTCCAGAAGAAATTTTTGGAATTAAAAAATGGGAAGCAACAGTAGTTTCAAACTATAATGTAGCAACATTCATTAAAGAGTTTGTAGTTGAAATTCCAGAAGATATGAACTACAAAGCTGGTGGATATATTCAAATTGAAATTCCTCAATGTGAAATAAAATTTTCAGAAATGGATGTTTCAGCACATCCAGAAGATCATCCAGGAGAGCCAGATAAGTTTAAAGCAGATTGGGAGAAATTCGGACTATGGCCTTTAGTTATGAAGAATACAGAAACTGTAGAAAGAGCATATTCTATGGCTTCTTATCCTGCTGAAGGAAGAAAAATAATGCTTAATGTTCGTGTGGCTACGCCTCCTTTTGATCGTGCCAAAGGTGGATGGATGGATGTTAATCCAGGCATAGCTTCATCTTATATTTTTAATCAAAAAATAGGAGATAAAGTAATCATTTCAGGACCTTACGGTGAGTTTTTTATTAATGAATCTGAAGCTGAAATGTTATACGTTGGTGGTGGGGCAGGAATGGCTCCAATGCGTTCACACATATATCATTTATTCAGAACCTTAAAAACTGGTCGTAAAGTAACGTATTGGTATGGAGGGCGTTCCAAAGCTGAGTTGTTTTACATACATTATTTTAGAGCATTAGAAAAAGATTTTCCAAATTTTAAATTTTTTATTGCATTATCAGATCCAACTGAAGCTGATAATTGGAAACTTAAAACTGATGTAAATGATGAAGAAGGCGACGGTTTTACAGGTTTTATTCATCAAGTAGTAATCGATCAATATTTATCAAAACATGATGCGCCAGAAGATTTAGAATTGTATTTCTGTGGACCACCATTAATGAACAATGCTGTTCAGAAAATGGGAGAGGACTTTGGTCTTGATGACGAGAATATACGTTTTGATGACTTTGGAGGATAGAGGATAAATCGCATTTGACAAAATTGTTTGCTGATCTAGTTTCAGCATTTCATAATAAACAAAACCCAATACGAAAGTGTTGGGCTTTTTGTTTTATTTTTGCACCTATGAGTAAACCGCTTACAAAACAAGAATTACACAACCTAGCTATGAACCATGTTGGGAAAGAATTAGAGCAATGTGGTTTTGAGTTTATAGCTATAAATAGTAAACTAAAAAAGCATCCACAGTTTGTGTGTATGGATAAGAGTAAACAGTATTTTTTTATTGTTGTTAAAGCTGTTTTATTGCCTGATAATCCAAATAATTATGATGTAGTTTGGATGGAAACTTTCAAAAAACATGCTAGAGAAAATAATGCAAAAATTTTATATGCAGGTGTTGGTTTAGGGAATTCTAAAAGTAAAGATTTACCAATTTATTTAAACGAAGAATATTTAATTGAATACAACGGAATACAAGTAATTGAAACAAATCTTAATTAAAATGAAAAAAATAACTGTTTTATTGATTTGTTTTTTTGTTTTTTCATGTGTTAAAAAGCCAAAAAACATTAAACTTTCTGGATTAATTTTTGGTACGTCGTATTCCGTGATTTATGATTCAGAAGTTAACTATGATAAGCAATTTGATAGCTTGTTTTATGTTATTAATAAATCAATGTCAACCTATCAAACTAATTCAGATATTTCTAAATTGAATAGAAATGAAGTTGTTGAAGTTGATGTGCATTTTGTGAAAGTTTTTGAAACTTCAAAAGAAATATATAAAGAAACCAATGGTGTTTTTGATCCTACTATTGGAGCAGTCGTAAATGCTTGGGATTTTGGTCCTGAAGGAAAAATTATAGGATTAGATAGTTTGAAAATTGATAGTTTAATGTTATCCGTTGGTTTAGATAAAGTATTTCATTTTACAGATAAGGAAGGTTATAGAATTAATAAACCAAAAGGCACTTTTATAGATTTTAATGCCATTGCAAAAGGTTATGGTGTAGATGTAATTGCTAATTTTTTAGAAAGTCAAAATATTACAAATTATTTAGTTGAAATTGGAGGGGAAATACATTGTAAAGGTAAGAATGTTGAAAGTTTAAAACCTTGGACAGTTGGTATTGATACACCGCGTTTTGATGGCGAGCAATCCATTTTAAAAGTTATTAATTTACAAGATGAATCTATGGCTACGTCTGGTTCTTACAGGAAATTTAAAGTAGATAAAAACGGGAATCGTTATGCACATATCATCAATACAAAAACAGGTTATCCAAGTAAAACAAATATTTTAAGTGTATCAGTAATTACGAATAATTGTATGACTGCAGATGCCTATGCAACTGCATTTCAGGCTATGGGAATTGAGAAAATAACCAAGTTTTTAAAAGCACATCCAGAACTTAAAGTGTTTATTGTTTTTGAAAATAATATGAACGAACTTGATGCTTTAAATTTGAATAATTTTCCTGAGTAGTTTTTATATGTGACTTTTTAAAAAGTATTGTGTCTTATAAGTGCTATTAATCTTTTGATTAAAGAAATGTTGTTCTAAATTTATTTAGTTCAGCTTTTTTTATTTTGAAACTACTGGAATAATTTCACCTTTTGCTAAACAATATTTGTTTATTTCTTCATTAGAAAGTGTTGCAGTATAGTTCACCTCTTCAACTTTAAAACCTATCGAACGAAGTTTGTCAAAATAATCACGACCATAAATACGAACATGGTCATATTGTCCGAATATTTTTGCGCGTTCTTTTTTATTGGTAATTGCATCATCTTCAAAAGTAGATGCTCTATTTAAATCTTGTGGAATTTGAAACACACCAAAACCTCCTGGTTTTAAAATCCGATACAATTCTTGCATAGCTTTAATATCGTGTGGAATATGTTCTAATACATGGTTGCAAAAAATTATATCATAACTATCATTTTCAAAGGGAAGGTTGCAAATATCAGCTTTTATATCTGCCAAAGGCGAATTCAAATCTGTAGTTGTGTAATTGAGGTTTTTTAATTTTCTGAATCGTTTATAAAATGCTTGCTCTGGGGCAAAATGTAAAACATTTTTATTTGCTGAAAAGAAATCAGTTTCATTTTTTAGATATAACCACAATAAACGATGACGTTCTAAACTTAAAGTAGAAGGAGATAATACATTATTACGTTGGTTGCCATAACCATATGGTAAAAAGGTTTTAAAACTCTTTCCATCTATTGGGTCGGTAAAAGTGTTTCCTTTTAAAAAGAAGGCTAAAATTGGACGAGCAACATAACTTAACCTAATTAATAAAGGTCTAGGAATAGTGTTTAGTATGAGTTTAAAGAGTTTTTTCAAAAATATATTACTTATAGTCTTCTCTTACTGGGTTAAAAATGTCAGTTACTTTACAGTTTGTTAATGCAACAGCACTGTGTGCTACGTTTGATGGAATAAAATGAATTGTACCAGATTCTAAAACTTGTGTTACACCATCAATAGTCATCTCTAATTTACCTTCTGTGATTTGTGTTATTTGCTTATGAGTATGAGAATGTGCTGGTAAAACAGCGCCTTTTTCAATATCAATAAAACCTATGGTGTTAGATTTTGTGTGAAAATAACGTCCTTTAATTCCTTTTGCAAGCTCTTTTTGAGGGATCTCAGATATTTTCATAATTATAAAACTAAAGCGTGTTGTCTAAATTCTTCTTCTTCATTACTTTCTATACCTAATGCTTCATAAACGTATGCAAAAGTTGAAAGTAATTCTGGTTTACCATTTACAATAGCAACATCATGTTCAAAATGTGCAGACGGTTTATTGTCTAACGTTGTAATTGTCCAACCATCACGATGTTGTTTAATACGGTGTGTTCCTAAATTAATCATAGGTTCAATAGCAACTACTTGTCCTTCAATAAATTTTTTGCCACGACCACGTTTTCCATAGTTTGGCATTTCAGGGTCTTCGTGCATTTTTTTTCCTAAACCATGTCCAACCAATTCTCTAACAACACCATAACCATGGTCTTCACAATATTTTTGAATAGCATAACCAACATCGCCAACACGATTTCCTAACTTAAATTCGCGAATGCCAATGTAAAGAGATTCTTTAGTTACTTGAAGTAGTTTTTCAGTTTCCTTATCAATTTCACCAACAGCAAATGTATAGGCATGATCTCCATAAAACCCGTTTTTTAAAGCACCACAATCAATAGAAATAATATCGCCTTCTACTAATGGTTCGCTATTAGGAATACCATGAACAACTTGAGTATTCGGACTCATACAAAGTGTATTAGGAAAATCATATAACCCTAAAAATCCAGGAATAGCACCCATGTCTCTAATACATGTTTCAGCAATTTTATCTAATTGTAGAGTTGTTACGCCTGGTTTAATTTCTTTGGCAACTTCCCCTAATGTTTTAGATACTATTAATGCGCTTTCTCGCATTAATTCAATTTCTTCTTTAGTTTTTACTATAATCATACTTCAAAAATAATGGCAAAGATACTTAAAATAAAATTCCAATAATTTATAGTTATATGACTTTTGACAGTTTTTATAAGCTTAATTATAAATAATTTTGTAATATAAATACCAAAACAAATTATGTATAAAGTAGTAAGTGCTGATGAGGCTGTAAAAGTTATAAAAAGTAAGGATAGAGTATATGTTCAAGCTGCTGCGGCTGCACCACAATTGCTTATGAAAGCAATGACCGAACGTTATGAGGAGTTAAGAAATGTTGAGGTTTGTCATTTACATGTTGAAGGAGATGCGCCTTATGCAAACCCAGATTTAAAAGATAGTTTTCATGTAAATTCATTTTTTATTGGTAATAATGTACGCCATACTTTAACTTCAGGAAATGGGTCTTATACACCAGTATTTTTAAGTGAATTACCATTATTATTTAAACGAAATATTTTACCTGTTGATGTAGCTTTAATTCATGTGTCTATTCCAGATAAACATGGGTATTGTTCTTTAGGTGTGTCTGTTGAAGCTACTTTGGCGGCTATTGATAATGCAAAAATAGTTATTGCTCAAGTAAATCAACAAATGCCAAGAACTCATGGCGATGGTATTATTCATCATACCGAAATTGATTTGTTTGTTGAGTGTAATGAATCAATTCCTGAACACTCTTTTGGAAACCCAACTGCTATCGAAAATAAAATAGGAGATTATATTGCTGGCTTAATTGAAGATAGAAGCACCTTGCAAATGGGAATAGGCACAATCCCAAATGCTGTATTATCACGCTTAACGAATCATAAAGATTTAGGATTACATACCGAAATGTTTTCTGACGGTGTTATAGATTTGATATTAAAGGATGTTATTAACGGAAATTATAAAGGTATAAATTCTGGTAGAGCATTAGCAACATTTTTGGTGGGCTCTAAGCGTTTGTATGATTATGTTGATGATAACCCGTTTGTAGAAATGCGTGCCTCAGATTATGTGAATGATGTGTCTATTATTAAGCAAAATCCAAAAATGGTAGCTATAAATTCTGCTATTGAAGTAGATGTAACAGGACAGGTATGTGCAGATTCTATTGGAACAAAAATGTACTCTGGTGTAGGTGGTCAAATGGATTATATTCGAGGAGCATCTTTAAGTGAAGGAGGAAAAGCTATTATTGCTTTGCCTTCTATAACTCGAAAAGGTATTAGTAGAATTGTACCTTATTTAAAACCAGGTGCTGGAGTTGTTACAACTAGGTCGCATGTGCATTATGTTGTTACGGAATATGGTATTGCAAATTTATATGGTAAAACTATTAAGGAACGTGTTAAAGCACTAGTGAATATTGCTCATCCAGACCATAGAGAGTTTATTGATAAATCTTATTTCGAATTGATTTAAGAAGGATTTATTCCCACCAATGAGTTTAATATCCCGATGCTTGTATCGAAATGTTAAAATTTGTTTCCTTTTAATACCTCGTGGGCTTGCCTTGAGGTAGTTTACTTAAAGAAATCAAAGAAGCCTTTCTTTTTCTTTTCTAAGCTGAATTCAGGGTCAATAAGTGTATGGTAAATTTCGCCCCAGCCATAGAAACCACCCATATTTCTGTCGTCAATAAATAAATCTGCATGAATTTTTCTGCTAACAGCTTCACTAAACTCTTCTTCAGGAAAACTACTGTTTACTGCGTAAAAAAAGATGCCGTTTTCCTCACAGAATTTTACGGCTTCATCTAATTTATCACTACACCTATAGGTCCATAAAATAAGGCGATGTCCTTCAGCTTGAAGTTTCTTTAATGTATCGAAAGCAAACATCATAGGTTTGCCTATTTTTGGGTAAGCATCTTCAACAATAGTGCCGTCAAAATCAACAGCAATAATAAGTTGATTATTAAAATTCATTAAATTATAGGCTTGAGTTCAGCACAAAAGTACAACATTTATTTTTTTGATGTACTTAATTATACCAAAGCATGTTGTGTCATGGCCTTAGGTTGCTCTATGTCCATAAGTTTTAAAATGGTTGGTGCAATATCACCTAGTACACCATCTTTAATATGGGTTAATTCATTATCTATTAAAATAACAGGAACTGGATTGGTTGTATGTGCAGTATGTGGTGAGCCATCAGGGTTAATCATGGTTTCACAATTACCATGGTCTGCAATAAGGATGGTTGTATAATCATTTTCTAATGCAGTAGTTATAACGTCTTTTACACATTTATCAACAGCTTCGCAAGCTTTTATAGCAGCTTCCATGATGCCAGTATGACCAACCATATCTCCATTTGCAAAATTTAAACATACAAAATCTGCTTCTCCTTTTTTCAAATCAGCAACTAAAGCATCACGTAATTCGTAAGCACTCATTTCTGGTTGTAAATCGTATGTTGCAACTTTAGGAGAGTTTTTTAAAATACGGGATTCACCTTCAAACGGTTCTTCTTGCCCGCCTGAAAAGAAGAAAGTAACGTGCGGATACTTCTCTGTTTCAGCAATTCTAATTTGTTTTTTACCATTTCTGGCAAGAACTTCACCTAAGGTTTCAGTCATATTTTTTTTGTTAAAAATGACTTTTATGTTTTTGAATTTATCATTGTAATTAGTAATAGTTACATAGTATAGGTCTAATTTCTTCGTATTGTATTCTGGGAAATCTTTTTGATTTAACATTTCTGTTAATTCACGACCTCTATCAGTTCTAAAGTTGAAAAAGATAATAACATCATCTTTTTGAATTGTTGCAACTGGCTCATCATTGGAATTAGTAAGAATGATTGGTTTTATAAATTCATCAGTAACATCTGCATCATAGCTTGCTTGAATTGCTTCTATAGCATTGTTAGCTTTTGTTCCTACTGCATTTACAAGTGCATCATAAGCTAATTGAACACGTTCCCAACGTGTATCTCTATCCATTGCGTAGTAACGACCAGTAATTGTTGCTAATTTGGTATTTGTTCCTGCAATATGATTTTCTAAATCTTGTACATATCCTTTTCCAGATTTTGGGTCAACATCGCGTCCATCTGTAAATGCATGTACATATGAATTTTGAACTCCTGCATTGTTTGCAGCATCAATAAATCCTTTTAAGTGATTGGTGTGTGCGTGTACGCCTCCATTACTTAGTAATCCTAAAAAGTGAACATTTTTATTGTTGTCTGTCGCATATTTAAGCGCGTCAATCAATACTTTTTCATCTTTCAATGTATCATTTTCAATAGCCATATTTATTTTGGCTAAATCTTGATATACAATTCTACCAGCGCCTAAATTCATGTGTCCAACCTCGCTATTTCCCATTTGACCAGTTGGTAAACCAACATGTTCTCCATCGGTTCTTAAAGTGGCAAAAGGATATTTTTTATAAAGTGAATCGATAAAAGGTGTGTTTGCATGATCGATTGCAGAAACTTTTGGGTCGGGTGAATTTCCCCAACCATCAAGTATCATTAAGATGACTTTTTTGCTCATTTTAAATAGAATTTATTCTTATTACAAAGATACAAGACTTTAGTAAATTAATGTAGAAAACACTTGTAAAAGCTAGTGTTTTAAAGAGTTTATTGAAAAAAGTATAGAACCTTAATGATTTCTAAAAATAAAGTTAAATAAAGTTAAATAAATGTTATTAATCATTTTTTCTGTAACAGATAGGTATAAGCGTCGTCTATTTAGTATATCAAAAAACGAATTATTAATCAAATTAAAATCTTTCATCATGAAAAAATCAATTATTATTTTAGCCGTGGCATTATGTTTTGCGGTATCAACAGTAAACGCTACACCTGTAAACAAAAATGTAAAAAACTACAACATTGAATCTGTAGTAAAAGTTAATCCGTTTTGTGTATTGATAGCAAAAGGAGACATTGTAACTGTAAAAAAACTAATTAGCTTGGGTGCAGATGTAAATGAAAAATCTAATGGAATGACGCCAGCAATGTATGCTGCGAAGTTTAACAGAACTGAAATTTTAAAGCTTTTAATTTCTAAAGGAGCAAAGTTAAAAGTGAAATCTGATAAAGGTATGACTGCAAAAAAAATATGCGGAATTATCTAATGCACAAGATGCTTTAGTTGTAATAACTGAAACATTAAAGAAAAAATAGTGGTAAAACTTATATGATTATTTTGAGTTAGTCACTCGTAAAAAAGCCTTGTTAAACAAGGCTTTTTTTATTGGTTTCTATATTTTTCTATAGATGCTCTAATTTTTTCTATTCTATTATCTGGGTCAGGATGTGAGCTTTGGAATTCTGGAACACGATTTGGTCCAGCAGCAGCTTTAAGTATTTCCATAACACCAATCATTTCTTCTGGATTGTAATCTGACTTAAGCATAAATAAAACACCTAAATCATCACTTTCTAACTCATCACCACGACCATTTTTAAGTAATGTTTGTTGCCCAATACCATTCACTAAACCGCCCATATCTGCACCAACTGATGCGCCTGTAGATACAGTTCGCCAAAAGTCACTTTCTGCAATACGTTCTGCTGAATGCCTTCCAAGAACATGTCCAACTTCATGACCTAAAACACCTGCTAGTTGGTCTTCATTTTCTAATTTAGAAAACAATGCATAGGTTATAAATATTTGTCCACCCGGAAGTGCAAACGCGTTTATAGTATTTGGGTCGTTTAATAAATGAAATTCATATTTGTAAGGCGTATCTCTTGCTATACTATTTTTAATTAAATTACTACCAACTTTATCTACTAATGCTTGATATTGATTGTTTGGGTGTAACCCTCCATATTGTTGTGTCATTTGTGGTACACTTTGTAAGCCAATAGCTATTTCTTGGTCCGATGACATATTAATGGTTTGACTTCGTCCTGTATATGGATTAGTTTCTTTACTGTTGCAACGTTTAATAAAGGCAAATGCAACAATTGCTAAACCAATTAATAATCTGATTTTTAAATTTCTTCCTCTCATTGGTAAGTGTTTATGAAAATAAAATTACAAAAATTTTAAGTTTTTTACAGAAATAAGTTTGATAATAGATACTTCATTCATAAAAAGAGACACAATTATATTATTTAAGTCACTCTGAATTTGAGGTTTTTAAATCGGTATTTTCTGAAAAATAATTATCTTCACATTAAAAATAATCAATGTCTTTTACATTTAAGATTATAGATAATAAGAATATAAATTTAGTAATTCCTTTGGTTCAAAAACTGAATGGTAATAAAGTTTCTGATGCTGTTTTAGAACAGCGTTTTGTAGAAATGATAACTCAGAATTACGAATGTGCTGGTATTTTTGATAATGACAAATTAATTGGAGTTACTGGTTTATGGTATTGCACAAGACATTATTCTGGAAAAAGTGTAGAACCAGACCATGTTTTTATAGAAGATGGTTATAGAGGTTTAGGTTTAGGGAAACAATTTTTTGATTGGATTTATAATTATGTGAAGCAAAAAGGATGTGAAGCAATTGAGTTGAATACTTATGTAAGTAATCCACAATCACATAAATTTTATTTTAACGAAGACTTTAAAATTTTAGGGTATCACTTTTTTAAGAAGTTGTGATTTTTGTGTAAAATTAATTAAAGTTTTTATATGTTTGCAACCTCAAATGCGGGAGTAGCTCAGTTGGTAGAGCGTCAGCCTTCCAAGCTGAATGTCGCCAGTTCGAACCTGGTCTCCCGCTCCAAAAGCTTTATAGAAATATAAAGCTTTTTTTAATTTAATGTATTCATCTCAGTCTCAGGATTTATTTCATAAGGCAACTTGTTATATTCAAAAATTCGAGCAGTTAAATCTCCTTTTAAAATTATAGAATTACCTTTTACTTGTAGCCAACTGCCTTCACGTAAACCAACAACTGGCTGTGAGTTAAAACCGTGAAACTCTTTTATTCTCGTTTCTCTAGTTTCACCCATATGTTTGCTGTCTGTATTTGGGTCTAAATAATGCGGATTAATGTTAAAAGATACAAAACCCAAGGCAGAAAAACTTGGTGGATAAACTATTGGCATATCGTTAGTAGTGTTTATGGTTAGCCCACAAATATTACTACCAGCACTTGTGCCTAAATATGGTGTTCCATTACCAATAACTTCTTTTAAAACGGATAGTAAATTATTTTTATATAATTGGTTTGTTAAAACAAATGTGTTACCACCACCAACAAAAATGGCATCAGCATTTTTAATAGCTTCAACAGGGTTTTTAAATGTATGAATACCTTTTGTTATCTTTTCAATTTTAGAAAATGAAACACTTACTTTTTCAGTATATAAATCATGCGAAATACCGCCAGGTCTTGCATAAGGGATAAATAAAATTTCATTTGCATCTTTAAAAAAAACGGCTAATTCATTTAAAATATAATCTAAATAATCACTACCATGAATAGTAGATGTGCTTGCAATAATTAAGTTTTTCATACATTATAAATTGTTGTGTAAAATTAAGAAAATGTAGGTTTTAACAAAAGTTTAAAGTACTTTTTCATTTTCTTTAAGATTTGAAATACGTTCTTTATCGTATTAAATTAACCAATTTGAAGTGTTTATTGTTTTTGTGTGTGCTTATGTTTCCTATGTTGTCTATAAATAGTCAAACGATAGAGCGTATAGAAATTAATGGTGTTATTCTAGTGCATAATAACGATAATGATGTTGAAGGTGTAACAATATATAATACATCATCAAGTAAAGGAACTATTACTAATAGTGTCGGTGAGTTTGTTATTGAGATAGCTGTAAATGATATTATTGAAGTTTCTGCTTTACAGTTTGAATCAATTTTACTTACTATCACAGAAGAAGTAATTGAGAATAAAACGTTGAAAATATATTTGGTTGAACAGATGAATCAATTAGATGCTGTTTTATTAAGTCAAGGACTTTCAGGGAATTTAGCGGCTGATGTAGTAAATGTAAAAGAACCAAAGTATATAGCTATTGATATGGGGAATATGGATGCTTCGTTTGAATATAATGATGAAAAAGCCTTTGATAGCAGAGTTGTTCAAAATCATTTAACATCTATAATAAATCCTGAGGCACGTGTTTATTTGCCAGATTTAGTAAAAATCATAGCATTATTCACAAAGAAAAAAATTAATTTATCGTTTAAAAAAAACCTTTTTGTTGATAAAGAATACGAAAAGCCAATAGAATTAATTGATATTTATTCACATAATGAGATTAGTGAAACTTTTAATATTTCAATAAATAAAGTTGAAGCATTTATAGCTTTTGTTGAAGCAAAAGGAATAAGTAAGGACTTATTAAATGATGCGAATGAAATGCAACGCATTGAATTTTTAGTAAAGCAAAGTAAATTATTTTTAAAAACAGAACATGCTAAAAATTAGAAGCTTAATAGTTTTGTTCTTATTTTTCAGTTTTCAAATAGCTATATCTCAGTCAATTGAAATACATGGAAAAGTTGTAAGTAAAGCTAATGTTGAAAGTATACATGTAATAAATAAAACAGCTCAGTTTTTTACAACTACAGATAAAAAAGGCGAATTTAAAATTACAGCTAAGTTAAATGATACTTTGGTGTTCTCATCAATTCAGCACAAACTAAAACAGATTATTGTAAATAAAAATATTATTTCTATTCAAACATGTACAGTAATTTTAGACGAACAAATTAATGAGTTAGATGAGGTATTAGTTGGTAAAATACTAACAGGAAATTTACTTTTAGACATAGGTAATACAGAAGGTGACCCGCCAATAAATTTTTACGATGTAGGAATCCCTGGATATAAAGGCAAAATAGCAACACGAAGTGAAAGACGTTTAGCTGAAGCAGGTGAGTTTAAACCAAAAATGCTTTTAGGTCTTTTAGGTGGAGGTTTGCCATTAAACCCTATTTTAAACGGAATTTCTGGAAGAACCAAAATGCTTAAACAACGTGTAGAAATAGAATCTAGAGAAACATTAATGCAAAGTGTAAAAGCACGTTTGTCTAAAGATTTTTTAGCATCTAATCCATTGCCAGAAGATTTAATAATGGATTTCTTTTATTTCTGTTCGGACGATGAAAACTTTATATTGCGCTGTAAAAATAAAACAGATTTTGAAATACTAATTTTCTTGCGTTATAAGTACAGGCAGTATCAAAAAAACTTGAGTGAAGAAAAAGATTAACTTTTTGGAATGCTTTTTGAAACATCAAAATAATTACTTTAGCAAAAAACAAATTAATGAAGCGTATTAAATTATTGTTATTAATTTTTGTGTTGCCATTATTGGCTTTTACTACAGCACATAAATACTATATAAGTGTTACCCAAATAGAATATATTAAAGACAAACAATCTGTACAAATTATTTCAAGAATTTTTATTGATGATTTTGAAAGTCTTTTGCAAAAACGTTACGATGAGAAAATTATTTTAAATGAAGAAAACGAGTTAATTGAGGTTAACTCATATATTGAAATGTATTTAACTCAAAAAATCAAGGTAAAAATAAACGGAAAAGACGCACAAGTAGTTTTTCTAGGTAAAGAATATGAAGACGATATTGTACGCTGTTTTTTAGAAATTGATAATATTGAAAGTATAAATTCTTTCGAAATTTCAAATAAAGTTTTGTTTGATTTAAAAGAAGAACAACAAAACATAGTAAAGCTAAATATAAATTCTAAGAAAAAAAGCTTTCTACTTACTGCACAAAAACAAAAAGCTTTGTTAAAGTTTAATTAAAAAAAAGTTAAAAATACTCAGAATTCACTATTTTCGGTAACCTTTTTAAAGTAAAAAATTCATTTTTTTCATAAAAAGGGCTAATTCATTAAAAAACAAAAATTCAAAAAATGCAAAAAATTAAGTATTTCTTTTTGTCTATCGCTTTCATTTCTGTAAGTGTATTTGCTCAAAATCAAGAACAAGAAACACCAGAGCCAAAAAAACTTGGTCATATTAATCAAAACAAGTTTAAGCAACTGTATGACGAGTTTTCTGCGCCAAATATGTATAGAGCAGCATCTGGAGCGCCTGGGTCTGCCTACTATCAGCAACAAGCAGATTACAAAATGGATATTGAACTTGATGATGTAAATAAAAAGTTATCGGGTAATGAGACGATTACATATACAAACAACTCGCCTGATCAGTTAAGATATCTTTGGGTTCAATTAGATCAAAATCAAAGAGCAAAAGATTCTAAATCACCTTTAATTGAAGGTGGTGGTATTGCGCCAGTGCAACAACCATCTAGGTTTACTTCAAGTTTTATGAAAGAACGTTTTGATGGTGGTTTTAACATACAAGAAGTTAAAGATATTAATGGAAAACCATTGTCGCACATGATAAATAGAACCATGATGCGTATTGATTTACCACAAGTTTTAAAATCGGGGGAGCAATTTTCATTTTCTATTAAGTGGTGGTATAATATAAACGACCATGTAGATGATGGTGGACGTTCAGGTTATGAATATTTTTCAGAAG
Organism: uncultured Flavobacteriaceae bacterium; assembly: GCA_964563585.1. GTDB lineage: Bacteria > Bacteroidota > Bacteroidia > Flavobacteriales > Flavobacteriaceae > CAZLXG01. Next base: position 5,488 of record CAZLXG010000013.1, on the reverse strand, counting down.
ATGATAATAGAGCATATGTAATAGCTCAGTTTTATCCAAGAATGGCTGTTTATAGTGATATTGAAGGTTGGCAAAATTCTCAATTTTGGGGACGCGATGAGTTTGCATTACCATTCGGAAATTTTGAAGTTAATATTACTGTACCAGCAGATCATATTTTAGATGGCACAGGTCGATTAGTAAATAGAAAAGATGTGTTTTCTAGAACTATGATGAAACGTTATAATGAAGCTAAGAAATCTTATGATAATCCAGTTGTAATTGTTACACAAGCTGAAGCAGAAGCTGCTGAAAAAACAAAATCAACTGAAAAGAAAACATGGAAATTGCATGCAGAAAATGTACGTGATTTTGGTTTTGCAACATCAAGAAAATTTATTTGGGATATGATGGCTGTGAAAATTGGAGGAAAAGATGTTATGGCAGTATCATTATATCCAAAAGAAGGAAACCCGTTATGGGAAGATTGGTCTACAAAAACTGTAGCAAGTACGTTAACATCGTATTCAAGAATGACGTTTGATTATCCTTACCATAAAGCAATTTCAGTTCACGCAAAACAACAAGGTATGGAGTATCCAATGATTTGTTGGAATTATGGTCGTCCTGATAAAGAAGGGAAATATAATGATAGAACAAAATTTGGAATGATGAGTGTAATTATTCACGAAGTAGGACACAATTTCTTTCCAATGATTGTAAATAGTGATGAGCGTCAATGGACATGGATGGACGAAGGTTTAAATACTTTTGTACAGTATGTAGCAGAACAAGATTTTGGAACCAAGTATCCACAAGTATTATCAGAAGGTCAAACAGCTTATCCTTCACGTCGTGGTCCAGCAGCAAAAATTGTAAATTATATGGGCGGTAATCAAGATTTTATTGCACCAATAATGACAAAAGGACTTAACACATTCCAATTTGGTAATAACGCTTACGGAAAACCGGGAACAGCATTAAATATTTTAAGAGAAACTGTAATGGGACCAGAATTATTCGATTATGCTTTTAAAGAATATGCAAGACGATGGATGTTTAAACACCCAACACCAGAAGATTTCTTTAGAACAATGGAAGATGCTTCAGCAATGGATTTAGATTGGTATTGGAGAGGATGGTTTTATACTACAGATTGGGTTGATATAGGCATAAAAGAAGTGAAAAAATACTATGTATCGTCTGAGCCAAATGAATATATAAAAGATATTGTAAAGAAAAGAGACATGAAAATGGAAGATTTACCACCATTAGTATATATGGTTGAAGAAGGTAGCGAAGAGTTTACAGAAAAGATGAAAGAAGGTACACTTCTAGAGAATTCTCCAACATTAAATGAGTATGTAATGGATAATTTTTCTGATGCAGAACGTAAAAACATAAAATCACCAAAATATTTTTATAACGTAACTTTCGAAAAACCAGGAGGTTTGGTAATGCCGATTATAGTAGAATATACTTATGCTGACGGAACTTCAAAAACCGAAACGTATCCAGCACAAATTTGGAGGTTAAACGATACTGAAGCAAGTAAAGCTATTGCTTCAGATAAAGAAATAGTTGGAATAACTGTCGATCCTAAATTAGAAACTGCTGATGTTGATACGTCTAATAATTCTTGGCCAAAAGAAGTTAAACAAAGCAAGTTCGACGAGTTTAAAACCAAGGTAAAAGGTTAAGAATAATCAATCAAAAAAAATCAAAAAAATGAAAAAATTTAAGTATTACTTTTTATCAGTATTCTTTATTTCTACTGGTATTTTTGCTCAAGAACAAGAAAAATCAAAGCCTCAAGGTCATACAGACCAAAATAAATTTAGGCAAATGAAAGATGTTCTAGCTACGCCTAATGAAACTAGAACTGCAGCTGGAGCGCCAGGTTATCAATACACTCAGCAAAAGGTAGATTATGTAATGAATATTCGTTTAGACGAAGATAAAAGTCAACTTTTTGGTGATGAAAAAATAACATATCATAATAATTCTAAAGACCATTTAGAGTATTTATGGGTACAGTTAGATCAAAATATGAGAGCGGCAGATTCTAAATCTCCAGACATTAATTCTCAAAGTTTTAATTCAACGTTTAATGGTCCGAAAACTTTCACAAGAACAAATTTGAAGAAAAAATTTGATGGTGGTTTTAATATAGTATCAGTTAAAAGTGATGATGGATCAGATTTGTCAATTATGATTAATCAAACCATGATGAGAATTGATTTAGCTAAACCACTTGCTCCAGGCGAAGTTTTTAAATTTCAAATAAAATGGTGGTATAATATTAATAACCATATTGAAGATGGAGGTCGTTCTGGTTACGAAGCCTTTCCTGATGGGAATAATACATATGTAATCGCCCAGTTTTATCCAAGGCTTTGTGTTTATGATAATGTTGAAGGATGGCAAAATATGCAGTTTTGGGGCAGAAGTGAATTTGCTTTAGAATTTGGAGATTTTGATGTGAAGTTAACAGTACCTGCAGATCATAAATTAGAAGCAACAGGGAAATTACAAAACCAAAAAGAAGTGTTGACAAGAACACAGCTTAAACGTTTTGAAGCGGCTAAAAAATCATTTAAAGACCCTGTTTTTATTGTAACACAAGAAGAAGCAGAAGCAGCTGAAAAAGAAAGAAGCACAAAAACAAAAACATGGCATTTTAAAGCAAATAGAGTAAGAGATTTTGCGTTTGCTACTTCAAGAAAATTTTTGTGGGATGCAATGGCTGTTAATATTAACGGAAGATCAGTAATGGCAATTTCGCTTTATTCTAAAGAAGGAAACCCATTATGGGAAGAGCATTCTACTAGAGTAGTTGCTAATACTTTAGAAGAATATTCTAAACTTACTTTCGATTATCCTTATAACAAAGCAGTTTCTGTACACGCGCAAATGGGAATGGAATACCCAATGATTTGTTTCAATTATGGACGACCAAATCCAGATGGAACATATTCAGAAAGACTTAAAAGAGGAATGATAGGAGTAATTACTCATGAGGTTGGTCATAATTTCTTTCCTATGATTGTAAATAGTGATGAACGCCAATGGACATGGATGGACGAAGGTTTAAATTCATTTGTAGAAATTATAGCAGAGTTAGATTACGACCCTAATTACAATACGGGCAATTTGCCAAAAGATATAGTGCGTTATATGGGTGGCGATCAAGATTTTATTTCTCCAATAATGTCACAAGGTGATTATGTACAACAATTTGGACCAAATGCATATACAAAACCTGCAGCAGCATTATATATGCTTAGACAAACTATAATGGGGCCAGAATTATTTGATTATGCTTTTAGAACATATTCAAAACGATGGATGTTTAAACACCCAACACCAGCAGATTTTTTCAGAACAATGGAAGATGCATCTGCAATGGATTTAGATTGGTTTTGGAGAGGTTGGTTTTATACTACAGACAATACAGATATTGGAATTAAAGAAGTTAAAAGATATTATTTAACAGATAAAGCCACAGATGCAGCAAAAGAATTTGCAGAAAAGAACAACATGAATCTTGACGATTATAAAAATAAGCTAGTTTATTTTGCAGAAGTTAAAGAAGGAAATAATTCAGACGACGCTAAAAAAGCAATTGATTTCGAGTTTTTAAATAAGCATTTAGAAAGCTTATCAGAAGCAGAAAAAGCAGAATTAAAAGATGCGCCAAATTATTTTTACGAAGTAACTTTCGAGAAACCAGGAGGATTGGTAATGCCAATAATTTTAGAGATAACTTATGAAGATGGAACTAAAGAAAGAAAAACGTACCCAGCACAAATTTGGAGATATAATGAAAACGAAGTTAAAAGAGTTTTCAGAACAGAAAAGGCAATAACAGGTTTTGTAATCGATCCAGATTTAGAAACTGCCGATATAGATACATCCAATAATTCTTGGCCAAAAGAAGTTAAACAAAGCGAGTTCGACGAGTTTAAAAATAAGGTAAAAGGATAAAAACTAAATATTTAAAGCCGACTTATTTAAGTCGGCTTTTTTATTTCCACTAAAGCGTACAAAGTATAAAGACCACAATATTTCTTTATACTATAAAAACAACTCACTATATTTGTACTGTGATTCAACAAGCAACATTTTTATTTATTAGTGGTGGCGAAATAGCCTTTATACTATTTATTGTTATTATGGTTTTTGGCGCCGATAAATTACCCGAAATAGCACGAGGCTTAGGTAAAGGTATGCGAACACTTAAAGACGCAACCAACGATATTAAGCACGAAATTACCAAAAGTGCTGAAAATCACGGAATCGATACAAGCATCACTAAAGATGTAGAAAACGAGCTAAAAAAAGTAAAAGACAGTTTAGAAGATTTTACAGGCTCAGTAAAACGAAAATTATAATATCACTTCGAGTGATTTCGATTTTTTATTAAAATTGTATCGAGAAGATTTGGGCGTTACCCTATCGGGTCAGGCTTTCCACTATATCTTTTTATAATGGTATTGCGAGGACGAAGAACGTGGCAATCTGCTGTTATTTATACCTAATAAATATTATTTACTTACCATTTTAAAAAGGATGCCGCTTCAATCCTTAACGCAAAATGCAGAACTAAAATTAAATTTAACAGTAAAATTTTGAAGGTTCGTTTAACGTGTTTGTATATGGCTTGTTGAGTGGTTTAAGTACTAAATTTAGCAAATAAAAACCGAATAGAAAATCCGCGAAAATTTTCGTAAGTAGGCAAGAACTAGCAATAAATTATATACGGTATTAGCAACTGGACTTAAATTCATTTGTCTATTCTTTAAAAATATAGTTCAGCAATGGGTCATAGCCGTTTATTATATCAGATAGCCCTAACTTAATAATTTTATCTGGAATAATGCCTTTGTTTAATGGTAATTGGGGAACATTAGTAGATCCCCTTTCTGTACCTATTTGCAAACCAAGTTTTGTGTTTTTTAAAGGCTTTACTCCTCTACCAGGATGCGTACTGTAAGTACCTCCTGTTTCTTCTCCTACTATGGTTGCTAACTGATTATGCTTTACAACCGCTAACATTTGTGTTGTTGCAGATGCACAACGACCATCTGTAAGCATATAAATAGTTGCATTACTAATATTATTAGTTGTTTTTGGTTTTACGGTATTGAAGTTGTTATTCTCATAAAAATTTATTTCTTTACTAATAATATAAGATAATATATATTCTGTGCATTCTGGGTTTCCTCCTCTATTCCCTCTTAAATCAAAAACAACTTTCTCTATATTTTCTTCTTTAATTGTTTTAATGTATGTGTCAATCTTCTCTTTAAAAAAATCAATATTTTGCCTTCCTCTTGGAAAATAACTAAAATTCTTAATCTTGATTATAACAGCTTTATTTTCTTTATTAATCTTTATCCCTAATCTTGGGGTATTGTTTATTTCTACTTTGTAATTAGGAGCAGGCTCATCAATAAGAAATGATGTTGTAATTATTTTTTCAGAATTGTAAGGCTTAAATTTTATT
>CAZLXG010000012.1:23130-39063 GCA_964563585.1 uncultured Flavobacteriaceae bacterium | reverse complement strand
CCTATAAACTTAAAAAAACGGTCAAACATGTTGCCTATAAGTTTAAATAACTGTCCTAAATCTACTTCTTCAGATTCTTGTGGTTGGGGCAAATCTTTACTCATAATTTTAATTTATTAATTAAATATTTGTTCTAATATTTTTCTGGTTATTAAATATGTTGGCCTAACACCCGATGTGCCTAAACCTCCTGAGGCTAATGTTCCTCCTGTTTCTAACGGATTATCACTAGCATAATATGCATAACGAACTTTTACATCCGAATTAATGCTACCTCTAACTTTTGATGCTGCTTGAATTGCCTTTTGATAATGTGCTCCTTCCATTTCTAATCCTATAACACTCCAAGTTGAATTGTAAAAGAATTTCAAAATGTCCTTATTCTGTAATGATGTTCCTAAAACCGTAATCATAGCTCCTTCATAAACGTTTACGCCTTGACACTCTAAATCTTCTTTTTTAAGTTCGTTTTCAAATGGATAATTATCGGCGGTTCCTTCAAAAATATGAGCCGTAGGAATCATAATATCTCCTTTACCTCCTTCTAAAATTCCTGCTTTACCCATTATTGAAACCGATTCAACATTCAAATAAATTTCTTTTCCTTTTACTTTGTATGGTTTTAACAATTCATCCATAGTTTCATACGCTTGTTCACCAAACGCATAATCCATAACAACTATAACAGGTTTTTTAGATTTTAAAGCCGTTTCATTTACTGGAATATCAATTTTTGAGATGTCAATTTTTGAGGTGTCAAATATTTGAACATCAATATTAGCACCTGATGTATCTTTAATATAAATCATCCCTTTTTGCAACGCTTCTTTGTCAATTTTATTACGATACGCTTCGTTTTCTTTTTTACTTAAAGATTCGTAAACCTCAAATATATCTTTTTTAGAAACAATATTTTTTAAAGCATTGGGTGTAAAAAGTGTGTTTTTTACACTATGCATATTAGCACTAATAATATGAATTGGTCGTTCTAATAAATCATTTTCAAAAAGTGTTTCTTTAATTGTGTTCGCCCAAACTTCACCATGAATATGATGCCCTAAACGCTCTCTTAAAACAGGGCTAAATGTTACTGTGCGCTTATTATTATGTATTTGTTCTTCAATCGCTAATTTACCTAACCAATATACAATGTGTAATAAACGTTCTGGCTGTTTTGGTGTAGCAAATTCAGCATAAGCTTGAGTTAACTCACTAAACGTTCTGCCTAAAATATTTGCCGTGTGAGTAATGGCAATCTCACGTTCTTGTAATGATAATTTTTTAGTGCTTAATACCGCCTTTTCAAGCTTAACCCAATCTCTTGTTGTTGTGCCTTCTTCATCAATAAGAACGCGATTACTTATCTTGTGCGATTCGACAAAAAGAAATGTGATATGCGTTAAAATATCGTAAATCTCCGATCTGCCTCGAGTGATTTCAATATTCATTTGTTCCGCATCTATTCTATAACAATTACGACGTCTTTTTTCAGGAATAATAGGTTTAAAATGAGAATTAGAATACCCTTCGTCACTTGTTAAATTAATAAAAGAGCATTCTTCAATACCAATTGGTAATCTATCAATTACGTATAATAATCCTTCTAGCTCAGCTTTTTCTTCACCTATTGAGCCATAAATTTCTGGGCGCAATAATAATAGTGCTTGACGCAGTGATTCTCCCGATACGCCCATAGGTTTATAGAAGCCTCTATTAAATAAATGGCGCATCGTAATGTACATTCTTTCTATAGCATTCGAGCTTTCTTGCGCTCTCGTTCTTTCGTGGTGTTTTATGTTACTCATACAGGGCAAAGATAATACTATTTGGGTTAATTATACTGAGGGAACTCTTCAACAATTTTTCTATCATTAGACAGTCTTGGAATTTTATTTTGACCACCCAATTTATCTATCGATTTCATATAATTTTGAAATCCATCTTTCTCAACTTTAGTAATTTTAAGTGGTTGTAAAACCTTGCCTTCAATTAAATCGAAATAATAACTATTTTGTTTTTGTAACGATGCATCAATTTTTTTCGCTAACGCGGAAATATTATCAGGTTCATTTTCAAATTCCACAAACCATTCATGAAACGGTAAACCTTCATTTGGGTTTATTTGAGGTGCAACTGTAAACTCAGTAATACGAACGGAAGAATCTAATGTTGCTTCCTGCATTGCTTGTTCAACTTCTTTCCCAATAACATGTTCGCCAAAGGCAGAAATAAAATGTTTTATTCTACCTGAAACAATTACACGATATGGTTTTGTTGAGGTAAACTGAACCGTATCTCCAATATTATACGCCCAAAGACCCGCGTTTGTTGAAATAATCATTACATAATTTACACCAACCTCAACGTCCTTAATAGGGATGCGTTTGGGATTTTCATTAAAAAACTCATCTGTTTTTATAAACTCGTAAAAGATACCTGAATTCAATTGAAGCAACATGCCTTTTTCATTCTGCTTATCTTGAAAAGCAAAAAAGCCTTCACTTGCAGGATACAATTCTATACTATCAACTTTTCGTCCAATAAGGTTTTCAAACTTTGCTCTATAAGGCTCATAATTTACACCTCCAAAAATAAAAAGGTTGAAGTTTTTAAAAATATCCCCTACTTTTTTATCTGTTTTTTGTTGAAGTTTTTCAAAATACATTTGAACCCACGACGGAATACCAGCAATAATTGTCATGTCTTCATTAACCGTTTCTTCAACTATAGCATTTACCTTGGTTTCCCAATCTTCAATACAATTTGTTTCCCAAGATGGCATTCTGTTTTTCTGAAGATATTTTGGCACATAATGTGCCGAAATTCCTGATAACCTTCCCACATTAATCCCATTTTGTTTATTTAGAACTGGGCTTCCTTGTAAAAAAATCATTTTACCATCAACAAATTTACTATTCCCAGTTTCATTAATATAAAGTAAAATCGCATTACGTGATGATTCTACTTGTGCTTTAATTGACACATCTGTAATTGGAATATATTTTACACCCGATGTTGTACCCGATGTTTTTGCAAAATAAACAGGTTTACCTGTCCAAAGTATATTTTCTTCTCCTGCAATTACTTTTTCAACATAAGGCTTTAAGGCTTCATAATCTCGTACAGGAACTCGTTTTACAAAATCATTGTAATTATTAATACTCACAAAATCATGCTCTTTCCCAAATTCTGTAGAAGTCGCTTTACTTATTAAATTTTGAAATACTTTTTCTTGAGTTTCAATAGGGTTCTTTGCCCACTTTTGGACTCTTCTATATACGCGTTTTGCAAATGGTTTTGCTAGTGTAGACTTTAATGAAATCATTTATTTAAAATCTATAAAATTAGTTGGATTAATTGGGTAACCGTCATTCCAAAGTTCAAAATGCAAATGTGGTCCAGTAGATAAATTTCCCGTACTTCCTGCGGTTGCAATAACTTCTCCTGTTTTTACTAAATCGCCTTGTGTTTTGGTTAAAGCAGCATTGTGTTTATATACAGATATCAAACCATAACTATGCTCAATAATCATGACGTAACCTGTGCTTGCTGTCCATTCGGCAAAAATAACAATACCATCAGTTGTTGCTTTTACCGGCGTGTTTTTTGCCACTACAACATCTACGGCATAATGCTTCTCTTTTATATTATAAGGCTCGCTAATTGTACCGTTTACTGGTGGGAATAGCACAAAGTTTGACGAGGTTGTAGCAGATTCGAATAAATTGTATTTGTCTTCTTTATTTACTTTTTCTCTTAAAAGTGAATCTTCTAATGTTGGATTAAAATCAACTTCGCTTGCTTCTAATTTAACAGCTTCAATAATAGAATCTCTATTAAAATCTACTTCACTTACATCACCTTTAAGCACTTTTTTTATAGACGAGTAATAACGTGCATTCATCCCTATTACTTGTTGTAAAGAATCTGTTTTATAATTTAACTCAAGAGCTTTCTTTTTTAAAGCTGTAGATGAATATCCAGGAATATATTCTCTAAGCGGTGTAAATGCAATTAGTAAATACGTTGCGCCTATTAAAAAAATAACCGACAACGATGTTAATACAAAAACATTTAATCGCGTTAGTTTAAACGACAATCGTTCTTCAAAAGTATCTTCATTTAATATTACTAACCGATACTTATCGAGTAATTTCCGTTTAATTTTTTTTGATTCCTTCTTATTGTCATCCATCTTAAAAACAAAAATATATAAAATTATTACAAGACTAGTTTCTCTTTATGCTAAAGTTAACTTTTAAACGAAATTATTAAACTTTAATTATTAACTTTGCTTTTTAAAGATATTTATTATGAGCTTATATATGTTACCGTTAATTATTGGTTGGCCACAAATAGTTTTAATAGCTGTTGTTGTTTTGTTATTATTTGGAGGTAAAAAAATACCCGAATTAATGCGTGGTTTAGGTAGCGGTATTAAAGAATTTAAAGATGCCAGCAAAGAAGAAGAGCCTAAAGACGATAAAAAAGAATAAAATTTCTTTTATTTATAAAGTAAAAGCCAACACAATGTGTTGGCTTTTTTGTTTTTAAAATTTAGTATAACTAATCTATTTTAACAGATTTAATAATAGCTTCAAGCTCAAACATATTGTTTCTTTTCGCTACCGAAGGTGCAAATGTGAAGCCTTCAAGAACCACCCATCTATTATTAATTTTATCTTCAATAGCGTAATGAATAAAAGGACCTGCCATAAATGCATTTTTCACTTCCCAGGTTCCTTTGGTTTCAATTGTTGGTCTGTTGTCAACAATAGTTTCAAATAAATAAGGTGCATAAGCTTCTTCTGTAATCATATACGAGCCTTCAATAGCTCCTGGAATATGAATTTTACCTATTGAATCGCGCAACTTTATAATAGAACCCACTGTGCTATCACTTCTTTTTAAGGCATCAAAAGGGAGCTCATAAATCATTATATTCATGTCTCCTGTTCTAATATCTTTCCTTAGCCAGAAAAAATTATCCTCTTCTTTTGCTATTCTATATGCTGAAGGAAAACTGATAGATAATCCTAACTTTTCTTTAATTGATGTGTTTTTATGAAGCGATTTATGAATACGTCGTTGTTGTTCTTTTAGCTCTTCTTTCTTAAATTCATTTAATATTTTTTCAGAATTATCATTCATCAAATTAATAATATCTTCTTTTGTTTGCCCTTGAATAACAACTACTTTTTGGGGTCTAGCATATACATCCTCTGCAATTATTATAGCTGGAGCTTTACCCATTTCTATTTTTAAAATGGTTCTATTTTTTGTTACAAAACCAGAAAAAACATTTGGCGGTATTTGATTTATCTTATGTGATGGTTCGTCTTGTGGTAACCCAGAAACAATAGTAGTAAGAACGCCTCTAATAGCTTCTCCAACACTACCTTTCCACATCTCGTTACTAATAATTACCGACACACTATTTATATTACCCGAAGAGCTAAAAAGTGGTTTATTTTTTGTCGTTTTCTTATCGTCATTACAAGACATTACAAATGCTAACGACAATATTATTAAAAGAATTTTTCGCATAATAAGTTAGTTTTAAGGGAATTTATCCTTTTGAAATTTTAAGTTTCATTCCTGGTTTCAATTTAGTACCACTAATATCGTTCCAATCTTTAATATTTTGAATAGAAACTCCTGGAAATTTTTGAGCAATGCTCCAAAGTGAATCTCCGTTTCTTACGGTATAAGATATTATATTTCCTGAAATCGGTTTCGTGGTTGATGCTTTTTTAGCCGATGAAGCTACTGATACATTTGGTTTTCTTGGATAAATACTTAACCGTTGCCCAACCCTTAAATTATTGCTTCTTAAACCATTCCATTGTTTTATTTGGCTAACTCTAACGCCATATTTTCTTGCTATTTTCCCTAAATAATCACCAGACCTTACGCGATATCGTATTTTGCTATCTGCATTAAAAAATTTGGGTAACGGTTTTTCGCGTTTATCAAATTCTTCTTTTGCAAACGCATATATTTTTTCTTCGTTATTTACAAAAATCCCAATAGCGCTTCTTGGCAAGCGTAATGCATAATTTTCATTCTTTATAAAAGGAATAATATCTAATTTATATGATGGGTTTAAAAACTGAAGTTCTTCCATTTTTACTCCAGTAACTTCCGAAACTTGATCGAGCGTTATCATCTGCTTTACTCTAATCGTATCGGTTTCTACATAAGTTAATTCTGGTTTTAGTTTTTTAAATCCGTGTTCTTCAGCATATTCAAAAATATACATATTCGCTAAAAATGCTGGTAAATAACCTGCCGTTTCTCGTGGTAAATTTGGTCTTATATTCCAGTAATTTCTATAACCTCCAGAGCGCCGTATTGCTTTTGAAACATTTCCTGGTCCAGAATTATATGCCGCCAAAGCTAAATCCCAATCGCCAAAAATTTTATATAATCTTGCTAAATATTTTGCTGCTGCCTCGGTAGATTTTATGGGATCACTACGTTCATCTACATAACTACTTACATCTAAACCATATTCCTTTCCTGTGGCAAACATAAACTGCCATAAACCCGTTGCGCCAACTCTAGATTTTGCTCTTGGTTTTAATGCCGACTCAACAATTGCTAAATATTTTATTTCTAAAGGAATATTATGATTATCCAATTCACGCTCGAACATCGGGAAATAAAAAGCACTCAAAGTCATGAGTTTTTGTAAGTGTTTGCGCCTATGTTTTAAATATGATTTTATTACGCTTTCTAGCGAAGGATTATATTCTACATTAAAAGGCGTTCTAGCATCAAGTTCTTTTAATCTTGCTTTAAGTGTATCGGTTGATAGTTCTGGATAATCAACAGCTTCATAAGTTAGCTCGGTAACCGATTTATAAATAGTATCAAATAAATTATTGCTATATAATTCTTCTAACCATTTTTCGTCAAACTTTACTGCAAGCTCATTGTCTTCTAATTTTTTAATTGAAGTGCTATCCATTTCAGCTTTAATTTGTTGATTAAAACGAATGCTTCCATCAATTAAAGAATCTAATTTTATTTCTTTTTGAGAAACAATAGAATCTTGTGTTTGCGAAAAAGAAGTCGCAAAACCATAAATAAATAATATTATAAAAAAACGTAAAGCCATAATTTCGTTTCGCTCAATAATTAAGATTTAATTATTTTGAAGTTTTCTCTAAAACTTTCAACGTGTGTTTTTGACTGTCTTGAAGCCTTACCTTAAAACAGTCTGTTATGAACGATAGTATGGCTAAAATCGTATTTTTTAAGCGAATTTGAAAACTTAATTTAGTTTATTCTAAAATAGCTGCAATTCCTGGAAGTGTTTTTCCCTCTAAACTTTCTAGCATAGCGCCACCACCAGTGCTTACATAACTTACTTTATCTGCAAAACCAAACTGCTTAACCGCAGCAACAGAATCACCACCACCAACTAAAGAAAAAGCGCCGTTTTTAGTAGATTCTGCAATCGAATTTCCTAAAGCAATCGTTCCGTTTGCAAAATTTTCCATTTCAAAAACACCTAATGGTCCGTTCCAAAGTATGGTTTTACTTTGCATTACAACGTTATGAAAATTTTCAATAGATTTTGGTCCAGCATCTAAACCTTGCCAACCGTCTGGAATTTTAGTAACATCAACAATTTGTGTTTCGGCATCATTACTAAATGCGTTTGCTGCAACAACATCTACGGGAATATGTATTTGAACATTTTTTGCTTTTGCTTGTTTCAATATCTCTAAAGCCAACTCCATTTTATCGTCTTCGCAAATTGAATCGCCAATACTCCCACCTTGAGCTTTTACAAATGTAAACGTCATACCGCCACCAATTATTAAATGGTCAACTTTATCAAGAATGTTTTCTATAATAGTAATTTTTGAAGATACTTTTGCGCCTCCAAGTACTGCTAAAACTGGTTTTTCACCTGTTTCCATTACTTTGCCAATACTCTCTATTTCTTGTGCTAATAAACTTCCGAAGCATTTTTTATCTTGGAAAAATTGAGCAACAATAGTTGTAGAGGCATGTGCTCTATGTGCTGTTCCAAAAGCATCATTTACATAAATATCTCCTAATTTTGAAAGTTGTTCAGCAAAGTCTTTATCACCTGCTGTTTCTTCTTTATGAAACCTTAAGTTTTCTAATAATAAAATTTGCCCCGCTTCTAAATTAGCTACTGCAGCTTCAGCTTTTTCACCAATACATTCGTCTACAAACTTAACTTCTACGCCTAAAACATCTTCAACTGTATCTGCTATATGTTTTAATGAGAATTCTTCTTGAACTCCTTTTGGTCGTCCTAAATGCGACATTAAAATACAACTTCCTCCGTCTTCTAAAATCTTAATAATTGTTGGTTTTGCTGATACAATTCTAGTGTCATCTGTTACTTCAAAATTCTCATTTAAAGGCACATTAAAATCTACTCGAATTAAGGCTTTTTTGTTTTCAAAATTAAAATCATTAAGAGTTCTCATTATTCTAATATTAGCGTGATTAAAGTACAAATGTAACTAATAAAACAAAGCTAAAAAATGAGTTTTTTAACGAAAACGATATAGCTTCAAAAGAATTATTAAAAAACTATATCTACCTTAATATTTCATGCTATTTAATAACAAAAAAATTATGTAGGTTTGTTTCATGCTTTTCGAAGACATTTTAGGACAAGAACACATTAAAAAACACTTAACGCAAAGTGTTGATAATGGCAGAGTTCCGCATGCTCAATTATTTGTAGGTCCAGAAGGATGCGGTACACTTCCAATGGCAATTGCCTATGCACAATATCTTTTGTGTGATAATACTAATGGCGAAAATGGTTCTGGAAACGATGCTTGTAATCTTAAATTTAAAAATGTTTCACACCCCGATTTGCATTTTGCTTTCCCCGTTACTACAAGCAGTAAAGCAAAAAGTCATCCTGTTTCTAAACACTATATAGAAGAATGGCGACAACTTTTAAAAGAACAGCCTTATGGTAATTTATTCGATTGGTATAAGTTGCTTGGTGTGGATAATAAACAAGGGCAAATAGGTGTGGATGAAGCGCAAGATATTGTAAAATCATTAGTATTAAAATCTTACGAAGGCGGTTACAAAGTGATGCTTATTTGGATGGCAGAGAAAATGAATATTGCTTGTGCCAACAAGCTTTTAAAGCTTATTGAAGAACCGCCAAATAAAACTATTTTTATTTTAATTGCTGAAGATGAAGAGCAAATAATTAACACCATTCGATCGCGTTGTCAAGTATTACATTTTCCGCCTTTGGCAGAAGAAGTTATTATAAAAGCGTTGATTAAAAATTATAGCTTAGAAACTTCTGTAGCTACAAAAATCGCACATCAATCTAACGGAAATTATAATAAAGCCTGCGATTTAGTGTATCAAGATTCTGAAGATTTACAATTTGAAAAATGGTTTGTCTTTTGGATTCGTGCTGCATTTAAAGCCAAAGGAAATAAAGCTGCTATTCACGATTTAATTTCGTGGAGCGAAGATATTGCAAAAACAGGAAGAGAAACACAAAAGCAATTTTTACATTTCTGTTTAGATTTTTTCAGGCAAGCTTTACTCTTAAATTATAACACCACAAGTTTAGTTTATTTAGAACCGAAAATCGAAAAATTTAAACTTGAAAATTTTGCGCCTTTTATTCATAACAACAATATATTAGATATTAGTAACGAGCTACAAGAGGCTATTTATCATATTGAACGCAACGGAAATTCTAAAATTATTTTAACCGATTTATCTATAAAATTAACGCGGTTGCTTCATAAAAAAGCTGAATAATGGAAGCGTCTTCAAAACCTTGGTTTGTTATTATTAATCCAACCTCGGGGAATGGCTCTGCAAATAAAAAATGGCCAAAAATTGAAAGCCTTCTAAATCAATATGACTTTGATTATACTTATAAATTTACAGAATATTCAAATCATGCTTCAGAACTTGTACAAGAAGCTATTTCAAAAGACATTTTAAATATTATTTGTATTGGTGGCGATGGCACTTTACATAATGTTGTAAATGGTGTTATGTCACAAAAATTTACCTCTTCAAACACGGTTAATATTGGTGTGATTCCTATTGGAACGGGAAACGATTGGGTAAGGACGTATAACATTCCGAAAAATATTGAAACAGCCATTCAAATCATAAAAAATGGTATTGTAAAACAACAAGATATTGGTCAAGTTGAAGTAGAAAATACAACAACCTATTTTAATAATCTTTTGGGTGTTGGTTTTGATGGTCATGTTGTAAAAAATTCAAGTAATATAAAACACTTTGGAGCTTTAGCTTATGTTGTTGGAACGATTAAAACTCTGTTTTTATTTAAAAATTTCAACTCAAAAACAACCATTAATTCTGAAATTATTGAGGGTAAATCTTTAATGATTTTAATTGGTTTATGTAAATATGCTGGCGGCGGTATGCTACTTACTGAAAACCCAAATACTGAAGATGGTTTGTTTGATATAAGTGTTGCTGGCGATTATAATAAATTAACGGTTTTAAGACACACAACAAAAATGTTTAGCGGCACAGTGGTTAAATTAGAAGATTATAAAACTTTTAAATCTGATACAATTACTGTTACCATTTTAGATGAAGATAAACCGTTTATTCAAGCCGATGGTGAATTACTTGGAACTGGAAATTTAACTGTTTCAATAATTCCAAAAGCCTTTTCTTTTTATGTTCCTAACTAAAACTATTTTGTTTCTTTTTTCTGGTTTTTAAAAAATAATTATGAAACTGGAATAAACATAATTCCGCAAAAAGCTAAAGTTAAAAAGGCATTTTTCAACCCAAATCCATGTGATAAATACCCTATTAATGGCGAACCTATAAACATGCCGACTGTAGCATAAGTTCCTATAATTGAAGTTGCCATTCCTGAATAATGTTTTTTAGATTTCCCTGCCAACATATAAGTCATCGGGGAAATTGCAGATAACTCCAGCGCCTACCAAACAAAACCCAATTAAAACAGACCAAAAATGTGGAAATAGAATAGCTGTTAATATTCCTTTTAAATTTTTTTTGAAGTGATATGGTTTGCGCATTCATTACAATATTTAATACGCGCATACTAATGCAAAAAAGTACAACATTACTACTCAAACAAAAGTGGTTTGTGCAAAAGAAACACTAATAAGCGTACTTACAAAAACTAAAAATGATACGAACAATGGGTCTCCATTATTTAATTTTGAAACCATCCAAACCGAAGTAATGGTATCTGCTAATGTGCTAATTGGCATTACTAAAAGTATAATACCTATTACGCATCATTTAAATTAAAAAACGCTTTAATTGTTGGTATTCGGGACGCTCAAGACGCAAAGTAATCTCCCGGCATAAAAAAAATAGGCACTTAAAGCAATACGTTGTTGGTTGGTTTTCATAAAATACAAATTAAAAAAATTAAGTAAATATTTGATTTTTAATTGTTTATGGTTTAATTTTTATTTATTCCTTTTTATTCACAGCGTTTAATGCGTCTAAAATAGTTTGAGTTAAATCGTTTTCATCAATACCATATAAAACATTCGCAGCTACATCACTTGTACCTAAAATATAAGTGTAGCCATTTGTTTTTCCGTAATCTTTTACAAAGTCTTTTACTTTAACTATAATAGAATCTATTCCAACCTGAAATTCTTGTTGAAACTGTTGTGCTTCTACTTGTTTTTGTTGATCCTGTATTTGTTTTTTCTGACCAAGTTCTTGGTATTTTGCTTGTGCTTTTGCTTGAGCCATTTTTTGTGCTGCCACTTGAAATGCTTGTACCTCTACTTGAAACGCTTGATCTATACTATCAAACTTTTTTCTGAAAGCTTCTTTCTTAACTTTAAATTGGGCTTCAAGGTCTAATTTTTCTTGATAATCGTTTATAACTTTTCCGTTATCTACAAATCCGATTTTCTGTTGTTCTTGACAAGAAGTAAAAATCAACACTGCTAATACTACATAAATTATATTCTTCATTTTCTAGTTTTTTAATCGGCACAAAAATAATAAAGTAGAATATAAAACAATGCGAAATTATTTTGAATTTAACATATAACGAATGTTTATGTGTTTTTATCTATTAATAACTAATATCTATTAAAAGCGAATTCAGATAAAGCGTTTTAAGGCAATTTAAAAAAATCAACTGGTGTTTAGGCGTTTCTAACAGGAAACACTAAATCAGGTTTGTATAAATTGATTTTAGCTGTTTTTAATGATGTAAATTAAAGAAGAGAACTCTTTTGTTTGAATAGCTTTTAAATTTGAAAAACAACCTATCCAAAACCCTTTGATAAAATTCATTTTTCCCGATTTATATTTTTCAGAAAGTAGGCTCACATAAAACGCATCAAAAAACATAGGCTTTGTTTTTACTACAACCATTTTTTTTAATGAAACTAATTTCGAAATTGATGCTTGTGAAAAATGCCAAAGGTGTCTTGGCACATCAAAAGCTGCCCAAAAAATTTTATAATGTTTAGCATCGTAACTTTTATAATTTGGTACCGCAATTATTAAAGTTCCGTTTGGTTTTAATAATCTTTTAAAAACAGCAATGTGCTCTTCTAAATTTGGTAAATGCTCCAACACATGCCAAAGCGTTATTACATCAAAACTATTGTCTTCAAAGACTAGTAATTGCTCTGTTTCGAAAACTGAATTATTCGTTTTCTTATTGGCTATATTTCTTGCTCGTTCGTTTGGTTCAATTCCAGAAACATTCCAATTATTATCTTTTGAAATTTGTAAAAAATCACCTGTTCCACACCCAATATCTAAAAGATTTTTTTCTTCTGAATTAAATGAATTGATTAATTTTAGCTTTCTTTTTAAAGCGCTTTTTTTAACTATATGATATGCTTTTTCAAATAGATTTCTTTTAGAATCTGTATGAGAAATATAGTCTTCACTTTTATAATAATTAGGTAGATTTTCTGAAGAAGGCAGCGGAGTGGTTTCTAAATAATCAAATTCAGAATTATGAATCAACTCAAATTCTTCTCCTGAAACTGAGTAGTCTTTTACTTTTAAAAATGTAGTTGGCTCACTCATAAAAATGGATTCCGAACCGAGTGCGGAATGACAAAACTAAAACAAATTATATTAAAAAAGCGTTTGTTCCACGTGGAACATTTAAAAACTATCTTCCCATATAAACCAATAACACCGAAATATCGTTAGGCGAAACACCGCTAATTCTTGATGCTTGTGATACGGTTGTAGGCTGAATTTTTTTAAGTTTTTCTCGTGCTTCAAAACTCATCGACTTGATTTGTGAATAATCAAAATTCTCTGGAATTTTCACATATTCTAACCTCGTTAATTTATCTGCATTGTTCTTTTCTTTTGCTATATATCCAGAATATTTAACTTGAATTTCTGTTTGCTCAATAACTTCGTTATCCAAATTATTATCAATAATATATTGCTCAACAGCTTTAAACTTTCGAACATCATCAATAGTAATATTAGGTCTAGAAAATATTTTAAACATCTTATCAGACTGCCTAACTAATGCCGAACCTTTTGATTCTAAAACAGGATTTGCTTCTTCTGGTTTCACGCTTGTATCACTAAAAAACTTAACGAATTTCTCGGCAGCATTGTGCTTCTTTTCCATTCTTCGTAAACGCTTTTCGCTTGCTAAACCAATTTCAAATCCTTTAGGCGTTAACCTTAAATCAGCATTATCTTGACGTAATAATGTTCTATATTCAGCTCTAGAAGTAAACATTCTATAAGGCTCTTCTGTGCCTTTAGTAATTAAATCATCTATCAAAACACCTATGTAAGCTTCATCTCTTCTTAAGGTAAAAGCTTCTTTTTCTTGCACCTTTAAACTGGCGTTTATTCCTGCCATTAGACCTTGCGAAGCAGCTTCTTCATATCCTGTAGTTCCGTTAATTTGTCCAGCAAAATATAAGCCTTCAACCAACTTAGTTTCTAACGTATGTTTTAATTGTGTTGGTGGAAAATAATCATATTCAATAGCGTAACCTGGTCTAAAAAACTTCACCTTTTCAAATCCAACAACAGAACGCATTGCTTTAAATTGAACATCTTCTGGAAGCGATGTTGAAAACCCATTTACATAAACCTCACAGGTATTCCACCCTTCTGGTTCTACAAACAATTGATGTCTATCTTTATCTGCAAAACGATTTATTTTATCTTCTATCGAAGGACAATATCTTGGTCCTACACTTTTAATTCTACCATTAAACATTGGCGACCTATCAAAGCCTTCACGAAGTAAGTCATGAACTTCTAAACTTGTATAAGTCATATGACAAGATCTTTGATTTGTCAATGGTTTAGTAATATCTAAATAAGAAAATTTCTCAGGATTTTCATCTCCTGGTTGTTCAATCATTTTAGAATAATCAAGCGATCTTCCATCAACTCTTGGTGGTGTTCCTGTTTTCATCCTTCCGGAATCAAAACCTAAATCAAGAAGCTGTTCTGTAATTCCTGTAGCTGCTTTTTCTCCAGCTCTTCCTCCTCCAAAATTCTTATCACCTATATGAATTAATCCGTTTAAAAAAGTACCATTAGTTAGCACAACAGATTTAGATTTTACCTCAACACCTAACGACGTTTTTACTCCAACAACTTTCCCTTTTTCAACTAATAAACCAGAAACCATTTCTTGATAAAAATCTAAATTTGGTGTTCCTTCTAAAAGCAATCTCCAGTCCTCAGCAAAACGCATTCTATCGCTTTGTACTCTCGGGCTCCACATAGCTGGTCCTTTAGATTTATTCAACATTTTAAACTGAATCGCCGATGTATCTGAAACAATTCCACTGTAACCACCAAGCGCATCAATCTCTCTAACAATCTGTCCTTTCGCAATTCCGCCCATAGCAGGGTTACAAGACATTTGCGCAATGTTTTGCAGGCTCATAGTTATAAGCAATGTTTTGCTTCCTAAATTAGCAGCAGCAGCAGCAGCTTCACTTCCTGCATGGCCGGCACCAACAACGACAACATCATAAACCTCGTTAAACATAATTGTTTTGATTATGTGTTCCACGTGGAACACTCTAATTATTTAAGCCCGCAAATATACATTGAATTCTTATACATCAAACTATTTGAGTTAAGTAGTGATTTTCTTTTTCACGCATTAAACTAGCGTCTTTTTCCGTTTTATCTTTATAGCCACAGTAATGTAAAACACCATGAACGATGACACGGTTTAGTTCATCAAGAAAAGTAACATCAAAATTCTTAGCGTTTTCTTTAACTCTTTCTATGGAAATAAAAATATCTCCTTGTATTATTTTTCCGACAGAATAATCAAAGCTAATAATGTCAGTAAATGTATCGTGATTAAGAAATTCTACATTTAATTTATGAAGATATTCATCATCACAAAAAATATAATTTATTTCGTCTTCTTTAAATCCCTCATTAGAAATCACTTTTGATACCCATACTGCAATCAGTTCATTATCATCTAATAAAAAATCAGTTTCGTAGTTAAAGCTAATCATTCTTTGTTTTAAAATACTCTTGTACTTTCTTTTTGTATACTTGCCGCAAAGGTAGTGCTTGTCTATTCAATATTTCGGTAGTTTTAAAATATTGTTTAGCCGTTGGAATTTGATTATTTGTATTATTATTGAACTGATTTTTGTTTGTTTCGGACTCTCTTTTATTTTCTTTTCCTTGCTGAAACGTTGCGTTTTCAAGTTTTAATAATTGATGTTTTAATTCCATCATTTTTTGAAGCGTTTGGTTTGTAAATCCTTTATTTAATAAATCGAGTTCTATTTCTTCCATTTTTCTTACCAAAGCATCGCCATTACCACCAATTCCTTCTTTAGCAAGCTTCTCTTGTAAAGCATTACGAAGCTGTTGTTGTTGTTGATATATTTCGTAAAGTTTACCGTTTAAATCTTC